>JALWJX010000104.1 GCA_026996895.1 Candidatus Kapaibacterium sp.
ATAGAGTGGGGTGGGGAAGATGGCAGAGGGGTAGAAGTAAGTCGAGGGGTTTATTTCTGGGTGATAGAGTTTGGGGGAGAGCGGATAGTGGTGCCGGTCGTGTGGCGGTAGAAGCAAGGAAATAGTTCTTTGCCGCTTCCCTCTGCTCATTTCCTGACCGGGGTTTTCTCCTTCCAGATTTTTGAGAAAAAAGGGAACCTTCTTAACCAGAGGAAACGAACAGGAAGAGGAAGGCGCTGTTCGTTGCAGTGCGTGCGTTGGGAGTTTGTGTCACAGTAAACAGCGATTGCGATGAAGCAGCGCTTTTTCTTCACACTTTTCGGTCTCGCTCTCCTATTCTGGAGTTGCCGGAGTCTTCAGCCGCCTCCTGTTTCGTTTACCGCTATGCCCTCGATGGTGCTGGAAGGAGATACCGTCACCCTCAGTTGGGTGGTTGCTGATGCAGACAGTGCTCGCCTGGAAGGGCAACGGGTGCCGCTGATTGGAAAAAAGCAGGTCGTGCCAAAAAGCGGCAGACATTACACCCTGTGGGTGTATCGGGGAGATTCTGCATATCCTTTTGTGGCAATTGTGCACGTGCTGGCACGAAGTAAGACAGTGCCGCGTGGGACACCCGCACAGGAACATCGGAGTACGCAGCCGTCAATGTACCTGCGAGGAATTGTCAATGCCCAGAGTGTGAAGCCGAAAGATCAGCCGAGACTGGAAATTTCGCTGATTGATGCTCAGGATCGTGCCGATTCCGTGATTCTGTACTGTACCGTTCGGGATCGCTATGGCAATTACGTTGCGAATTTAGCGCCACCGTACAATGACAGTCTTCGACCTTTCTGGCGCTCTGTCGTTGAAACCATCGATGGGAAGCCCTATCCTGTTACGGACTTTTCCGTGCGGGAGATCCGGCAAAACATTGCACCGCCGTTCGTAACAGCATTTGTGCTGGATTATAGTGGCTCGATGAGTGGCGATATTGGCTTTGTGGAGCAGGCGTTTCGAGAAGCGCTCCGCTATGTGCGTCCCGGTAAGGATGCAGTGACCGTTGTTCAGTTTGACCATCGAGTGTATCATTCCGTTCCGCCAACGATGGATCTGGCGAAAATGCAATCGCTCATTCCATTTGGTCTGCTGGCAGGAGGAACGGCATACATTGATGCAGCCTCAGTTGGTATAGATGCCGTTGCGAACGTGCCGAAACGGAAGGTGATCATTTTGTTTACCGATGGATTCGATAACGCTTCTTTCTGGCATACGCCGCTGGATGTGGTCTTGAAAGCCCGACGGCTCAATGCCAAGCTGTTTGTGATCGGCTTTGAACGCCCATTCGGTGCGCCGCAGCGGCAATTGCTGGAAGTGATGGCGGCAGTGACCGGAGGAAAAGCCTATTTTCCACGGAGCATTGCTGAACTGGAGTCCATTTTCCGGGAGATCTACCTGATGTTGCAGGTGTACTACCGTATTGCATACCCGCGTCCGCAGGTTGCAACGCCAGTGCGGCTTGTCAATGTAGCGTTTAAATTTCCGGGGCTGGATACTGTGCTTTCCGCACAGCGTTCGTACTACGCTTCGGCAAAGCCAGCACAGCAGCAGCTTCAGCAGGATCGGTGGCAAGAAAATCGTTCGATCGTCGTGGCGTGGTTTGAGTATGGAAAGTCAACAATTCGGGCGCAGGATACAGCTCGATTGCGGGAGTTGGCGGCATTTTTACGGCAGAATCCTGACAAGAAAGTGCGGATAATTGGGCATACTGATACCAGCGGCGATGCGGCGGTGAATAAGCGGCTGTCGCTGCGGCGGGCAAAGGCAGTTGCGCAAATGCTCCGGCGGCTGGGAGTGCCGAAGCGGCAGATTGCGGAAATTATTGGAAAGGGAGAGGAGGAGCCATTGTATCCACAGGAAGAGAATGAGTATCAACGGCAGGAAAATCGCCGGGTTGAAATTCAAATTGTTCGAAGTTAGGGAGGGGAAAAAGCCGGACAGGAGCGGATTCTACTCCTGTCCGGTTTCACTTTACCAGTTCATATTCTCCAGAAATTCTTTGTTGTTCCGGGTTCCCTTGAGCCGATCAAGGAGAAATTCGATCGCTTCTGGTGGCGATAGTTCACTTAGCACTTTACGGAGAATCCAGATGCGGTTGAGATCCTCAGGCGGGATGAGCAGCTCTTCACGCCGGGTTCCTGAACGATTAACATCGATAGCGGGGAAGATGCGTCGTTCTGCCAGCCGACGATCCAGTACCAGCTCCATATTCCCCGTTCCTTTGAACTCTTCGAAGATGACTTCGTCCATTCGGCTACCGGTATCAATTAGGGCAGTAGCAATGATCGTGAGTGATCCCCCTTCTTCAACTTTTCGAGCGGAGCCGAAAAACCGCTTGGGTTTGTGCAGTGCGTAGGCATCAATACCACCGGAGAGAACTTTCCCGGAATGGGGCACAACGGCATTATGAGCCCGTGCCAGGCGAGTGATGGAATCCAGCAAGATCACAACGTCGTGCTTTGCTTCCACCAGCCGTTTGGCTTTTTCAATGACCATATCAGCAACCTGCACGTGCCGCTCTGGTGGTTCATCAAAGGTAGAAGAAATCACTTCTGCCTGCACCGAACGCTTCATATCCGTTACTTCTTCCGGACGTTCATCGATCAGCAAAACAATGGGGATAATCTCAGGGTGGTTGCGCGTGATGCTGTTGGCGATTTTCTGGAGCAGAATCGTTTTCCCGGATTTCGGCGGTGAAACAATCAATCCCCGTTGCCCCTTGCCGATGGGGCAGAGCATATCGATGATGCGCATATCGTATTCGCCGGGAACGGTTTCCAGTTGGATGCGCTCGGTGGGATAGAACGGCGTCAGGTTGTCAAACAGAATCCGATCTTTGATGACCGAAGGATCAACGTGGTTGACTTTTTCAATTTTCAGAAGGGCGAAGAACCGTTCCCCATCTTTCGGTGGCCGCACCTGTCCCCGAACTGTATCACCTGTGCGCAGCCCGAATCGCTTAATTTGTGACGGTGATACGTAGATGTCATCCGGGGAAGGCAGGTAATTGTAGTCGGGGGATCGGAGAAAACCATAGCCATCGGGGAGGACTTCCAGAACGCCTTCAGCGATAATTGCTCCTTCAGCATCCCCTTTGCCGTCTTGCCTGGGAGCATCTTTAGTGCTTTGTTGGTGTTGATGATAGGCTTCGATGATTTTGAAGATCAGATCTTGTTTCCGGATACCTGCATAGTTCTGGATTCCCAGTTCTTTGGCAATTTCCACTAATTCAGCCACCTTTTTCTTTTTGAGTTCCTTGACATCTAAGTCGACCGTGAGAATGTCCTTTTTCGTGAGTGTTGCCATACGTGAAACGTGATTTTATGAAACTTCACTTTTATTGCCGTGCTTACCCTTTATGCGTTCGCAGGGAAATACAGATAGAATGCACAAGGAAGGTTTTATTACACCCTTAACAAGGCAGCTAAACGCACAGTAAGCGAAAAAATTGTACCAAATAGCCAAAAGGAAAAGCGCCCGTTCCACATTACGGGGAAACGTGAGGGCGCTTTTCCTTAAGCCGGCTGGAGGTTATTACCGCCGGAGAGCGGTGATTTCGGTGAGAAACTGATCGCTAACGGTGACAACGCGAGCCGCAGCCTGGAATGCGCGTTGGGTTGCGATCATATCTGTGAATTCCTCTGTCAGGTCAACGTTCGATTCTTCTAAAGCGCCGCTGGCAATGGCGGTTCCAGGAAAGATTTCTACCGCTGTTCCGATCTTTGCCAGTCCACTGTTGGGCGTAACGCTGTAGAAGTTGTTCCCTTCTTTCAGCAACCCTTCAGGATTATTGAACTGGGCGATGACGATCTGACCCAACAGTTCCGATTGCCCGTTGCTGAAGGCACCAATGATTTTTCCCGTTTGATCAATGGTGATTTTTTCTAATTCGCCGGATGAGTAACCGTCCTGACTGGTTACAGAAACCGTGCTTTGAGCAGCAAACTGGGTAATGCCGCCCAATAAATCCGTTGGTTCTGCCAGAATTACTGTGATGTCTTTTGGAGTTGTGTCGTCGAAAGCAGTGACTGGTGCTCCATTAATCGCTGACAGGGTAGCATTGAGATCAGCAGCCGTTAGCGTGAAATTTAACGGGGAGCTGAGCGTTCCATCACCGTTGAACGTGATCGTCTGCGTTGTTGCTGAGGCACCACCCACAGTGATTGGGATGGGGTTGGCGGTGTCGCCGTCAATGAAGACTTCCAGCGTGAATTGATTGATCGTTGCAGACTTGGTAAACTGTAACCGCAATACGTGTTCTGCGCCCTGGTTGTCGTAGATGGTAACGGTGGGATTCACCGTGTCACCGGCAGCGAGCGAAGCGTTCAGATTTCCTGCTAATTTGATTTCCTGCGTCTGCCGTGGCGCTGATTTGAATGTTGGCGGAACCTTGATGTTGGTCAGTGTTCGATCCAGGACGTTCACGCCATTGGAGTCTTTAACGACCAGACCATTGCTGTCTTTCTTGAGATTGTACCCCTGCACGTACGCTCCCGTCGAGCTATCGACCAGGAAACCATCTCGGTCGAAGGAAAAAGCTCCTGCGCGGGTAAACAATTGTTTCCCATTGCGTTCGACGACGAAGAAGCCGGGACCCTGGAGTGCCAGGTCTGTTGGACGGTTCGTGACTTTGATCGAACCCTGAGCAAAGTCTACCTTCACACTTCCCAGGCGGACGCCCAGTCCGATTTGCAATGGATCAATACCGCCGATACCGCCGGCGGTAATGATGTTCGGCGCACTCCCCAGTCGGAAAGTTTGGTTGAATTGTTCGATGAAATTTGCCCGGCTGGCTTTGTAGCCAATGGTGTTCACGTTTGCAATATTGTTGGCAATTACATCAAATCGCTGTTGGTGCGCTTTGAGCGATGATGTACCAGCTGTGAGAGAACGAATCAATGGCATTGGGAGACCCTCATTTTATGAAACATTTCCCTGCTTCCGTGTAAGTAACCGGGGCATTGATTCAGCAGGGGGAACACTCCTCCGTCGGTCGGAGTGTTCCAGGAGGGTCCCCCACCCTGATGGTGGGTCCAACCCTCGCAGGAGACACTCACACTCACAATCCCTGTGAATCAATGCATCCCTGCATTGCTATTTGTCAAAAAAAGACCGCCGCGTCAATGTTTGTTACTATCCGCTCTGTCAATTGTTGCTGGTCTAATGCTGTAATCACAGTTTTGTTTTCGACACTTACAACAAAAGCTTTACGACCAATCACAATCAAGGCATTTCGTGCTCCTTTGGTTGCCGCCAGCTCTATACCCTTGATCAGCGATTGAAATTCAGCGGGAGAGGGATACAGTGCCCGACTGCGAAGTCGTTCTAAAGCGTGCGCAGAAAATCGCAACTGTTCCTGTGCATACTGCAAAACCTTCGCAAAGGGTTCCGGGGAAGAAAGTTCTTTGGGCGCACGCGACGGCTTCGGCGCCGTCGAAGCGGCTCTGGGGAGAAATGGAACCTGTATGCCGTTGACTTCGGGCATTGTGTGCTACCGGTTCATCCGTGAACATTGCTTCATCCTTCGTTCGCTCGTACTTATCGGCGATTTGCTTCAGGACTTAAGCGCTCCTTCCAAAGAGGGCGGCATCGCTCATTGGGATAGCGCTATTCTTTTCTGGTGGTCTTCTCACAGAGTGAATGTTTGATAGTCTCCTCACAGAGCGAATTTTTGAGGAAGAATCGTTACCTGGAGGATCGGAGAGTGCAGGGTAAGCAGGGAAAAAGGAAAGCCGAAACGAGAGCAGAAACTTTTCGATGGTGGTAAAATAAAAATGCCCCCCGGTGTCACCACTCACCGGAGGGCACTCCCCTTCTCACCTTTCGCCCTGAAAGGAGGACTTTTTATGCTCTTCAAAGAACCGTTCGTTGTTTAATCCAAATGCAAATATACAAAATTTCGCGCAACCTGTCAAGGGTTTGCCGCAAATTGCCGGGAATTTGTAACCGGAACAATGGGTGGACGACCAACGCTGTAGTATTCGAATTGTTGTTGCCGCATTGTGTCCAGATCAAACACATTGCGCCCGTCGAAGATAATTGGTGCTTTGAGGCGGTGCCGGATTTCGGCAAAATCCGGGAAGCGAAACTCATTCCACTCTGTGGCAATGATGAGCGCATCGGCATTGTCCAGGGTCTGGTACATCGTTGTTCCGTACTCGATGCGATCCTGGTATCGCTTCCGGGTGTTCTCCGTTGCTTCGGGATCGTAGACACGCAGTTGTGCTCCTGCTGACAGGAGCCGATCGATAACTTTAAATGCCGGCGCTTCTCGAACATCATCCGTATTGGGTTTAAAGGCTAAACCCCAGAGGGCAAAGAGACGACCGTGGAGCTTTTCTCCAAATCGTTCAAAGATTTTGGATACAAATCGCTCGATCTGAAGCTGGTTCACATTCTCCGCTGCTTCGATGATCTGGAGCGGTACGCCGACTTCTGCCGCAGAGCGGAGAATAGCTTTGAGATCCTTCGGGAAGCAACTGCCGCCATAGCCCAATCCGGGGAAGAGGAAGCGCTTGCCAATTCGGGGATCCGCTCCCAGTGCCAGGCGGACCAGATCCACATTCGCCCCAACTTTTTCGCAGAATGCTGCAATGTCGTTCATAAACGAGATTTTGGTTGCTAAAAAAGCGTTGGCAGCGTATTTGGTGATCTCAGCGCTCAGTTCATCCATCACAAAAATTGGATTACCGCTCCGCGTAAAGGGTTTGTACAACTGCCGCATTACTTCTGCTGCTGCCGGGTTGGAGGTGCCAACAACGACGCGATCTGGCTTCATAAAGTCTTCTACAGCAAATCCTTCGCGCAGAAATTCGGGATTGCTCACAACGGTTATGTTTGCTTCCGGATAGATGCCAAGGATAGTGTCCCGCACTTTGAAAGCCGTTCCGACCGGAACGGTACTTTTGTTCACGACAATTTTGTGATCCCGGATCTGATTTGCTTTTAAGAAGGCTCCTATCTGGCGAGCAACCTGGAGGACGTAGCTCAGATCGGCAGATCCATCTTCATCGGGTGGCGTTGGGAGGCAGAGCATAATAATTTCTGCCCACGGCAGCACAGATTCCAGTTGCGTTGTAAATTGAATGCGTTGTTCCCGGAGGTTTCGCTCCAGCAGAACATCCAGACCCGGTTCGTAAATTGGTACAATTCCTTGCTGCAACTTCGCAACTTTCTCTTCATTGACATCAACGCACACAACTTCGTTGCCGATTTCAGCAAAACAGACACCCGTGACTAGCCCAACGTATCCTGTCCCAACTACTGCAATTTTGTAAGCCATCCGACCGCTTGTTCGTCGTGGAACAAAAAGACAGCAATAGACAGTAGAACGATCGGAATATTTTGTCGACGATGCCGAAATTTCAGCAACCAACAGCAGCAGATCTGCCCACGGATGATCCACGAAATTTAACTTTTGAGGTGAATGAAATCTTTTATTCGATTCAGGGCGAAGGAACCCGTGCCGGTTTACCCTGTGTCTTCGTTCGCTTACACGGTTGCTCTCTACGGTGTAAATGGTGCGATACGCAGTATGCAGTGGATCGGCGGCTTCCGGCTGAGAAAATGACCGGCGCGGAAATTCTGCACGCAGTTGCGCAGCACAAGGTGAACTTTGTAGAGTTTACGGGAGGTGAACCCCTGGAGCAGATCAATGTGTTTCCATTGATGGAGCTCTTCTGCGATCTGGGCTATACCGTTGCGGTGGAGACCGGTGGACACATTGATATCCGGCTGTGTGATCCACGAGTCATCCGAATTGTGGATGTGAAATGTCCATCGTCGAAAATGGCGCCGCTGAACTATTATCCCAACCTGGAAGCGTTGCGCAAACAGGATGAAGTGAAATTTGTCATTGGCAATCGGGAAGATTTTGAATGGGCACTGGAGATCGTAGCGAAGTATCAGTTGCTTGAGCGGACCGCAGCAGTGCTGTTCTCTCCCGTGTGGCAGTGGCTGGAGCCCCGGCAGTTAGCAGAGTGGGTTCTGGAAACCCATTTGCCCATCCGGCTCCAGTTGCAGATTCACAAGTATATCTGGGGACCGGATGTCCGGGGCGTTTGAGCTTCTGGTGTTAAGAAGATGCTGGCTGCGTACCTGATTTTTCCCATATCCTCATTTGCCGGCACCACCATTGTACCTGCTGGTAGTCTTCGGGGGTGTGGATGTTAAAGAATGGGGAAGGAAAAGTGTTTCGAGCAAAAGCTGCGCAGTCAACAAATGCGTGGGGGAGGATTTCCAGTGCCTGAAAAACGCTGCGAATGCCCTGCTGGAACAGAGCTTTAAGTTGTGGATAGGTTGAGCGATTCCAGAATGCTACTAAGGGATAGCGAGAATCGGAGGTTGCGGCGCATAGAATCGGAGCTGTTCGCCGCTGACGCCAGAGGTGACGGTAAATCGCTGGAGATAGAAATGGCATATCCACCGGGAATACAGCGATCCACACATGCGGTATCTGCTCGAAGGCGGTGAGAACGCCGGCTAAGGGACCTTCGGAGGGGAATCGGTCCAGCAGCCGGTGTACCTGCGGATCACGGATGGGGAAAGGCAGACTGCTAATGATCCATACGTGTGGCGTAAGCTGGCGGGCAACCGTAGCGGCGTGATCTAAGAGACGACCGTGGCAGAAAGACGCCATCGCTTTTGGCGCGCCAAACCGCCGACTGAACCCTCCTGCCAGAACAACTGCTGCAAAGGGGTGTTGAGACCCAGCCCTATGGTTGAACTGTGATGGCAACGTCCTGCACGGTTCCACTTGCTGTGTTCAGGCGCAAAAAGTACGTTCCCGGTGGAAGGGCAAATTGCAGGGGAACAGTGTGCAGTCCGCTGTTGAATTCGGAGCGGAGCAGACGGTGCACCTGGCGTCCATCGATCGAAAAGATCGATAGCTCGATACGTTCTGGACGTGCAAGCGAAAACTGGACAGTAACCGTTCCACGGTTCGGATTTGGCGTCACATTGAGAATCGCCGTTGTGGTCGGGAAATCCGCATCTGGAACATTGACCAGTCCCGGAATGGTAATAGTGAGCAACGTCCCGTCGAAATTCGTTGTATACTGCTTCAAAGGTGCCGATGCGGGTCCCTGGATCACCTGTCCTTCGGCAGTAAATCGCGAACCGTGGCAGCTACAGTTGATAGACCCTTGCTGCGCATTATAGGGAGAGACGCAGCAGCCAGCGTGGGTACAGCGAGCAGATACAGCAGCAAATTGATCATTGCTAAGCCGGGTCACCACAATTTTACTCTGTCCCGCACATTGATCAGCACTGGGCAAACCATCAATTTCCAGAATCACGGAACCGAAAACCGTCTGCAATTCCGGGTAGTCCGCAACGGCAATGGTGATTTCCCCGAGGATGCGGTTCTTTGAATCCCGGAACAGACGCAGGGGCAGGGCGGAGGCGATGCCAGTGCTGGTAACCAACGTGGCGGAAACCAGCCATTGCAAAAACTCACGACGGGTCGTCATTGTTTACCCTTCTTTGTGAACGACATCCTGCAGAATTTTTTCCAGTTTCTCAAGGTCCAGATTTTCGTAGTAGTCTTCATTGATGGCGATCATAGGAGCCCCACCACAGGCGCCCATACACTCTACTTCTTCCAGTGAGACCAGTCCATCGGGCGTTCGCTCCAGATGGTCGATATTGTATTTCTTGCGCAGGTAGTCCCACAGCTCATACGCTCCTCGGAGCATACAGGAGACATTGGTGCACACCTGGATATGGTATTTTCCCATCGGTTTCTTGAAGTACATCGTGTAGAATCGTGCCACACCCTGAACGTGAGCATAGGGCAGGTTCAGAAGCTCAGCAACGTATTTCATTACATCCGTCGAAATCCAGCCAAATTTTTTTTGTGCCATCCAGAGCACCGGCATCAGAGCGGCTTTCGGGTGTGGATAGCGTGCTTTGATCGCTTCGATTTGCTGCAGCTCTTCTTCAGAAAAAGCAATGGACTCTGCTGTGTGCTGCTCCGGCATTGCGAAAACCCCTGTTATGGAACGATCATCGAACTGCAAATATCGGGAGAAATGGGGAAATAGGGAATGGAAGAGCGGGGAAGTTGTCTGTAAGATTGAGTGCGAGCAGTTACCAGCTTTCTTGCTGAAAACGCTCTGCCTGCCGGCGCGCTGCTTCGGCAAAATCTATCGATAACGAAGCATAAAGGATCGATCGGCTCACGCTGAAAAGCGCCGGACGATTCTGGTTGGCTTCGCGTAATTGCGCCATATCGCCGCCCTGAGCGCCGATGCCGGGAACGAGAAAAAAGTGGGAAGGATAGGCAGAGCGGAGAGAGCGGAATATCTCCGGATAGGTAGCTCCAACCACGTAGCCAATGCGTTCGTGGCTTGCCAGCGTTGCTGTTTTTTCCACGATGCGTTCAAACAATGGACGATCGCCACACGGTGCTAAGAGAAAGTCGCTGGCGCCGGGGTTCGACGTGACCGCTAACAGAAACACCAGACTGTTGGAAAATCGCAGGAACGGTTGAATGCTATCACTTCCCAGAAGCGGATTCACCGTAACGGCATCAAAAGGAAAAAAGTCGAGGTATGCTGAGGCATAGGTTGCAGCGGTGTGGGGAACATCTGATCGCTTAACGTCAGCAATCAGGATCGGGCGGTGATCTTCGGAAGCGGTTACTTCGTATATGGTGCGCAAAAGGTGTTCCAGCGTGTGGAGACCAGTACTTCCCATCCGTTCAAAGAAAGCGAGGTTGAATTTGTATGCACAGCTATAGGGAAGTGTTGCGTCAAAAATTTCCAGCAGGAAGTAGGCAACATTTCGATGGACACCTTTCGGTAGCCGTCCTGGAAGGGGATCCAGTCCAACGCACAGGCGCGTTTGCTTCGTTTGCTGGATGTGTAACAGGCGCTGATATACCGTCATACAATGTGCCCTTAGTACTTCCGCTCCATTGGCTGGTATTTGGTAATGCGCACTGGCTTGTATTTGATCTCTGGTGCTTGATTTTCGCGGTAGTACAACAGTGTATGTTTGAGCCAGTTGTCGTCGTCCCGCTTAGGATAGTCTTCGCGATAGTGGGCGCCGCGGGATTCCGTGCGATTTAATGCTCCATAGACCACAGCTTCTGCAGTGTCTAAGAGATTTCGCAGTTCCAGCGCTTCGATCAAATCCGTGTTGAACTGTTTGCCTTTGTCGTCAATCGAAACCTTTGAATATCGCTCTCGCAATTCCGCGAGGATCGACACCATTTTTTGCAGGGATTCCTCGGTTCGGAACACGCCGGCATATTCCATCATTGCTTTCTGGAGATCGCTGCGAATGTGCGCAACGCGCTCGCCGTTTTGTGAAGAAAGCAGCCACTGGATCTGCGATTCAGTCCATTCGGCTGCGTCCTTTGGCAGCGGGATAAATTCTGCGCCGCTATTGAGAAATTCCATAATGGCTTTACCAGCCCGACGACCGAACACAATCAGATCCAGCAATGAGTTGGTCCCCAGCCGATTGGCGCCGTGGACGCTGACACAGGCAGCTTCGCCCGCTGCGTAGAATCCGGGAATGGGGGTATTGTTTTCATCAATGACCACCCTGCCGTCGTTATCGGTGGGAATTCCGCCCATTGCATAATGGCAGGTTGGCTGAACCGGAATCCATTCTTTGACCGGATCAACGCCCAGATAAGTTCGGGCAAAGCCGGTAATTTCCGGGAGTTTTTTGTTGATCACTTCTTCTGGCAGATGAGTAAGATCCAATCCGATGTAGAAGCTCCCATCGGGAGCGGGGATGCCGCGCCCTTCCCGAATTTCCGTCAGCATTGCGCGGCTGACCATATCCCGCGGCGCCAGATCTTTCACAGTTGGCGCATAGCGTTCCATAAACCGTTCGCCCAGACGATTCCGCAAAATTCCGCCCTCGCCACGGGCAGCCTCTGAAACCAGAATGCCTAATTTGTACAAACCCGTTGGGTGGAACTGCACAAATTCCATATCCTCCAGCGGAATGCCACGTCGATAGGTAATGGCAAATCCATCACCGGTGCCGGCGTGGGCATTGGAGGTAACCTGGTAAATCCGCCCATATCCGCCGGTTGCAAACAGGACCGCTTTGGCGTGGAAAACGTGGATTTCCTGCGTCATCAGATCTACCGCAACGACGCCAACGACGGCTCCCTGATTCAGCAGAAGATCGGTCACGAAGAATTCAGAGAAGAACTGGACATTGTTTTTGATCGCATTTTCGTACAG
>JALWJX010000105.1:0-34557 GCA_026996895.1 Candidatus Kapaibacterium sp.
AATGTTTTCAGTTTCATCATTTTCCAGATCCTGAAATTGTGAAACTCACTATTCAAGGATGGAGCAAATATACAAAAAATTCCGGACACAGGCAAGACCATCGAAGAGGATCCGGGAGCGCACATTTCAGTGTGCATTCACCGGGAACGCACCCTTTAGGGTGCACTTTCTTTGCCGACCACAGTCGGCGCTTCCAGCCGACACTGCCTACCTGGTAGCCGGGTATGGAGAATAGTTGTTGCGGGAGGAATCCCTTAGAATGGGAGATTCGGCTTGTTCCCCCGCGGTTTGCGGTGTTCGGTGCCCCGCTGTTGCCGCGAGCGCGGAGGATTCCCACGCTGAGGACGTCCTCCTCGGTGCTGCTGCTCCGGCGGGGGCAACAGCTCCTTGCGGCTGAGTCGGTACTTGCCGTCCTGCACCGCGATGAGCTTGACTTTGACTTTGTCCCCGACTGCCAGCACGTCGCCGATATTGTGGATGCGGCGGTAGTCGATCTGGGAAATGTGGAGCAAACCGACCTTGTTGGGGAGAAATTCGACCAGTGCGCCCAGTCCTTCGCGAATTTCCCGTACCACGCCCTCATACACCTCGCCGACCTCTGGCTTTTTCACCAGGTCCTTGATGATAGCTTCGGCTTTCTTTGCTGCTTCCTCGTTAGGCGCATAGATCAGGGCAACGCCTTCCTGCTCGATGAAGATCTCCGTTCCAGTATCTTCTGCAATGGTACGAATCGTTGAACCACCCGGTCCGATCACCGCACCGATCATTTCGGGTGGGACAGGCACGCGCCAGATTCGGGGAGCATACGGAGAAAGCTCCGGCCGTGGTGCTGCCAGTACGGCGTTCATTTTTTCCAGAATGAACAGCCGCCCTTGCCGAGCCTGTTCCAGCGCTTTGCGAATGATGTCGTATGAAATGCCCTGCACCTTAATGTCCATCTGGCATGCAGTGATCCCATCGGCTGTTCCCGCAACTTTAAAGTCCATATCGCCCAGCATATCTTCATCGCCCAGAATGTCGCTGAGCACGGCGTAGCGACCATCTTCTTCGATGATCAAACCCATCGCAATGCCAGAAACAGGTTTGCGGATGGGAACCCCTGCATCCATCAGTGCTAAGGAGCCGGAGCATACCGTTGCCATTGAGGAAGAGCCATTGGACATCAGAATGTCCGAAACCACCCGGATGGTATACGGAAATTCTTCCTCCGGTGGAATCACGTGTTCCAGAGCCCGTTCTGCCAGATAGCCGTGCCCAATTTCTCGACGTGAGGTTGCTCCCATTCGCCGAACTTCGTTGGTACTGTAGGGTGGGAAATTGTAGTGGAGCATAAAGCGCCGGGTATACGTTGGAAGTAATCCCTCGATGACCTGTTCATCGAATTTGGTACCCAGTGTTGCCGTTGCCAGACTCTGCGTTTCGCCACGAGTGAAGAGTGCAGAGCCGTGCGTTCGCGGCAACAATCCGACTTCGATGGTGATCGGTCGAATTTCGTCCAGCCGCCGCCCATCAATCCGGATGCCTTCGTCCAGAATTTTTCGGCGCATTTCCTCCCGCTCAATGTCGCTGACAACAGCGCTGATGATCCGGCTCAGGTTGAGATCCGCATACTCCGGATTCTCCGCAACAATGGGCTGCAGGTGTTCTTCTACCGCCTGCTTGAGCTGCTTGCGAAATTCGGAGCGTTCGGATTTGGTCGTCGGTTTACTGAGGAATTCCTGGATCTGCGGTTTGACAAACTGCTCAATTTCTGCCACCAGCGCTTCTGGATACACTGGTTCGGTGAACTCTTGCTTGGGTTTTCCGGCTTTTGCTACCAGTTCTCGCTGCAATGCGTTGAGGCGGCGGATGTGGTGATGGGCAAATTCCAGAGCAGCGACAAAATCTTCTTCAGAGACTTCTGAATAACTTCCTTCCACCATCACGATGGAATCGTCGATGCCAGCGACCACCATATCGAAATCCGAGTATTCCAGTTGGCTCACCCGCGGATTGATAATCCATTCGCCTTCGACTCGCCCGACGCGAACTTCGGAAATGGGCCCATTGAACGGGATAGAGGAGAGCATTAACGCTGCTGATGCTCCCGTTGCTGCCAGCACATCCGCATCAAATTCTTGATCGTGCGAAAACACCGTTGCGATGACCTGCGTTTCTTTCCGCCATCCTTTGGGAAACATTGGACGACAGGGGCGATCAATCAGTCGGGCAGACAGGATTTCCTTGTCCGATGGTTTTGCTTCCCGTTTGAAAAAGCCTCCCGGAATTTTCCCAGCCGCCCCCATTTGCTCCCGGTAATCGACGGTCAGGGGGAGAAAATCCAGATCCATTTCGTTGCCAGAAACGGCTGTGACTAAGACCATCGTCCCTCCCTGCCGTACCATCACTGCTCCGTCTGCCAGGCGAGCAAAACGACCGGTTTCAATGGAAAATTCTACTTCATTTAGTTCGCACGATACAGTGTGAACACCTACGTCCTCCATTCTGCTCCTTCCAGATTTATTTGTTGTACCTTCCTGTTGTCCGTCAGCAGCGCATTAAAACGGGCGTCGGATGCCCAGCCGATCGCAGACATCCAGATATCGCTGGTAGTCGGTTCGGTAGAGATACCGAAGCAAACGGCGACGCTTGCCAACTAACAAAATCAGTCCTCGCCGGGAATGTTTATCCTTCGGGTGACGTTTCAGATGTTCGGTAATATCAGTGATGCGTTCCGTCAAAATAGCAATTTGAGCGGCTGTATCGCCGGAATTTTTGGGATCGCCGCCAAATTGCTGGATCAACTCTGCTTTCCGCTCTTTGGTTACCATTGCAACATCCTTTTGAGTTCAACTTCCTCTATGAATGATCAAGGGTTGCCTGCTGATACTGTGCGATTAACTCTTCGCATTGCATCCGATCTTCGAACAGTTGCGAAAGGAACAAATCAACTGTGTCAAATTTCCGCTCCTCCCGCAAATATTGATGGAAGACCACACAAATGCGTTCGTCATACAAGTACTCGTCGAAATTTAGAAAATGCACTTCTAACCGCGGATTAGAATCGTGTGTAAACGTTGGACGGGTGCCAATATTTGCCATTCCAAACACCTGACGTCCACGGATTTGTGCGGATACGAAGTAGACGCCATTTTTCGGCAACAGCTTTTGCGGCTCCAGCGGTTCAATATTCGCCGTCGGGAAACCCAGCAGTTGACCCCGACCATCCCCGCGCACGACGGTTCCACATACGAAATACTCATATCCCAGCATTTGATTAGCTTCCGCAAGCTGCCCTTCCCGCAGCGCTTTGCGAATCCGGGTACTGCTGATTTTTTCTCCTCCTTCCATTACGGGCGGGACAGCGTCGACGGTGAAACCGTATTGCTTTCCTAATTGCTGGAGAAGCTGCACATTGCCCCGCCGCCCTTTGCCAAAGGAGTGGTCTGTACCAACGAAAATCCGGCATACCCCGATGGCATCAACCAAAAACTGTTTGACAAATTCCTCCGCTTCCAGCGCTGCTACTGTTTTATCAAAATGCACCACCAGGGTGTACTGTACTCCGAATTTTGCCAGAAGATCCAGCCGTTCTTCGATCGTGGTGAGCAGTTGAATGGGGGGACGGCGATCGCCAGCCAGAACCTGGCGCGGATGGGGATGGAAGGTTACTACCAGGTCACGACAATTGTCCTGCTGTGCCGCAATGAGCATATTCTGCAGAATCACCTGGTGTCCACGATGGACACCATCGAACGTACCGACACTTAAGACGGTATGGGGATCGCGCGGAACGTCCTGAACTCGCCAGAAGACCTTCATTCGCTGGGTACCTGTACCGTTTTTCCAACTCGCTGAGCAAGCTCCTCGGGCGAAAGTGCCATTGCGACGCGGTACGGTCCGATCGCAGTGCGTCGCAATTGGTACAAATATCCGCCGGTACCCATTGCGCTGCCAATGTCGCGCGCCAGCGATCGGATGTACACTCCCTTACCACATCGAACTCGTAGATGAACCAGCGGGGGAGTTACCTCCAGAATGTCAATTGCGTAGATTTCCACTTCCCTGGGATCTAATTCCACCTTTTCTCCCTGCCGCACTCGGCGATAGCTTCTTTTGCCACCCTGTTTGATCGCTGAATATGCTGGTGGAATCTGAAGAATTTTTCCCACAAACTGCTGAAGTACATCTTCCAGTTGTTTGCGATCGATGTGGTCGACAACTGCGTGGATTTCTTCTGGCGCTTCTCGATCATCGGTGGCGGTTGTTGCCCCCAGCTTGATGACCGCTTCGTATTCCTTGGGTAGTTTCTGGAAAAAGGATACGAATTTCGTAGCTTTGCCGACGCAGAGGATCAGCAATCCCGTGGCTAAAGGGTCCAGCGTTCCGGTATGACCGATTTTGTAAGCAGGGAAAAAGGGGCGAACAAATCGGATAACGTCATAGGATGTCCAGCGCAGTGGTTTATCGATGAGAATTTCTCCACCGATAGCCGGGAGCATACTGAGCCAATCCGAAAGGGATGAAGAGCGGGTCAAAATATTGAGCATTACCTCAGGTGGATTGCTGCTCATCCGTATTTTTGCCCTCTTGCCGTTCTTGCTCCAGTTGTTTGAGCAGTCGTTGAATTCGTTCCATATGATCCAAGGTATCATCCAGATAAAACTGCAAACGGGGGATTACTCGCATTCGCACTTGTGGCGCTAAGAGTCGGCGGAATTCTTTGGCATAGTGGTTCAGATACGTAATCACCCGCTCCGGATCACCATCAGCACCGTAGATGCTCACGTATACTTTGGCAACGCTGAGATCCGGGGACATCCGCACGTGGGTTAATGTTACCAAACCATTGGTCACTTCGGAGGCTTTTGCTTCGACTGGTCCCGCCAGAATTTCCCGAAGTAGATGTGCCACACGTTCCGGTCGATATCCCATCGCATATCGAGAGCGTTTTTATGACGTTGTTGTTTCCAGTACGCGCTGGACTTCCACGATTTGTACTGCCTCAATGATGTCTCCAACCTGAATATCATTGAAACTTTCCAGCAGGATACCGCACTCGTATCCTGCTTTCACTTCGCGGACATCGTCTTTATGACGGCGCAGAGAGCGGATTTTCCCTTCGAAAATTTCGATCCCGTCCCGAATAACGCGCACGGTATCATTGCGGTGGATCACGCCTTCCTGCACATAGCAGCCGGCAACGGTTCCCACTTTCCGAATGCGGAAGATTTCCCGAACCTCAGCAATGCCCACCACTTCCTCCCGCTGTTCTGGCTGGAGCATCCCCTGCAGGGCTTTCTTCACATCGTCCACGCATTCATAGATCACTCGATAAATCCGGATTTCAACGCCTTCGCGTTCTGCTGCTTGCTTGGCAGCCGAGGTGGGGCGGACGTGGAAACCGATCACAATTGCGTTGGAGGCGGCAGCCAGCATTACGTCCGATTCGGAGATTGCACCGATACCTTTGTGGATAACATTGACAGCAACTTCCGGAGTGGAGAGTTTGTACAGAGCTTCGGTCAGTGCTTCCAGGGAGCCAACCACATCGGCTTTGAGTACGATGGGCAATTCTTTGACGGCGTGTTCCTGGATCAGAGAAGAGAGATTTTCCAGACTCATTTGTCGGCGGCGATGGAGCAGCTTTTCACGCTTGAGAATTTGCCGCTGCCGGGCAATTTCCCGCGCTTTGCTTTCCGTGTCAACAACAACAAAACTATCCCCTGCTTCTGGCACCTCGTTGAAACCCAGCACCTGCACAGGAGTTGCCGGGGTTGCTTCTTTGACCCGGTGACCGCGTTCATCGAGCATCGCCCGGACTCGACCAAAAGTGGAGCCGCAAACGAAGATATCACCTTCGTGCAGCGTTCCCTGTTGCACCAGAACCGTTGCGACCGGACCTTTGCCACGATCCAGTTTTGCTTCGATAACTGTTCCCCGTGCTTTTTTTCGAGGGTTTGCTTTGAGATCCTGTAATTCTGCCACCACCAGAATGGTTTCCAGTAATTGATCAACTCCCTGTCCGGTTTTTGCCGAAACTTCGACGCACGGGACATCACCGCCCCATTCTTCGACCAGCAGTCCTTTCTCCGCCAGTTGTTGCTTAATCAAATCGGGATTGGCTTCGGGTTTGTCAATTTTATTGATCGCAACGATGATGGGAACGCCAGCAACCTGGGCGTGGCTAATTGCTTCTTCGGTCTGGGGCATCACGCGGTCATCAGCGGCAACGACCAGCACCACAATATCCGTCACCTGAGCGCCGCGTGCCCGCATCGCCGTGAATGCTTCGTGTCCCGGCGTGTCCAGAAATGTAATGGCTTTATTCGGATCATCCGGGAGGGTGACTTTGTAAGCGCCGATGTGCTGGGTAATGCCACCGGCTTCGCCTGCTACAACGTTGGATTGTCGGATATAATCCAGTAGTGAGGTTTTTCCGTGATCGACGTGTCCCATAATGGTAACGACCGGCGGACGAGGCTGGAGATCTTCGGGGCGATCCTCTTCGTCCTCTGTTAGAGCATCTTCCAGCGGCTCCTCAACAAACCGAACCTCAAATCCCATATCCTCAGCAATCAGCGAGATAATGTCCCGGTCTAACCGCTGGTTGATCGACACGATAACTCCCAATTCCATACATTTGACAATGATCTGGTTGGGCGTAACGCCCAGAACATTGGCTAATTCAGCGACCGTGATAAACTCTGGAATTTCCACAACTTTTTCCAGTTGCTGCAGCTCTTCCTGACGCTGCAATTCTTCTTGCTTTCGTTGCTGCTTCCGGAGTTTTCGCTGGCGTCGGCGCTCTTCCAGAGCCGTTTCGCCACCGCTCATTGCTTGAAGCGTCTTTTTCAGCGTTCGTTCAACATCTGCCTGATCGACCTGCTGCTTGCTCTTCTTGCGACGCTTGCGGAAGCGGACCGGTGGCGAAGCTTCGGCTAAGGCGTCCTGGGGTGACACTTCAGACGCTTCCAGCGTTTCGGTTTCTGGTTCGGGTTCTTCTTCTTTCGCCCGCCGTTGCTTTACTCCCTTTTCCGCTCGCTTTTTCCGCCCTTTTCGTTGTCCTCGCTCACCAGTATCCCATTCGTCCAGGTCAATGTGTCCCAAAATACGGAAGGTCGGAATGCCGCTTTCTGGCTCATCTTCTGCCTGCTCTTCCGGGGAAGTTGTATCTTCTGCACCGGCAGTTGGTGCTTCATCCCCTTCTTCGGATGGTGCCACCGCTCCCTGAGGAGCGGTCAGGACGATGTCTTCACCAAAGCCTTCAGCAGGTTGTAGCTTGATGGAGTCGGCAATGGTTAACGCTGTTTCCAGATCGGTGGTTTCGACGGGTTTTGTCTCCGGTGTCTGCTCCGCTGGCGGTGCTGTCGTCGCGGGTGTTTCAGCCACCAGTTCTTCAGCGGTGCCTTCCTTTGCCTCCACTGGTGCTTCCTGCTTTTCCGAAGGTGCGGATACTACCTGCTTGTGTTCTTCTTCTACTACCTGGGGTTTCTGTTTCCTTCCTTTCTTACGTCCTGCGCGCTTCCCTTTGGATCTGACTTCCTTTGTAGAAGAGGTCTTTTTCTTCTTGGGCTTCGGTTCCAGTGCTTCCAGATCGATTTTGCCGATGATCTTCGGTCCTACGAGCGTTTCAGTGGCTTCTTCCGAAGGTGCAGGTGACGGTGTAGACTCGGTTGCTGGTTGCGGAACTTCTTCTTGTTCTACCGGTGGAGAAGGTTCCGGCGGTGATGCAGTTGCTGACGCTTCTGCCCTTTCCTCAGTTACTGTTTCTGCTGCCTGTGCAGCTACGGATCCCACCAGCACTTCCTCCTGTACAGTCGCCTCTTCTGCCTCCTGTCGTAAGCGCTTGGCTTTTTTGAGATCAGTTTCGAAAGCTTCAGTGACCAATGCGACCATTTCCGGCGTCAAAACCGCCGTTGCTTTCTCCTCGATCTCGTAGCCCTTTTCTTTCAAAAACCGGACAATGGCGTCTTTACCGACATTCAACTGTGCTGCTATTTTAAAGAGCCGCACTTTTTTGCTTTTGGGAGCCATACACCTGTACCATTTTTCTGTTGAAAAAACTTTTATGTCGTATTTATGTCGTTGTTGCGTCGTTTCTACTTTCTTCGCTGGATGTAGACGATAATTGAGCGCTGGAATTCTGATCTGCTGCCATTTCTGGCTGCTGAATCGGTGCTTCCTCTCCTGCTGCAACGGTTGTGTCACTGGCTGTTTCCAGTGCTGAACTTTCCGTCGCTTCCGCAGCAGATACGTCACTCTTTTCCTCTTCCCCATTTGCTTCTACCGTCGATGGCTCGGCTGTGTCCGCAGCGGGAATCTCCACAGCCGTTGCAGGCTCTGTTTCGCCGTCTTCAGATCCGGCGATAGGTGTTGCTGCTGCGGTTTCTGCAGCCTCATTTTCGGCGATGTTTTCTGCTGCTTGCGCTTCGCTCTGCGCTTGCAGTTTTTCTCGCATTGCCATAATCTCTTCCTGGGTGATGGCTTCGATGCGCTCGCGCATCTCTTCGGTTTCCTGCTCATCGAATTCGTCCAGCATAATCTGCCGAAGTTCCAGAAGGAAGCCTTTGTCCATACCGGGCAGCGCTAAGAGCATCACAGGATCGGCTGCTAAGAATTCCCGAGCCGTGGTAATGCCCAGTTTCTCCAGCTCTTCGTAGAGACCAATGCCCAGTTCCTCCACAAATTCCTTCAGTTCTATGTCTTCCCCGATTTCTTTCACCACCTGGATTTCATAGCCGGTGAGTTGCACTGCCAATCGGATATTCTGTCCACCCCGTCCAATTGCCAGCGGGATCTGATCCTCGCTGACCACAACAATAGCGGTCCGGGTTTCCGGGAATACCTGCACCTCCTTGATTTTCGCTGGTGCCAGCACGCGGGCAATAAATTCTCGAGGATCATCCGACCACTTGATCACATCGATGTTTTCGTTATTGAGCTCTCGCACGATGGAATGGATCCGCACCCCTTTCATTCCAACACAGGCGCCAACGGGATCAATGCGCGGGTCGTGAGAATACACCGCCACTTTACTCCGCTCTCCGGGTTCTCGGGCAATGGCTTTGATCACAATGACGCCATCGTAAACTTCCGGGATTTCCAGTTCGAACAGTTTTGCCAGGAATTGGTTATCCGCTCTTGAGACGATAATCTCCGGTGCACCGCCACCGTGTCGGCGAACTTCTTTGACCAGAACGCGCACGCTTTCCCCTTTGCGATACCGCTCACCGGGAATTTGCTCTTCTCGCGGCATTCGGAGCTCTACCCCATTGTACAGCAACAGGACGTCGCTACGTCGTACCTGATAGACTTCTGCGAGGATAATATCATTGAGCCGCTGCTGAAATTCCTGGTAAATATGTTCACGTTCCACCTCGCGAATTTTGGATACCAGAATTTGCTGCGCCAGATGGATCATTCGCCGCCCAAATACGTCGGCTAATTCCTGCAGGCTGATTTCCTCTACAAATTCATCCCCGACTTCGTATTCTTCGTCCATCAGGCGAGCTTCTTCCAGTGAAATTTGCGTGGTTGGATCTTCGACTTCTTCCACGATTTCCCGGATAACGTAGATTTCAATATCCCCCTTTTCCAGGTTGACCACGATGTCAAATTGCACATCCGGTCCGTACTTTTTCTTCACTAAGGTTGCAAACGTATCCCAGATGATGGCGTGCAGTTTCTCCTTGTCGATGTTGTGTGAGCGCGCCATCTCCATAAAAGCTTCAACGATCTGCTTTTTGTCTGGTCCCTTGGATTGTTTTTTCCTTGCCATATCAAACTCCGTCGTTTCGTTGTTTATACAAATTCGATTTGAATGATGCCGGATTCAATCGTTTCAAAAGCAATGGTTTCTTCTTGCTTGCTCCGCTGATCTTTCAACGTCAGCTTTGCATCATCAACGGCAACAATCCGCCCTTTGCGCTGTGTGCCGTCGATCAGCGTGAGCAGTACCGTTCGCCCAACGTGTTTTCGATATTGCCACGGAAATTGCAGCGGTCGATCCACGCCCGGCGATGAAACCGTCAGCCGATAATTGCCCGGTACAGCTTCCGCTTCCAGCAAATCTAACACTGCTTGCGTGATTTCCTGACACAGGGCAATGGTGACGCCGGTTTCGTTGTCTACAAAGACCTCGATTACCGGCTCGTGCCGATTGCCCCGAACCACAATTTCAATCACTTCTGCTCCTAAGGCTCGAACAATGCGATGGATACCACTTTGAACCGCCTCCGATAACACAATTGCTTCTTGCATATTCTGCTTACTCCCAACAACCATAAAAAATGGGCTCCGTTGGGAGCCCTTCCCATTTGCGAGGAGTGCAATCCTCAGCAAATGCGCCATAGTAAACGCTTCTGCCGGGAAGATATTGCAAACTTTTTCTTCTCAGGATTGCTGGAGAAGATGCTGGTAATCTGCCTCCGTATCCACGTCGATCAAGATACCCGGATCATCAAGATCGAGCCACCGTACCTGGTCAGCATAGTGCTGGAGGAGTGGACGGGCACCCTGATCGCCGGAAAGCTGGAGCAGCGCATCCCGGAAATGGGCGGGAAAGAGAACAGGATTACCTCGCTGCCCGTGATACCGAGGAACCAGGATGCGGTCGGGAAACCGGTTGTGCTGGTGCAGGAGCGTTGCATATGTGCGAGGTTGCACTTTCGGCATATCACCCAGGACAAACAGATAGCCCGTTGCCGCATCAGAAGCTGCCCGGACCCCGTACTGAATAGAACGTGCCAACCCGCATTCGGCTTCGGGATTTTCTACCCAGCGCACCGGAAAGGAAGCGAGCAGATGGCGAAAAGGGGCTGTTGATTGGACGACAACGATCGTTTCTCCCAGCGGTAGTGTCGCTAAGGATTCCAGTACCCAGCCTAAGATGGGCTTTTGCTGCAATGGAAGCAGCAGTTTTTGTTTCTGCTGCATCCGCCGCGCAAATCCTGCAGCGAGGACGATGGCAGACACACTGCTCATTGTTTGCCCGCTTTGCCATACTTCGCCGCTACGATTTCTGCGATGATACTCACCGCAATTTCTGCTGGTGTGATAGCGCCAATCGGCAGCCCAATAGGGGCAGCAATGCGAGCAAGTTCTGCGTCCGTGAATCCCTGCTGTTGAAGGCGTTGCACTCGTTTCTGGTGCGTTTTCCTGCTGCCCAGCGCACCGATGTATCGAACTGGCGATCGCAGGAGCCATCGCAACGCATCATCATCGATTTTCGGATCGTGGCTGAGCACCACCGCATACGTTTCTTCCGTGATGGGCAATGCTGGCAGTACCTCCGAGGGCCACTGATGGAACAGCCGATCCGGCAGTTGCGGAAATCGCTCAGGATGGGCAAAGACCTTCCGGGGATCGATTAGCACGGTTTCCATTCCCAGCCGGTGTCCAAAAATGATGAGATCGAACGCTGGAAATCCCGCTCCGATAATCAGCAGCATTGGCTTTGGTGGAAGTACGCCGAGAAAATATTCTTCCGATTGCTCTACCACCGTCATCGACCGCCGCTGCTGGTATGCTTCAGCGATCGTTGTATTCAGGGATTCGGGGATGGAAACCGGCAGCGGAGCAATCCATCCACGATGGGCGCTCCAGACGCCTTCAAGTACAGGATCGCCTTCCGCTGATGGTAACCGAACGACCCATACGATGCCTTCTCCAGATTGAAGTGCGCTCGACAATGCTTTCCAGACGCTTTGCCGTTCGGGATCTACCGCTGGATGGAGTGCAACGAGTACCCGGATAGCACCGCCACAGGACAGTCCTACATTCCACGCTGTTTCGTCATCGACGCCGAAGTCAGCGACCACTGGTACTCCTGTACGCAACACCTGCTGGGCAATTTCTACGACAGCAGATTCGACGCAGCCGCCACTGACTGCTCCTTCGATCTGGCGGTCGTCGGCGATGAGCATCTGGGTGCCGACCGGCTGCGGCGCCGATCCCACTGTCCGGAGCACTGTTGCGACGGCGAAGCGTTTGCCCGCCTGGCGCCATCGTTCAATTGTTCCCAGCAATTCCCGCATTGTGCCGTCATCACATTGTGCGTTCAACAAAACTTCCGCCTTGAAAGGACAAACCATAAAACGGGAAAAGAACCGATGCCGTGCACACCCGGATTTGAAGCGATAACGAAGTCCACACTGCCAGTGCTTTTTGCCATCATTTTGCAATACCTGACAACTGGCAGCTTGACCCTGTTGTCTCTACTGGAATGCAATTTGTTCCTTTTCCCAAAAGGTTGTAATTTTGCAAGCTCGGCGGTTGAGGTGTTAAAAGAAAGAAATTCTCTGCGATGAGTTATCCATTTCGAGAGATCGAGCAGAAGTGGCAAAGAGAGTGGGAAACGCAGCAGTTATACCGTACCCCGGAGATTCTGCAGGGACCGAAGTACTACGTGCTGGATATGTTCCCGTATCCCAGTGGAGCAGGGCTGCACGTTGGGCATCCCGAAGGTTACACGGCGACAGATATTGTGGCACGATACAAACGGATGACGGGTTACCACGTGCTCCATCCGATGGGATTTGATGCTTTTGGGTTGCCGACGGAACGATACGCGATTGAAACCGGTATACATCCTCGCGAAGTGACGCGCCGCAACATTCACACTTTTCGCCGACAACTGAAAATGCTGGGATTTTCCTACGATTGGTCGCGGGAGATTATCACCAGTGAACCGGAGTATTACAAATGGACGCAGTGGATTTTTACGGTCATTTTCAACTCGTGGTACGATCCCCAGCAGCGACGAGCCCGTCCGATGAGTGAATTGCCGATCCCTGACGATCTACGAGATCCGGAGGAAATCGAAGCGTACAAAGATCAGCATCGGCTGACTTACATTGCGGAGTTGCCGGTGAATTGGTGTGTGGAGCTGGGCACGGTGCTGGCAAATGAGGAAGTGGATGAGTGGCGCGAAAAGGGATATACCATCGTTCGCCGCCCGATGCGCCAGTGGATGATGCGGATTACTGCTTATGCAGATCGCCTGCTGGAAGATCTGGAACTGGTGGATTGGCCCCCCGCCACCAAGGAGATGCAGCGGAACTGGATCGGGAAGAGTGAAGGAGCGGAAATTCTGTTTCCGGTAGCAGATGGATCGGACAAAGTAATTCGGGTGTTTACAACGCGCCCCGATACCCTGTTCGGTGCAACATATGTCGTACTGGCGCCGGAACATCCGCTGGCAACAACCTTGCTGACCCCGGAGCATCGGGAAGAAGGATTGCGGTACATTGAGCAGGCATTGCAAAAGACAGAGCGGGAACGGCTGGAGGGGACGAAAAAGAAAACGGGGGTTTTTACCGGTAGCTATGCCATCAATCCGGCAACGAGAGAAAAAATTCCGGTCTGGATTGCTGACTACGTGCTTTACCATTACGGAACCGGTGCTATTATGGCAGTGCCTGGACACGATGAGCGCGATCACGACTTTGCCCTCACTTTTGGTTTGCCGATCCGGCAGGTTGTGTGTCCACCGGATGGATCGCACTGGGATATTCAAAAAGCGGCATATGTTGATCCGGGAGTCAATTGCCATTCTGCCAATGAAGAAATTTCGCTGGATGGATTGCCCACCGAAGAGGCAAAGAAACGAATTGTAGAATGGCTGGAGCAGAAAGGATATGGCAAGCGATCTGTCCAGTATAAACTTCGGGACTGGCTCTTTTCCCGACAGCGGTATTGGGGCGAACCCATCCCGGTCTTGTTCTACGAGGATGGGACCAAACGAGCCTTAGAGCTGGATGAATTGCCGCTGCTGCTACCAGAGCTGGATGATTATCGACCAACGGAGTCCGGAGAACCGCCCTTAGCGCGAGCAAAGGACTGGGTGAATATCATCGACCCCAAGACGGGAAAGCCAGCACGGCGGGAAACCAATGTTATGCCTCAATGGGCAGGATCGTGCTGGTATTACCTGCGATTTATCGATCCACACAATGACCACTGGTTCTGTGATCCCGCCAAAGAACGGTACTGGATGGCGCCTTATGGCGTTGATCTGTATGTCGGCGGGGCAGAACACGCTGTGCTCCATCTGCTCTACGCTCGCTTCTGGCATAAAGTGCTCTTTGACTATGGCTATGTGACAACGCCGGAGCCGTTTTACAAACTTTTCCATCAGGGACTCATTCTGGGCGAAGTGGAGTATACCGCTTTTGTGGATAACACCGGGCGCGTTCTATCGGTTGATGCGGTCGAAGAAAATGAGCAGCGGCAGTACGTGGAGAAAGCTTCCGGACAGGTGGTTCGCATCAAGCGCTTTGCGCCGGAAGAAGTAGAAAAGCGCGGGGATGCCTTTTATCTCCGAGAACATCCCGATGTTCGGGTGGAAGCGCGGGCGTATAAGATGTCCAAAAGCCGCGGCAATGTGGTCAATCCTGACGACATTGTGCAGCAGTACGGTGCCGATGCCCTCCGCGTTTACGAAATGTTTATGGGACCGCTGGAAATGACCAAGCCCTGGTCAACCAGTGGGGTTGAAGGCGTGTTCCGATTTCTCAATCGTACGTGGCGAATGCTCATTGATGAATCCACCAGTCACCTTTCCTCGGCAGTTGTGGATCGACCGATGACACGCGAAGAGGCGCAAATGCTGCACGCAACGATCAAAAAAGTTCGGGAAGACATCGAGAATTTGCGGTTCAACACCGCCATTGCGCAGATGATGATCTTTGTCAATTTCTTCCTGAAACAGGAAACCCGTCCACGGGAAGCGATGGAAAAATTCCTGCTCTGCCTTGCTCCATTTGCTCCTCATATCACGGAGGAACTCTGGCATCGCTTGGGGCATTCCAGATCGATTCACCTGGAGTCATTCCCCGAATACGACGAGGCGTTGTTGCAGAAAGAGGAAGAAGAAATCGTGGTGCAGGTGAATGGAAAAGTGCGCGGACGGATAACCGTGCCGGTGGACATTGCACAAGAAGCCCTGGAAGCTCAGGCCAGAGAGCTGCCAAATGTTCGGAAGTATCTGGAAGGTAAGACCGTTCGCCGGGTCATCAACGTTCCGCATCGATTGATTAACTTCGTGGTCGGATGAAGGCAAAAACCGACGCTCCGGTCATTCTCTTTTTCGGCACGCCCGAATTTGCCGTTCCCAGCTTAGAAGCACTGCATCAAGAATTTGGCATTCGGGCAGTTGTGACGGGTCCTGATAAACCTCAGGGACGTGGATTGCGTTGCCAGCCGCCGCCGGTTAAGGTAGCGGCACAACGCCTGGGTATTGATCTCATTTTGCAGCCTGTGCGGCTGAAAGATCCGGACTTCCAACACCGCCTTGCAGCGCTCCAGCCTGACATCATCGTTGTTATCGCTTTCCGCATTTTGCCTCCATCCGTCTATACCTTAGCACGCAAAGGAGCTTTCAACGTTCATCCCAGTCTGCTGCCAGCGTATCGAGGTGCTGCACCGATCCATTGGGTCATCATTCGAGGGGAGAAGCAGACTGGCGTGACCTCGTTTTTGCTCCAGGAAACCGTCGACACCGGACCGATTGTGCTCCAGAAAGCAGTCCTTATTCCGGAGCGTTGCACTGCCGGAGAATTGCACGACCTTCTGGCGCCACTGGCTGCGGAGATTGCAGTCGAAACAACCCGCCTTCTGCTGGAGGGCAGAGCACAGCCGAGACCGCAGCCACCGGGGGAGTATCCAACAGCGCCCAAACTGCGTCCGGAAGATTGCTGGATCCGGTGGGATCGACCTGCTGAAGAGGTCTGTCAGTGGATCCGGGGACTGTCGCCCATTCCAGGTGCCCGGACGCTCTGGGATGGCAAATTGCTGAAAATTTTTCAGTGTGACCCGGTAGCCAATGAGCACCATCTGTCGCCGGCGCAGTTTTTCATCGATTCCCATACCTTTGTTGTGGGGTGTGGAAACCATACCGCTATAGCAATTGCAGAGCTCCAGTTGCAGGGAAAAAAGCGTTTGAGGGTCGAAGACTTCCTCCGGGGGTATCGTGGACAGCAATCGGGACAGTTCGATGCGCCCGCTGGCTGAGTTTGTTCGCCAGACGCCGCAGTTTGTGGTTGCGCACCGGGGGGTCTCTGCCGCAGCGCCGGAGAATACCATTGCCGCTTTCCAGCGCGCTATTGATGCAAATATCCCGATGATCGAGCTGGATGTTCAGTTGAGCCGGGATCAGGAGCTGGTGGTGATTCACGATTTCTCGCTGGATCGAACGACCAATGGCTCAGGTGCGGTGCACCACCACACGATGGAACAACTGGAGCAACTGGACGCAGGAAGCTGGTTTGCGCCGGAATTTGCGGGACAGCGGATCCTTCGGTTGAGCGAAGCGCTGGACCTTTTGCTTCCGCACTGCTACCTGAACATTGAGATCAAACCGCCAGCGATCCCCGACCATTTCCCGTTCAAAGTGCAGCGCGCTGCCGAACTGGTGCAGCAGCGACAGGCTTTCCCTTTTGTCCTGTTTTCCTCCTTTCATTATCCTTCCCTGCAATGGCTGGCAACCCACTTCCCGGAGGCACAGACAGCTCCCATTCGTTTCCCGAAGGATCGCACGGCTCCCTCCCAACTGGTGCGCTGCTGCAATGCTTCCGTCTTTGTCGCCGATCTTGAAAGCATTACGGCAGAAGATGTGGCGGATTTCCAGCGTCACCAGTTGTATGCGGCTTATTATACGATCAATTCGGAAGCGGCGCTGGAGCGGGCATTGCGGCAGCAGGTTACCGCAATCGTGAGTGATAATGCCGTGTACATTCAGCAGCTTTTGCATCAATGGCAGCACAGGTAAGCAGAAAATCCGGAAAGTCGCACAAAACAGCGGTGGTGTGGATCCCTCCGCTTGTGTTATGGGAGCCCATTCAGCGGATACGGCGGCAATATGACCGCAAGATCCATCGGTGGATGCCGCATATTACCCTGCTGTATCCCTTCGTTCCACTACCTTTTTTCGCCTCGACGGTCCCAGCGCTGACGCGTCTACTGCAGCAATGTTCCCCATTTGAAACGCATCTCCGTCAGTTCCGCTGGTTTCAGCATTCATCAACTTCTTTTACCCTCTGGCTTCGCCCGGAGCCTGTGGAGAAGTGGCAGGCATTAGCATCGCATCTGGTGAGCGGTTTTCCTGATTACCGCGACCAGATGGCGTATCCATCGGGTTTTGTCCCTCACCTCAGCGTTGGACAGTTTCACGGTACGGAGCAGGAACTCCGGACGTTGTGTGATCAGCTCCAGCAGCAGTGGACGCCGTTGACGACCACCGTGACCGCTCTGTTTCTGATCTACCGCGACGACCCACCTTATGATCGGTTTCGCATTGGCGCCCGAATAGCGATGGGATCGCCCGAATAGGGGATTACACCGGTGCCAGCTTGGCGGTGAAATGGCGGAGAAAACGGGGTTGTTCCAGAATGCGAAAACCGCGAAGCTGTTCCCGCTGCTGGGCAACCAGTGCTGCAACTTCGATGACATAGTCGATATGGCTCTGGGTATAAACTCGCCGGGGAATGGCCAGACGCACCAGCTCCATTGGAGGAGCAACGTGATTGCCTGCAGCGTCGGTTTTACCGAACATCAGCGATCCAATTTCCACGGTTCGAATTCCTCCTTCGAGGTAAAAGGCACACACCACTGCCTGTCCGGGAAACTGTTCCGGTGGGATATGGGGCACCAGCGACCGGGCATCGATGTAGATAGCGTGTCCACCCGGCGGTTGCACAATGGGGATTCCAGCAGCCAGCAGCTTTTCACCCAAATATGCAACGGAGCGAACGCGGTATTTAAGATAGTGCTCATCAAGCACTTCCAGCAAGCCCTGGGCAACCGCTTCCAGATCGCGTCCTGCCAGTCCGCCGTATGTGGGAAATCCTTCGGTGACAATGAGCACTTCCCGCGCCTGCTGTGCCCATTGTGGATCTCGAAAGGCTAAGAAGCCGCCAGTGTTGGAGAGCCCGTCTTTCTTCGCACTCATTGTGCAGCCATCAGCGTAGGAAAACATTTCCCGCGCGATTTCCAGAATGCTTTTGTCCTGATAACCCGGCTCTCGACACTTGATAAAGTAGGCGTTTTCCGCAAAGCGGCAGGCGTCTAAAAATAGCGGGATGCCATAGCGTTCAAGGACCGCTTTGACTGCCCGGATGTTTGCCATCGATACCGGTTGTCCCCCACCTGAGTTGTTTGTGACGGTCAGCATACACAGTGGAATGCGGTCTGGTCCCACCCGTTCAATCAATGCTTCCAGCGCCTCTACATCCATATTGCCTTTGAAGTCGGCAATGAGTGCTGGCTGTTTGCCCTCGGCGCAGAGGAGATCAACCGCTTCCGCTCCCGTAAGCTCAATGTTCGCACGAGTTGTATCAAAATGCGTGTTGCTGGGAATAACCTTGCCCTTGCCGCCAGCAATCGTGAACAGAATCCGTTCTGCCGCCCGTCCCTGATGGGTGGGGATCACATACGGAAAACCGGTAATATGCTGAACGACCTCCTGAAATCGGAAAAAACTTTTTGCACCTGCGTACGACTCGTCTCCCTGCATTATCCCTGCCCACTGCTGCGCGCTCATAGCACCCGTGCCGCTGTCGGTGAGCAGATCAATCAGTACGTCCTCCGATGGAATTGCGAACACGTTGTAGAATGCTTTTTGCAGGATGGTTTCTCGCTCTGCACGAGTTGTAAATTTCAGCGGTTCAACACTTTTGATTCGGAACGGTTCGATAATGGTTCGCATTATGCTTCTCCCGAATGCCGTTGTTGGAGTGCTTGTTCCAGTCTGGGAAAGAGTACGTGATTTTCCAGGAAAGCGTGCTGGTGGAGGTCGAAGTAAAGATGGCGGAGCAGATCGTAGGTGCGCTGAGTTTTACGACATTCAATCGGTGGTGGCTGGAAGTCGCGAGTCAGCGTTCGAAGTCGCTCAAATTCCGCAGCTTCCAGATCGTGCTCGGATCGGAGTGCATCCAGAATCTGCGGAGGAATTTTCTCCACTTCACCTGATTGAACAAACGGAAAGACCCACTGCTCTTCGCGCTCAAGGTGGGCGCGAAATTCCCGATCGATCCGCTGGAAAATTTCCCACAGGGAAACAAGCACGGGCAGCCGCTCCCGATGATGCTTTAGCACGGTGGGCAGGAGCTGTGCTAACTCATCCAGTGCCGCTCGAGCAAATCGGTGGTGGTTCTGCAAGATAAAATCCACCACCAGCGGCAGGTCCCAGAACTGTACGTGGAGCAGGCTGCCCGGCGGTTGCAGAGCGATGGACTGAAACGCTTGCAGGAGCTGCTCTATAGCGATGCCCCGCTGTTGACACAGTTGACCAAGCGGAGAATCTCCTTTGCAACAGTAATCGATGTGGTATTGCTCAAAAACACGGATCCATCGAGGATCCTGACTCACTAATTCCGCGGCTGTCAGCGTCTCAATTGCCATTGCCGTTTTCTACCAGTTGAGAGACATTTTCAGGAAAAATGTTCGTCCCCAGCTCACCGGACGGGGTGGCGGCGTTGTTTGCCCCCGCCGAAGTTTGACCAGCGTATCGTTGACCAGGCGCACATCCAGCGCGTTGGAAACACCCGTGCTGAGCAGAACTTTTCCGTCCCAGAAGGTTCGGGCAATACCGAAGTCCACCAGGGTATAGGGATCGATAGATCCCGCTTTGACCTCGTGTTTGCGAGTGTCAATGAGATAGCCTGGTGTTTTACCCACATATCGACATTGTGCCCACGCGGTAGAGGCAATCCACGGAACCCATTGGTGGAGTACAGCCGTTACATCTGGCGAATAGCTGTACGGTTCAATCCCTTCGTATTCTTCTACTCCGTCGTTACTCCGACCAGTAATGGCGAAGCCGATTCGGAAAAGCGTTGTCGGAGACTGCAATCGGAAATTGATTTCGCCACCGTGTGTCCGGTATGTTGCCCGATTGCGGTATGTAATGGTATCTCCGCTGGGGGTTGGCACACGTTCAATCAAATCAGTGATGGAATTGAAGAATCCCCGAATTTGAGCTTCAATGTTCCAGTTGCTTCCCTGGGTATTCCATCGAAGTTGTACAGAAAGATGTTGTGATCGCTCAGGTTGCAGGTTTTCGTTACCAACGATTTCATACAGGAGACGCCCCCCCCAGTAAAAGGGAAAATACAGGTATAGCTCCTTGATCGTGGGACTCCGGAACCCTTCTGCATAGGACAAATTCAGTGAGAGGGATGCCAGAGGCTGGAAATGGATATTGACCGTCGGCGTCAGAGGAACGGCAAACGTTTTTGTCCATCCCAGGCGAACGGAAGGTTGTACAGTCAGCCACGGCTGGATCGCATATTGGGCGCTGAGAAAGATCGAGCCGTCGTAGACGGACTGCTTTCGGTCCAGGATCCGCGCTGTTTCTAAGGTCTGATATGTCCATTCATACCCAAGATGCGCCTGCAATTGCGGCAGAAGCTGGCGGAATGTCAAAAAGCCACGGGAAAACCACGTGGCATATTCGGTCGTATCACTTCGATCATTGAGAAAGGTAGATGCATCCGTTCGCAAATCGACCTGATACACCTGCCGGCGACGCTGATACAGGGTATAAGCAGCGACGAACTGGGAGTAGATCGAAGGTGATAGATCGCCGCTGAGCGTCACCGCATTGATCCATCGCCCAGTTCGGTAGAATTCATCATATGCCGTTATATCCGTTGGCTTTTGGGGTTCCAGAGCGTTTTGCTGCTCATCCCAGACATAAAAGGAGTGAAAAGTCCCATACAGGGACCCTGCTGGAAAGCCAATGCTCAGCAGACCGGAGAATTGCGTCCGTGGGATGAAATCATATTTTCGGAGCGTTGCCTGTTCTTTCCGTCCCGGAAAATGGTACACACCCGCAGAAGCCGCTACAGAAATTTCACCGATTCCCCACTGCGCTCCTCCGGAAATCCGGTAACTGCCACGGGAATCAATCAGCGCAGAGAGTGCGGGACGGAATCGGGCAGTTGGATACGGTATTCGGGTGATAATGTTCACCGCTCCGCCAATGGAATTCGATCCGTAGAACGTTGAAACCGGTCCTTTGATGACTTCAACCCGCTCTATCTGATGAAGCGCAATCTGGCTTAGGTCCAGAACTCCTTTGAGCCGTCCTTCGATCGGAATGCCGTTCCACAGCATCTTGACGTGTTCGCTACCAATCCCATCGATTTCAACACCGCTTCCCTCGACATCATCATAAGCAATCCGCAAAGCAGGAAGGGAAAACAGCAGTTCTCGAACAGTAAAGGTCGATAGTGGCTGGAATTCCACTTTGGAAATGACGGAAATAGGGAAAAGCGACTTCGAATAATGGGTTGGCTCATATTGAGCTGTGACTACCACACTGTCGATACGGTAAATCTTTTCTGATGGCGAGGTTTGGGACCATACGATCCCACTGCCACCCAAAATCACCGCTATTGTCATCCACATCGCAGAGCGCATTGTAACATCACCTTTTGGTGGAACTGGAAGCACCTTTTGTTAAGCATTCATAAGCAGAGTCCCCACGCAATGGTGAGGACTCTGCCAGATACTGCGACTTAGTAAATGTCGTGTACCGTATTGTATACGTTAAAGTGTCCGGTGGGCGTTCGGACCCAATCTCCAGTAATGGTGTTTTTCAGCGTGAGCGTCTTGTCATCATAAACTAAAATTGCGGTCACCTGATCCTTCTTGCCCCACACCGAGACCCAGACTTCATCGCCAGCTTTGTTGTATTCCAGATGGACAGCTCGGCCGGGGAATTGCTTGGGGATTTCGATGGTCTTGATTACCTCGAGGGAGTTTTTGTCGATGACAAAAATGCTCCGTTGCAGTTTGGGATCCGGGTTTAACGGTCGATCTGCCCAGATATGGGAGGATTTGGGATGCGTTTTAATGAAGAGATTGCCACCACCTGCGCCGGGCAAATGGATTTTCTTCACCACCTGCCACGGTTTGGTTCCGTTGCCATCGGTGGGGGTTGTGATGCAGGCGATGGTGTTTTCACCCAGATGCCCGGTCAGCCACAAATTCCCGTACTTCGGATGATGGAATGTTGCTCCCCGACCCGGATGCGGACGGTTCCCGGTGGGAATGATCGCCGTCACCTTTTTCTCTTTCGCATCGATGGCAACCACTCGATTCATTGCATTGGCAGCGACTAAGAAGTACCGTTTCGTCAGATCCCAGCCGCCATCGTGCAGGAATTTTTCAGCATCTAACGCTGTAATGTCAACGCGTCCTTTGTCCAGGTTTTTGTAGTTCACAATCCAGATAATGCCGGCTTCCTTCAGGTTCACAATCCAGGATGGTTCAAAGTGTGAGGCGACAATCGAGGCGACGCGGGTTTCCCGCATAAATTCGTTGTCGTCGTACGTGTAGCTGCTGGTCGAGATGATCTTCAGCGGTTCTAAGGTTTGCCCGTCCAGGATCACCAGGTGGGGGGGCCAATAACCGCCGACCACCACATACTTGTCCAGAAAGTCTCCTTCCGGTCCTTTGTATTTACTGGATTCCACCGAGCGGGCATCGTACGCAACTTTGATTTCCGCAACCTTGTCCGGTTTCTTCATCCACAGGTCGATCATCGTGACTTTCCCATCGCGCCCGATGGAATAGAAGTAGCGTCCGGTAGCAGAAGAGCGGAGAATGTGGACGGCAAAACCCGTGTTGACAATGCTGACCAGCTCTTTGGTATCGCCGTCGATGATGGCGACTTTACCGACATCACGAAGAATGACACCCATAAAGTTTTTCCAGTTCCGATTGTGTTCCGGCTTTTGGGGACGATCCTTCGGCTCGACATACACCTTCCAGGTTTCGTACATCTGCTCCATCCCCATTTCCGGGGGTGCCGGCGGTTCGTTGTGGAGGAATTTGATCATCAAATTGATCTCGTCTTTGGTGAGTACACCCTGTCGCCCCCAGTCCGGCATACCACCCGGCTTTCCATACATAATGGTGTTGAACAACTGGCTATCCGGAATCGTTGCTATCCGCTCCGGTAGCAGATTCGGTCCTGTTGCTCCTTTCCGCGTGGTGCCGTGACAACCTGCACAGGTATTAAAGAAAATTTTTGATGCCTTTGCCATCTCTTCCTTGGTCATTGCATACTTGTCCTGGTCGCCAGCATTTGAAAATCCCATTATGAACAGAGCACTGGCTGTTACCAGTATCCCGAAAACAACCGCTGATCGTTGCAAAACCTGACGCATTACTCTGATCCCTGTTTGTTTGACACTACTCATAACTACACGTGCTGTGCCGTTAAGCACATTGCAAATTTAAGACTTTTTCATCTTTTAAGCAATAGGTGGAAAATGAAATTTCTGTCATTTTTGAGCAAAAGGTCGAGATTGACGACAAAAGCAGCAGGTATTCAGGGGAATAGAGGGACTCTAAAACACCGGAAGCTGTCGAAAGACAGACAGGTTTCTCCTCTCTTGCGCTACTGATGGTCAACATATTCAAGGATGCAGGTGGTGCTGAAATTTCCCATTTCATTGCTCGTTGTAATGGCTTTTGTAGAGTCGGGCGGAAGGGTGATGCAAATTCCCTTTTTGGATTTACAAACGCAGTATCAGCAGCTTGCGGAACAGCTTGAACATCGTGTTTTGCACGTCCTTCGATCGGGACAGTATATCCTGGGTCCAGAAGTCGAAGCATTTGAAAACCGGGCTGCTCAATATCTGGGGATTGCCGATGCTATTGCAGTATCCAGCGGAACAGATGCGCTATTGATGGCGTTGATGGGACTGGGTATTGGGCCCGGCGATGAAGTGCTGGTCCCGGATTTTTCGTTCGTTGCGACGGCAATGGTTGTGGTACGCGTGGGGGCAACACCGGTTTTTGTTGATGTGGAACCTAATACGTTGACCATCGACGTTCAACAGGCAGCCGCAAAGGTGACGAACAGAACGCGAGCGATCATTCCGGTCCACCTCTATGGGCAAATGGCAGATATGGATGCGGTATTGCAACTTGCTCGTGAACACGATCTATGGGTCATTGAGGATGCGGCACAGGCATTTGGGGCAGAGCACCGATCAGGCAAGAAAGCAGGAACGCTGGGCACCGTCGGGTGTTTTTCTTTTTATCCCACGAAGAACCTGGGGGCAGCGGGAGAAGCAGGACTGATTGTAACGAATGATCCAGCGCTGGCAGCACGGCTTCGTATTATCCGCAACCAGGGACAGCAACATCGGTACAACAGCACCGTGATCGGGGGAAACTTCCGGATGGATGCGGTGCAGGCAGCCATCTTAAATGTGAAGTTACCGATGGTAGATCAATGGAATCAGCATCGGCAGCAGCTTGCTCATACGTATCGCCATTTGCTGGAGCAGATGGGATTGTTGGAACAGCCGCACCATCCTATCCGGCTGTTGAACGTTCGCTATGCTGATAGCCAGGCAGTATTTCCACACGTCTACCACCAGTTTGTGGTGCTTGCCCACCGTCGAGATGCATTACGACAATTCCTTGCACAGCAGGGCATCGAAACGCAGGTGTATTACCCTGTGCCTTTTCACCGACAGCAATGTTTTGCCCGGTATCCGTCTATTGCTGATCCATTTCCAGTGGCAGAAACCGCAGCGCAGCAGGTGTTGGCATTGCCCATTTATCCGGGGCTGCCCTTAGCAGCGCAGCAGGCGATTGTGCAAGCAATGAAACACTTCTACGATGCCTAAAGGATGGGTCGGTTTGTGGTTGTTTGCTCTGGTGTTCGGTTGGGCACAGGAAGAGCCACCCAGAGTGCAGGATAGCATCTGTTTTCGGTATCAACTCCGTCCCGGCGATTCGCTGGTATACTATGTGATTGGGAGTGACAGCATTCTTACTCATGAAACTCCTCCGTTGCAGCAGCGGTGGTTTCTCCGATTGATTGTTGTCTGTGATTCAGTCGATCAACAGGGCTATTTTCATTTCCGACAGTGGATCGATAGTGTCTACAAGCAGCGATGGTACGAAGGCAGGTCCCGGTCACTGGTCATTGATACCAGCTCGCCGTGGGAACAGGTTGTTGTCCATTTTGAGATGAACGATCAGGGGTGGATTACGGCGTACCGTTACAATGATACCTCACGTCGGATGACCAGTCCCGGTGGGATGTTTTTCCCTCGATTATGGCGTGCAGGAGCCCATGGCTGCTGGCGTTCGCACCAAAGCTGGACAACGGAGCGGTTGATCGAGCACGTTCCCGAAAATGCCTATCCCCCGCCGGCTCGCAAATACCGCACTGTGTTCACTGCTCGCTACCGTAAAGATTCATCCTCGATTCCCATTTCCAAATGTACCTTTGCTTCGGTCATTACCCAGCAGGCGGCTGTCCCAATTGACGGGCGATCGGCAATCTTAGAAGCAACAATTTACGAGTATGGTTTCCTGATCCAGGATACTCAATGGTTTGTTCCGCGCCACCTTTATGCAACGGCACAGGCAGATTTTACCCTGTGGTTCTCTAAGAAAGACAAGCTTCAGGGCACGCATTTTACCCGCGTAAACTACTACCTTCATTTCGCACGGTTTGCACCGTCTCACAAAGGACAACGCTTCAAATGAAACTGCTTTTCTGGATTGCTACCATCACCGTTTGGTTCTATGGTGTTACAATGCTCCAGCTTTACGGACAGGATACGGTTCGCTTGCCGTCGAAGCCAGTAACCCCGGAAACGGTGTTAAAACGGGCAAAGATCAAAGCAGAAAAACGCCCATTGACCATCACCATTCGGGATGTGGATATTCGCCACTTCCCCATTATTGGGGTTATCGTGGAAGCACTGGATCAAAAAGGGCAGCCGGTTGATACCCTTCGAGCAACCGATGTACGGATTTTTGAAAATGGCGTTGAAAAGTTGATTCTCCGGGTTGAACGCGTCCGCATCAATCAAAAAAAACCGGTAGACTTCGTTTTTGTTCTGGACGTTACCGGCACAATGGGAGGCTACATTGAGGGGATTCGCAAGCATTTGCAGCGCTTTACGGAAGTACTGCAACGGCGCGGTATCGACTATCGATTATCACTGGTGCTGTTTACCGATGTGGTCGAAAAAACCTATCCTTTTACCCGAAACGTTCAGGAATTTCTCAGCTATCTCCAGAATCTAACAGCGGCAGGAGGGTTAGATGAGAAAGAAAACGCGCTGGAGGCAATGGCAGCCGCTATCCATCTTCCCCTGCGGGATAGCGCGGAGCGAGTCATTGTCCTGATCACGGATGCACCGTACCACCAGAAAGGGGAGTATGGCGCTGGTACGACCCAGTTCACCACGCAGAGCATTATCGAGCTGCTCAAGCGTAAGCGTATTCGGGTCTTCTGCATTACGCAGCCGAAGCTGAAGGAATACTGGCAAATTGCCAGAGAAACCCGGGGAGCAGTCTTTGACATTGAGCAGCCGTTTTATGATATTCTGAACCGGTTTTCGCAGCAACTGACCACGCTCTTTGCGATCTATTACCGAACGGACAAAGAAATACCGCCAGATTCCATTGAGATTGGCATTTATGATCGTCGCACCAGACGACTGGTCAAGAAGAAAATTTCTATCATCGAAATTGGGCGGCGGCTTATCATCGAGAATTTGCTGTTTGAAACGGGCAGTGCCGCTTTGCCGGACACGGTTCCGGAGCTGGATCGCATCGCATTGTTTATGCAGCGGCATCCGAATGTAAAAATCCGGGTTGAGGGCCATACCGATGCTATTGGGAGAGCGCAATTCAATTACCGACTCTCTGTACGGCGGGCACAGGCGGTGAAAAACTATCTGGTTGCCAGAGGTGTTGACCCCAGACGGATTTTGGTGTACGGATATGGAGAATCGCAGCCGATTGCCAGCAATGAAACAGAATTTGGCAGGCGGCTGAACCGGCGGACGGAGATTGTCATTGTGAGCAAATGACCCCTGCAATCTCGATGTGGATATCCGCACGATTTGCCGGGGTTATTCGTATTGATTTCAGAAAGGGAACAGTAAAACAAAAAGGGGTTGACACAGAGCGTTGAACGCAACATCAGAACCTGCGGTATTGGTTGGCGTTGTGACGGCGAAGCAGCAACGCCGGGATGTTGAGGAGCATCTGCAAGAGTTAGCCCTTCTGGCTGAAACAGCAGGCGCTACTGTTGTTCGCACCATCATTCAAACCCGGACCCATCCAGATCCTGCCACATTTATCGGGAAGGGCAAGGTCGAAGAACTGCGGCAGTGGCTTCAGGATCACCAGGTTCATCTGGTCATTTTTGATGATGATCTTTCCCCGTCACAGGCGCGGAACCTGGAGCAGCAATGGGAAGCCAAGGTCATTGACCGAACACAACTGATCCTGCAAATCTTTGCCCAGCACGCCCGGACGCGCGAGGCACGCACCCAGGTGGAATTAGCACAACTGGAATATCTCCTTCCCCGATTGACACGGATGTGGACGCACCTTTCCAAGCAGTATGGAGGCATTGGCACAAAGGGACCGGGGGAGAAACAAATTGAAATGGACCGCCGATTGTTCCGTTCTCGGATCGCCACGCTCAAGCGGAAGCTTCAGCAAATCAGCCAGCAGCGGCAGCAGCAGCGGAAAAGGCGACAGCAGTTTCTGCGATTTTCTCTGGTTGGGTATACAAATGCTGGCAAGTCAACGCTTGCCAATGTCCTGGCAAATGCCGGAGTCTATGCAGCAGACAAATTGTTTGCAACCTTAGATACCATTACCCGGAAGATTGTGCTGCCCAGCGGAAAGCCAGCACTGTTGTCCGATACCGTGGGGTTTATCCGTAAACTACCACCTTCCCTCATTGCTTCCTTCCATTCGACCTTAGCGGAAATCGTGGAATCGGACATTTTGCTGCACGTCGTTGATATTTCTCATCCTGCTTATGAAGAGCACATTCAGGTGGTACTGGACACACTTCGGCAGTTGGGCGCCGATCAAAAGCCCATTTTGACCGTATTCAACAAGCTGGATGTACTGGAAGATCGCCAGGTACTTCCCTATGCGCTCCAGCACTATGCGCCGGCAGTTGCGGTCTCGGCTACCCGAGGCATTAACATTACCGGTTTGCTGGAAAAGATGGATGAGATGGCAACACGTCACCAGATTGTGCTCAAACTGCACGTGCCCTATTCAGAAGCTGCCGTCATAGGACAGCTCTATGAAACGGGCTCGATTCTCCAGCGATCGGATGAAGAGCAGGGCATTCGTCTGGTCGTTCGATTACCAGCGACGCAAGCAGCGCAGTTTCAGCATTATTTGCTCCCCACCTCATAGCGGGACCGGCAGTTTGTTCATACCAACACGAGGGGACGCTGTGGAGCTTCCGTGATGCCTCTTTGCAGGAGGAATGTTATTTTCGCAGGATGTGGAAAACAAACGAACGGGGTACGGCGCAACAATGATTCAATCGGTTTTGATTGCGAATCGGGGCGAAATTGCACGGCGGATCATTCGAACCTGTAAGCGGCTGGGTATTCGCTCTGTTGCTATCTACTCGGAAGCGGATCGTCTGTCGCTCCACGTGCGCGAAGCGGATGAGGCTATTGGCATTGGTGGATACACGCCGCTGGAAAGCTATCTGGTGATTGACAAGATCCTGGAGGCTGCCGAACAAAGCGGGGCTGAAGCAATTCATCCGGGATACGGCTTCTTAGCAGAGAATCCCGCGTTTGCGCAGGCGGTCATTGATAGCGGACGGATTTTCATTGGTCCGAAACCGGAAACGATCCGGTTGTTAGGTGATAAAACCGCAGCCCGGCAACTGGCACAGCAGCATAACATCCCGCTGCTACCGGGCACAACCGAAGCGTTAACATCGGTCGAACAGGCGCTGGCAGTTGCGCAGGAAATAGGCTATCCAGTGCTGCTGAAAGCAGCGGCAGGAGGTGGCGGGAAAGGGATGCGCGTTGTTTATTCTGAAAAAGAGTTGCCGTCGGCATTTGCTGCCGCCCAGAGCGAAGCGTTTTCTGCCTTTGGTGATCGTCGCGTGTTCATCGAAAAATTTCTGGAGCGTCCACGACACATCGAAATCCAGATCATAGCAGATACGCAGGGCAACGTGTTGTACTTCCCGGAACGGGAATGTTCCATCCAGCGGCGGCATCAGAAGGTGGTGGAAGAATCGCCCTCGGCGGCGGTTACTCCGGAGCTGCGGGAAGCGATTGGTCAGGCGGCGGCGCGGCTGGCAAAAGCAGCGGGGTATCAAAATGCTGGCACCGTCGAGTTCCTGATGGATGAGCAAGGACAGTTTTACTTTATGGAAGTTAACACCCGCCTCCAGGTAGAGCACCCGGTGACGGAAATGCTGACCGGACTGGATCTGGTCGAACTCCAGATTCGAATTGCCGGAGGAGAACCTTTGCCCCTTTCGCAGGATCAGATTCAGTGGAAAGGGCACGCAATCGAATGCCGCATTTGCGCTGAGGATGTTTACAATAATTTTTTCCCGGAATCCGGGATCGTTCGCTTCTTGCAGGAACCGGAAGGTGACCATATTCGCGTGGACTCAGCACTCTTTGTGGGTTATGAAGCCAGTGTGCATTTCGATTCAATGGTTGCTAAGTTGATCGTCTGGGGAGCGGATCGCTCAGAAGCTATTCACCGAATGCAGGAAGCATTAGCACGGTATCACCTGGCGGGTTTCAACACGACCATTCCGTTCTGCCAGTTCGTGATGCGCTCGACTCCTTTCCAGCAGGGTCTTTATTCCACCCATTTTGTCGAAGAACAGTGGGATGGAAAGCCCGATCCTGAGGTGTGCGAAATGGCAGCAATGATTGCCGCTGCTGCTTTTGTGCACAAACAACGGGAACGGACACCGGTCTTTGCAAAGGAACATCCGTGGAAATTGTCCGGTTCTTTATAGTCCCCACCGGTTCAGAACAGTGGCGATGGTACCTTGCTCCATTGCGTGCAAAATAGCCTGATTGATCATTTCACGGTATGGTGATTGCTGCTGGAGGGCACAGGCATATCGCTCGGTGACGATGGGTAATTTGATCAATTCCAGCGACCATTCCGGATGCTGTTTCAGTGCGTACTGGAGCACCGGATAGTCATACACCACAGCCTCAATGTCGCCACGTGCAAGCTGTGTCAACAGGGTTTCCAGAGAACCAGCCGTGACCAGTCGTGCATCGTACCGCTGAGCAAATTCGCTGCCAGAAGTTCCCTTGATACTTCCGACTTTTCTGCCTCGAAGGTCTTCTGCCCGGGTAATAGGCGTTTGCTGGAATTGCACGTACGTTATTGCCGAGGCTAAGCCGGCGACAACCGACGAAGCAATCATCAGGGAAACAATCATCCACGTTCCTGCCAGAAACTTTCCCACCACCGATCGAGGAGCAATATCTCCGTAACCGACAGTGGTAAAGGTGGCAATGGCAAGCCAGATGCCCTGTCCCAGTCCTGGCAGAAAACGCTCAGGAATATCCGGATTCTGCCTGCGTTCTACCAGCCAGAACAAAAAGCCAACGGCGGTGAGCATCAAAAAGAAGCTGCCCAGAGCATAGAAGATGACGGGTTGCAGCAAAGATCGCAGAAACTCAACAAGAGAAAAGTGGCTGGGCGACACCGCGATTGCCAGCGTGCTTTCCATAAAAGCGTGGCTGAAGTCGAAGTGCTGTTCCCGTTCAGCCGTGATGCTGATTGAACCAATAGCAATATCCACCCGTTGCTGCTGGAGCAATGACAACGCTTCGGGAACGGAGCCAGATCCAACGGTGACGGTTGGGGTCGTAATAAAAGGTTGCAGTGCTCTCCACAGCTCATACGAAATGCCACGCTGTTTGTCCAGCACAAACGGAGGAGAGCCGCACAGGAAGACACGCAGGGTATCCGCAGCAAAGGTGGCAGTGTTCGCTCCAATGAGAACGAAGACGATGATGACTGCCAGCACCTGGCGGAAGCGCAGTGCCAGTTGCCGGATGTCAATGCTCATTCTGTCACTCCGGTCTCGCTCCGACTCCCTTCTTTACGGTAAAAGAGGATGTGTTCTTCGTGCCATTCATCGCGGGTTCCTTTAATCGGCTTTGGAATATCCCGATACAGCCGGAATCCCTGCTGCTCCACCATCTGCTGAATGCGATCGAGAAAATCTGCCGGTGCTTCTCGTAATGTTGGCTTACCAATGACCAGGACAAACCATTTGTGCGGCTTCAGCACCCGGGCGATAGCGCCAAATACCTGTTCCATATCGGTAAAGTACCGTTCCACCCGCTCCCTGACATTCCTGGGAGTAAGTCCGATCAATTTTTCCCGCAGCTCGTGAACATCAATGCCCAGAAACTGCAACTGGGGGTAATCACTGCGGACGTAATCGCTGGCTAAGGAATACGGTGGAGAGGTCAGGACCACATCCACTGACTCATCTTCAATTCCTTCAAGGGTGCGAGCATCGAGGTTCGGAAGCACCTGCAGCGATCCCAGTTCGTAGGGATGGAATTCTGGATTGGTCACGAAAGTATGAATGATGCGGTAGTAATGATGCAGGGCACGCCGAAACAGGGCAGGGGAGACCTTCGGCGGGCGCGATGCACTGCGCGACTGCCGATTGCTTGCCCACCGCAGGGCGTGAAGAAAAGCTAAGAGAGCAAGATAGTGGATCGTTCCTTCTTCCGAGTTTTCCATTGCCCGAATGCTTTCCAGTTTGGCAGGATCGCTGACGGTTTCGAACAATTCCTGCGCGCGATCAGGAATTTGCTCTAAGGTTTCCAGCGGCAGTTTGAGCACCTCGTACTTCACCCGCGTCATCAATCGGTTGATGGGGTTCAGATCCACTGCTATGGAGTCAGCGCCTAAGAAAATCGCTTCCAGATTGGTCGTCCCGCTGCCGCACAATGGGTCCAGCACAACATCGCCGCGGGCGACCTGCACTGCGTTCAAAATTCCTTTGACAATCTGGGGGTGCAGGCGTGCTCGCGATGGATATAAATCGTGAACCGCGTAACCTGTGGAGATTTTGTTTTTCTCAAAAAGCAGATAGTGTTTCGTTGGAATCTCGTCGATGGTCTGGAAAAATGCCGATCGTTCCTTGAGCTGGTACGAATCCAGCACCTGCGTTTCCAGCCACGCAAGCTCTAATTGAAAAATTTGCGTCACGGACGGCAACAGTTGGGCGTGAAGTCCATCGAAAACCACTGAGTAGAACGCCGGTAGCTCTTCCAGACGCTTCATTACTTTCCCCCTGATTGTCTTACAGCACTACCTGCAAAGTTTTATCGGTAACCTGTCGATCAGTACCCTGTCCCTGCACTGCCTGCCAGAAGACGGTTGACCCAGAAACTGGTGCCGGGGTGTCGATTTTTTGTCCTGCGTATACCTGAGCACTGTTCCGGGGAACCGTGTACCAGCTCTGTTGATCTCTGTTGCGCTGACTGTCCCACCCTGCTCCCCGGATGCCACCTGTGTCCATACCGGGATTCCGGCACTGCATTTGCTCCCCATCTGTCAGTTCTAAAAAGTTCTTATCGCGTCAGCAGCCTTTCCCGCAACTCACTGCAATTTCTTTCGGTTAAAGTTACGAAAAATTCTGGAATTATCCAAGGTTCTCCTGACGGCATTGGCGTGCGATGATCATTTGGAATCCGCAGACAACTCCGATACCAGATGAAGGATGGCGAGGATAGATGAACAAGAATTCCGCTTGATGTTCAGACTTTCAGATTTCGCTCGCTTATGCGTCTTCAGCCGAACAGAACGAAGGAAAGGACAGAAAGCAGTGAGTAGAAAACCGAGTCGATCCAGAAAGATCATAGCGCAGAACCGTCGGGCGCGGCACGATTACAACATTATCGAGACATACGAAGCTGGCATTGTCCTGCAGGGAACCGAAGTCAAGGCGCTTCGGGAGGGCAAAGTCAGCCTGCAGGACAGCTTCGCAATGTTCAAAGATGGGGAATTGTGGCTGATTGGAATGTACATCGGTCCCTATTCACAGGGCAACATCAGCAATCACCCGCCGCGGCGCGATCGGAAATTGCTGCTGCACCGGCGGGAGTTGCGCAAATTGGAGCAGCAGGTCAAGGAGCGAGGGTTTACCCTGATCCCGCTCAGTGTGTACTTCTCCGGTCCGTATGTCAAAATCGAACTGGCGTTAGTCCGCGGCAAGCGAAAATATGAAAAGCGGGAAGCGATCAAAGAGCGAGATGTGCAGCGGGAATTGCGGCGAACGCTGCGACAGCGATAATGGGAGCAGGAGTTTCACAAATGACGGAAGTCGATGAGTGAGCGACGAACGTTTCCGCCGGTGGCGGAGCAGATGGACATTATTCGGGAAAATGCCGAAGAGATTCTCCCCGAAGAAGAGCTGGTGCGGAAACTGGAACGGTCCTACGAAAAAGGGATTCCGCTCAATGTTAAACTGGGATGTGATCCCACTTCACCCGATTTACACGTTGGACATTCCGTGGTGCTGACCAAGCTCCGGCAATTTCAGGATCTGGGGCATCAGGCAATTCTCATCATCGGCGATTTCACCGCGATGATCGGCGATCCTTCGGGACGGTCAAAGACGCGCCCGCCGCTGTCGCTGGAAGAAGCACGGAAGCGAGGGCAAACGTATTACGAGCAGGCGTCGATCATTCTGCGATCCGACCACCTTCGCATTGTGTATAACTCGGAATGGCTTGGTAAAATGACCTTCGACGAAGTGATCCGGCTGACCGCTCACTACACCGTTGCCCAGATGCTGGAGCGGGAAGATTTTGCCAAACGCTACAAAGCAGGGGTTCCCATCGGACTGCACGAATTCCTCTACCCGTTAGCCCAGGCGATGGACTCGGTTGCCATCCGGGCAGATGTGGAGTTGGGCGGAACGGATCAGCGGTTCAATTTGCTGGTTGGACGCACAATTCAGGAAAAATACGGACAGGAGCCGCAGGTTATCCTGACAATGCCGTTGCTGGAAGGGCTGGACGGACGGGAGAAAATGTCCAAGTCACTGGGCAATTACATTGCGCTCACGGATCCACCGGAAGAGATGTTTGGCAAAGTAATGTCCATCCCCGATGAGCTGATTCTCAAATACTACCGCCTGGCGGTTTTTGCGCCGGCAGAGCAGGTGGCGCATCTGGAGAAGCAACTCAAAGAGCAGCGAATCAATCCGCGCGATGCGAAGTTTCAGGTTGCAAAGGCATTGGTACGCCGCTATTACGGCGAAGAAGCAGCCGAAGCAGCAGCAGCGCATTTCGAGCGGGTGTTTGTCAAAAAAGCTATACCCGACGACATTCCGACGGTAACGGTAGCGCCGGGGACGACAGTAGGGTTGGTAGAACTGCTGACACAGCACCAATTAGCTGCTTCAAAGAGTGAAGCTCGCCGATTGATCCAGCAGCGGGCGGTATCCGTCGATGGCGAAAAGATCGTGGACATCCACGCTACCATCACGCTGGAGCATCCCGTTGTAATTAAAGTCGGCAAGCGACGATTCCTCAAGCTCCAGCCATCGGCGTAGTTCCGTCGCTCAGCAAGTGTGGCTGGTAAGTGTACCGGTTCTCAGCTACCCAGTCCATCGGCGTAGCTCAGTCGCCCAGCAAGCCGTTGATGATCCCGCCAGTGATACTAATCACCAGTCCGGCAAGCAGCGCATCCCAGAATGTCGCAATATGGAGGGAATCCAGCAGCGCATCGGTGAGC
>JALWJX010000105.1:34567-39683 GCA_026996895.1 Candidatus Kapaibacterium sp.
CGCAATGAGCAGGACACTGCCGAAAGCCAGATCAATGGTAAAACCATCGATCAACTTCGCTGCCAGCCAGAAACCAAAAGCGTTGGCAAAGATCCGAATCACAAATGCTCGCATTACGATCCTCTCTGGTTATTCATCCTTTTTTCTGCAATGTTCAACGACAAAGATCGTCACAGGCTGTGCGCATATCCTTTTTGTGCCAGTTTTTCCGTAAATTTGAATTCTTTTTGTCCTGAAACAAGAGTATGTTGAACAAAAACAACGTGGAACACGTGGAGAAATTGATGAGTGAAAAGGAAGCTGTTGTTTCACAATCGCAGGCCGAAGAGCAGAACACCGTTGAAACCGCTCAGCCGACCATTCCTTCGTACAAAGCCTTTTCTCTGGAGGAGTTCTTAGAGCAGCAGGAAGAAGGAAACCTGCCGGTGCCGCTGGAAAGCGACGATGATTTTGTCAAAGCGATTGAGCAGACGCTTTCTTCTGTGCAACCGGGTGAAATTGTCAAAGGTGTGATTGTTGGCTTCGATGATGACAACGTGCTGGTCGATGTTGGCTTGAAGTCTGCGGGCATCGTCCCACGTATTGAGTTCCCTGCCGACGCAGAGTTAAAAGTTGGCGATGAAGTGGAGGTCTACGTTGAAAAGCTGGAAGATGGCGAAGGAAAACCGGTACTGTCCCGTCGTCGGGCGGAATTCCTGAAAGTATGGCGGAAGATTAACGAAGCATACGAGAATAAACAGGTATTGCGAGCAAAGATTTTGCGCCGGATTAAAGGAGGGTTTGTCGTCGACTTGATGGGAGTCGAAGCATTCCTCCCCGGCTCTCAGGTGGATATCCGACCTGTCCGAGATTTTGATGCCTGGATCGGAAGAGAAATTGATGTGCAGGTGGTGAAGATCAACCACGCAACGGAAAATGTTGTGGTCAGTCGCAAAGTGTTGCTGGAAGACCAGCTCAAGGAGCAGCGGGAAGCATTGCTGAGCAAGCTGGAACGGGGAATGATTCTGGAAGGATACGTCAAGGCGATTACCGACTTCGGTATCTTTGTCGACCTCGGCGGCGTCGATGGATTGGTGCATATCACCGACATTTCGTGGGGACGGGTCAACCATCCTTCCGAATTTGTGAAGCTGGATGAAAAAATCAAGGTCGTGGTGCTGGACTTTGATGAAGAGAAAAAACGCATTTCCCTTGGAATGAAGCAATTGACCCCGCATCCGTGGGAGAACATTGGCGATAAATATCAGCCGGGCGTAAAGGTCAAAGGAAAGGTGGTCAGCCTCACAGATTACGGCGCTTTTGTCGAAATTGAAAAAGGTATCGAAGGGCTGATCCACGTCAGCGAAATGTCCTGGACCGAGCACATCAAACATCCCTCTCAGGTGGTGTCCTTAGGACAAACAGTGGAAGCGGTGGTGTTGAACATCGACAAAGAGAACCGCAAGCTGTCTCTGGGCTTGAAGCAATTGCAGCCAGATCCCTGGAAGGAACTGGTCAAGAAATATCCGGTCGGATCCCGTCACAAAGGGATTGTGCGGAACATCGCCAATTTCGGTGTGTTCGTCGAGCTGGAGCCCGGTGTTGACGGCTTGATCCACATCAGCGATCTTTCGTGGACGAAAAAGATTCGCCATCCGGCGGAAGTGGTCAAGCGGGGACAGGAAATCGAAGTGGTGGTGCTTTCGGTCGACCTGGAGCAACGGCGCATCTCCCTTGGACATAAGCAATTGCAGGAGAATCCGTGGGATGAGCTGGCAGAGAAGTACAAAGTCGGAACGGAGACTGAAGGACGTATCGTCCGCATTCTGGACAAAGGCGTGATCGTGGAGTTACCCGATGGAGTTGATGGTTTCGTCCCCGCCTCGCAACTTTCCTTTGCCCCCATCGACAACATCGGGAACTACTTCCGGGTCGATGAAATCATCCCGCTGGAAGTCATTGAGTTCGATAAAGATGCCCGTAAAATTGTCCTTTCCGCCGTAGAGTATCTCAAGGACAAGGACGAAGAGGTGATCAACACCTACAACGCCAACCACCCTGTGCCGGGCGCCGATGAATTCGTGGAACAACTCCGCTACCAGCAACTCAAAGAGCAGGGACTGCTGGATCAGGAAGCGCCTGCTCCGACGCTGGCAGACCATCTGGAGGAAGTGCCAACAGTGGAAGTCACAGCAGAAGTCGTGGAAACGCCGGCGCAGGAGCCAGAAACGACAAAGCAGGAAGAGCCATCATCGGTGGAAGCGCCAGCGGAGGCTTCGACGGAAGAAAACACGCCTTCCGAGAGCGACGACACTGCGGAGAGCAAGGAAGCGTAATCCTGATCCTGACAAAGACAACGACGCGCATACACAAAGGCAGCTCTTTCGAGCTGCCTTTTTTGTATGCTCTGGAACTAGCGAAGTCGACACTTCCAGTCCGCCGGGAGCGCACGCTTTAGCGTGCATAAATATGCCGACTAAAGTCGGCGCTCCCGGTGCATGCTGCCGAAAACCGGTGCTCCCGCTCAGTGCATCGCAACCAGCGATGCGCTCTATCGCCGTACAAGTATCGTCCCCTGCTCGACTATCCCGCCACGACCATAGGCTCGATACCCGTATACCCCCGCACTCAACGATCCCATCGGAATCCACCGATCCCGCACCTGCTCACGCCATACCACCCGCCCCATCAGGTCCACTATCTCGAGCCGCTCGATCTTCTCATCTCGAATCTGGATCCCGTTCCCATACCACGCAATCGCAGTACTTCGCTCCATCATTTGCCCTTCCGCCACCGCTGTCACCTCTACCGGTGGCTTCCACCGGATCAACCCATACGCTATCGCAAAGTAGTCCCCCGGCACCGCAAAAAACCGCGACTCCCCGCCAATCCATAGCTCATCCCCTACCCACCGCATCACCCATACATATCCCCCGGAATACGGCGGAATCCCGTTGTCATGCCGGGTTGCCATCACCCCAATCCGCGTTTCCTTCCCCCCTCGAACATACCGTAATGGTGAGGCCAGGCCACTGAAAGTCGCAAAGATCCACGCATCCGCATCCGGCTGATACGCAAGTGCGGTGATCCCGGAACTCTTCACCCCTGGTATCCGCTCCCATCGCTGCCCCGTCCACAATGCCACGTTCTCAATCGCTTCTCCCCGCTGCGTCTCTATCCGAAATCCTCCCACCGCTACCAATCCCACCGGCGTCGAAAACAACTGCTTCACCGTCCCTTCCAGCCGATCTTCCGCCTCCCCTACCGAATGCCACTGCTGCCCATCCCATCGTACCAGCCCCTCAACCGTATCCCCATCTGCCGTCACTGCCCGAATTGATCCACCCAGCACTAACTGCCCATCCACAAAAGCAAAACGCCACACCTTCGACCCCGGTACCAGCTTCCCCCCTGCCTGCTCCCATTGCTTTGTCCGCTCATTCCAGATCCGCACCCGCGATGTGCCACTGGTCCCCACCGAAAACTGCCGCAACACATACACACTATCCCCTCGCACTTCCACCTGCAGCAACCCTTCCTTCTCTCCCAGCGCTGAATCCTCAATGCTTTCCCACTGCTCCCGCCTCTTGTCATACCGTGCCAGCTTCACCACCCTGCCATTGAGTCCCAGCCGACCAACCGCATACACAGCATCCTCGCTGACAGCGATATCCTCAACCTGCACCCCTTCCAGATCCTGTCCGCATCCCGGTGTCAGCGATTCCCACCGCTGCAACCACCGATCCCATCGGACAATCCCTCGCGCTCCTCTGCGCCCTGCCCGCAGAAACCGTCCGCCGACATAGACATACCGTCCGTCTTCCGCAATGGCACTGACCATCGGGGCAGTCCACCAGTCACCCGATCCTTTGATAATCCCTTCCCCGATCGCTTCCCACTCCCCGGTCTGCGGATCCACCTGGATCAATCCCGTGTGTCCATTCGGCACCGCAAAGCCGCCGCCTACGTACCACCATCGCCCATCGCTCACTATCCGCTCGATATACCCGCTTTTAATGCACGCAAACGGCTGATGCACCCGCCACACCGTATCCTCCAGCGATGCAACAATAAATGCCGGCTGGTCTGCCCCAACACCACCAAACACCGCATACAATCGCCCCTGATGCTCAAACCAGCTATACAAATACCCCGTGTGCTCCGGCAGCGGAATCTTCTGCCACTGCCGCGTCGCCGGATCGATCCGATAGCAGTGCCGCTGTCCATCCAGACTATACCCCAGCGTATACACCTGCCCCTGATGGACAATCGCCTGAATTCCAAGGGTCGGAAAGCTATCCCGATCCACCTGCAAGCCATACCATCGACGCTGAGCGGCGTTGTAAATCGCTGCATTCGGCGTCCGCACCGTATCCCGTTCGCTCTGCACTTCGTCAAAGTATCCAAACAGCTACACTTCCTTCCCCACCGTCACCGCATCCAGCAGCATCGGAACACCTTTCTTTCGATAGACTTCCCCCACCACCGGACCGAAGGTCATCGTCCGGAGTTCACAGGAGCGAAGGTTGAAAAAGGTAACGCCACCCGGTCCGCTAAAAGTCTTTCCTTCCATATACAGCGTATCTTCCAGGATGGCGGCGGCAAAGCGAGTTCCCTCACCCCGCATCGGGATAATATGCAGTGCGCCTGTGCTATCCCAGTACGCCGCAGAGCGGGCATAGCGACCGTCAACGGACAGGAAAAAGCCCACACCAACGACTCCCCCTCGATACGGCAACAAACGCCGAATATAACCAATAAGATTGCTAAACTCCATCCTCCGCGACAGCACTTCGACCTGCCCCGTTTTCCGATGGAACCGGACCAGGCTATAGAGTGTATCACCATCACCACTCAATCCCAGACCGGCAGCATACAGCCAGTCACCAACAACAGCAATATCAAAAATCGCCGAATTATCCAGCCCTTTTTCCAGCGGAAACGGCTTCCAGGTCCCGATCAACTCATACCCCTGTCCATACAACTGCGGCTCCACCCCGGCTGCCGCTTCATCCTCACCCGCCGCCGGCAACGCCACCGGCATCGGCTCCACCACAGGACCCTTCCCAATCCCATCCAGCAAATGCCACGGCTGCGCTTGCAAAATGGCAAATCCCACCACACCTATGAGTATCCC
>JALWJX010000106.1 GCA_026996895.1 Candidatus Kapaibacterium sp.
AATTTGCACAACAATTAGATCGACAAGATCCGCTACGGACATTTCGAGAGCAATTTTTTATTCCGAAAGTTGAAGGACGTCCTGCGATTTATTTCTGTGGTAACTCCCTGGGATTGCAGCCGAAAAAAGCGGCAGCATATCTTGAGCAGGAGCTGGAAAAATGGCGGACGCTGGGGGTGGAGGGGCATTTTCGGGGAGAACATCCGTGGTTTTCCTATCATCATTGGTTCAAAAAACCGCTGGCGCATCTGGTGGGGGCATATCCGGATGAGGTGGTCGCGATGAATGCGCTGACCGTCAATCTCCATTTGCTGATGGTCAGTTTTTATCGTCCAACGCCGCAGCGGTATAAGATTTTGTGCGAAGCTGGTGCTTTTCCTTCGGACTACTATGTGATTGAGAGTCAGCTCCAGTTCCACGGCTTTGATCCTGAGGAGGGGATGGTGGAAGTGTTCCCTCGAGCAGGAGAGCGAATTCTTCGCACGGAGGATATCGTTGCAAAGATCGAAGAGGTAGGATCGCAATTAGCCTTAGTGCTGTTTCCCGGTGTGCAGTACTATACGGGACAGTACTTTGATTTGCCAGCTATTACGCAGGCAGCGCATAAAGTGGGTGCTGTGGTGGGGTTCGATTTAGCACACGCTGTTGGCAATGTTCCGCTCCGACTCCACGAGTGGGACGTGGATTTTGCTGCGTGGTGTTCGTATAAGTATTTGAACTCTGGACCGGGCAGCGTTGGTGGAGCCTTTGTCCATCGGCGGTGGCATCAGCAAAAAGACCTGCCGCGGTTTGCTGGCTGGTGGGGATATCCGGAAGAGAAACGGTTTGAAATGAAAAAAGGCTTTATTCCGATGGAGGGGGTCGATAGCTGGCAACTGAGTAACGCGCCAATTTTTTCAATGGCGGTGCATCGGGCGGCGCTGGAAATTTTTGAAGCTGCGGGCATCGAGCAACTGCGCCAGAAAAGCGAGCAACTAACCGGTTTTTTAGAATTTGTTATCCGAACAGCAGTTCAGCGAAATCCTGCACTGGAAGTGGAGATCATCACGCCATCCGATCCTCAGCAACGGGGATGTCAGTTGTCACTCTTTTTCCATCGTGGGGGACAATCGGTGATTCAGCAACTGCGGCGGTCTGGTGTCGTGGTGGACTGGCGTGAGCCGAACGTGATGCGGGTTGCGCCCGTGCCACTGTACAACACCTTTGAAGAAGTATTCCGTTTCGGTACACTGCTGGAGCAGGTAGAAGTGACAGAGGAAGGATAAAGATCAATGAGTGCAACGGTGATCATTATCGGCGGGGGCTTAGTTGGCGCTCATTTAGCCAGGGTCCTGGGGCTTCGTGGGTATACGGTAAAAGTGTATGAGAAGCGACCCGATATGCGGAAAGCATCCATCGCAGCCGGGCGCTCGATCAATTTAGCTCTTTCAGATCGTGGATGGAAAGCACTGGATGCTGCTGGAACTGGACAGCGGATACGCCAGGCAGCAATTCCAATGAGCGGGCGGATGATCCATCCCATCGATGGAGAGCTCCGTTTTCAGCCGTATGGGCTGGAGGGACAGGCGATTTACTCCGTCTCCCGTGGTGGGCTGAACTGCTTGCTGCTGGATGCGGCAGAAGAGTTGCCCAATGTAGAACTGTTCTTCCAGTGGCGATGCGTAGACGTTGATCTGGATCGACCAGCGGCGGTGCTGGAAAATGTCCAGACCGGTGAGCGACAGACGGTAGCCGGAGATTATCTCGTTGGTGCCGATGGAGCTTTCTCTGCTGTTCGCTATCGAATGCAGCGGCTGGATCGGTTTCAGTACTCCCAGCATTACATCGAACACGGGTATAAAGAGCTGACCATTCCCGCAGCCGAAGGAGGGGGCTGGCGAATTGAACCGAATGCGTTGCATATCTGGCCCCGCCACCAGTTTATGCTGATTGCGCTTCCCAATCAGGATGGCAGTTTTACCTGTACGCTGTTTCTGCCCTTTGAAGGGTCACCGTCATTTGAAGAGTTGTCAACGCCGCAGGAAGTACGGCGGTTTTTCGAGGAGCAATTTCCAGATGCAGTCCCATTGATGCCGACCTTAGAGGAAGATTTTTTTCGAAATCCTACCTCGTCTTTGGCGATCATCCGATGTTATCCGTGGACCTATGGCGGGAAGGTAATGCTGATTGGAGATGCTGCTCACGCTATTGTCCCATTCTATGGACAGGGAGTCAATGCCGGATTTGAAGATTGCCGGATTTTCGCTGAACTCCTGGAGCAATATCAGGATGATTGGGCAACCGTGCTGCCCATCTATCAACAAATGCGGAAGCCGAATGCTGACGCTATTGCCGATCTGGCGATGCGGAACTTCGTTGAAATGCGCGATCACGTTGCCAATCCTCGATTTCTTCTCCGGAAAGCGATTGAGCGCAAATTGCTGCAGGAATTTCCTGATCGTTTTCTCCCTGTATACTCGATGGTGACCTTCTCGCCCGATCTACCCTACCGTATGGCGCTGGAGGAGCAACAGAAGCAGGATCGGATGTTTGAAGAGATTTTCCAGTTACCGGATGTTGAGCATACCTGGCAAACGCCTGCCGGATGGGAGAAAATTCTGGCGATTTTTGATCGTTACTATTCCGGTTCTGAAGCGCTCAGTGGTGCTCCAGATGCATAGAAGTTGTATATTTGAATTTTGCAAACCAGCAAACAAGTGAAACCATAAAGGTGGGAAATGGAAGCAATAGTGGAAATCCAGGGATTTCAGTTTCGTGTCCATCCAGATGATACGATCTTTGTGCCCCGATTGCAGGAAGAACCGGGCAGTACCGTCGAGTTCGATCGTATCCTTTATCTGCGGGATGGAGAGAAAATAGCCGTTGGGACACCCTACGTATCCGGGACGGTGAGGGCAACAGTGATCGAACACGGCAAGGGGGAAAAAGTAATTGTTTTCAAGAAGAAACGGCACAAAGGATATCGGGTGAAGAATGGACACCGGCAGCCGTATACGCAGATTAAAATCGAAGCCATAGAAGTGTCACAATAGAGAGCGAAGGAATGGCGCACAAAAAAGCAGGTGGAAGTACAAAAAACGGTCGGGATTCCAATCCCAAGTATCTGGGTGTCAAGCGATTCGATGGACAGTTTGTGCGAGCGGGAAATATTCTGGTACGTCAACGAGGAACACGAATTCATCCGGGACAGAATGTTGGCAGAGGGGGTGATGATACCCTCTTTGCGCTGGTGGATGGATTTGTGAAATTCGAGCGACGGCGGCGCAAAGGAAAAGAGAAGAAGTTCGTGAACGTGATTCCGGCGGAGCCAGCGTCGGCTCAAGGAGCAGAGGCTGCGGAAGCAGTTAACTGAGCAGATTGGCATTTCGTAACGTTGTTGAATAAAGCGAGGAGGCGGCTGATGAAGCGCGGTATTATGCTGATAGCAGCGATAGGACTCTTAGCCCTTGGTTTTTGGGGATGTGAGTCCAGTTCCGAACCATCAGATGGCAATGGTACACCGGTCTACTATCCGCTGAATGTTGGGAATTGGTGGAAGTATGTGGCGGTAGAAGTGGATTCGACCGGGACAGAGAAACCTGAAACGCAAACGACGGATTCCTCTGTTGTGATTGGAACAACCCAACTGGAGGGCAAGCAGGCAGCCGTGGTTGTGAGTTATGATAGTGCGAATGCGACAGTAGATACTTCGTATCTGTATGCAGATGCTAACGCTGTGTGGATGTACAGAGGAAAGAATAGTCTAAAGTTGGGTGAAGAGTTTGGTGAAATTGGAGCGGAAGTTGAAATTGGTTGGATTAAAATCGCGGATTTCCAGGTCAATCAGTGGGATATTGTGACATTGGATATCCACGATACCGTGGATTTTCAGCAGGGATCAAAGCTCATTTTTAAGACACTCAAGATGATGGGGCGCAATTTAGGAACACAGTCTGTAACCGTTGCGGGACAGACTTATCAAGCGGTGCTGATTGAAATTACTGGTACTGTGGAAATGGCTGTTAACTTTGGGTTTGGACAACAGGATGTGACGGCTAATATTGTGCAGCGAACCTGGTATGCACAGGGCGTGGGTCCCGTGCAGGCTGAGGATAGAATTGATTTGGATATGGGGATAGCGCAGCGGTTCCTGGGTGCGACAAATCGGAAATTGGTAAAATATCACGTGACGTTTTAACAGCTTCGGTTGACAACAACTAAGGTATGTAGAAAGGCGTGCTTCTCACGCCTTTTTTGTTTCTGGAGGAGATACAAATGCGAACAGTGCTGTGGGGGATTATTGTGACTCCCGCATCGAACTTTCAATGGCAGTGGTGGCAGGATGGCGTATGCGTTGTGCACGGTGAGACCATTGAATTTGTAGGGGAAGCAGCAGCGTATCAGCAGCGCTACGGACAGCCACCACCAGAACAACCGCGCTTTCTGATGCTACCGGGGTTCGTTGATCTGCACACGCATTTACCGCAGTATCCTGTGCGGGGAATGGGAGAGGGGACATTACTCGAATGGCTGGAAAAATGGATTTTTCCTGCGGAAGCCGCCTTTCAGGATGCGGCGTATGCGTACGAAGTAGCGAAAGCATTTTTTCAGGATTTGCTTGCTCACGGCACAACGGCGGCGGTTGTCTTTGGTCCGCCATACGAAGCGGCGACGGACGCAGCGTTTACAGCAGCAAAGGAAGCGGGCATTCGCCTGTGGATGGGAATGGCCGTGATGGATCGTTCTGTACCGGAAGCGTTGCGCCGATCCCCGGAAATACTGGAGATGGAAATGCAACGGCTGGTGCAGCGATGGCATCGACCGGAGGAAAGAATACAGTATGCCATCACCCCACGATTTGCTCCCAGTTGCTCGCCACCGTTGCTCCATCGCTGTGCAGCCCTTGCCAATCGATGGGAGTTGATGGTACAAACTCATCTGGCAGAGAATCAGGCGGAAATTGCGTGGGTTGCTGAGTTATTCCCGGATCAACCGCACTATACCGGAGTCTACCATCATTTTGGGCTGCTGCATTCGCGAACCATCCTGGCACACTGCATTCACCTTTCTCCAGCAGAACAGGCAATCATTCGCCAGAAAGAGGCGGTGATAGCGCACTGTCCAACGTCTAATCGGTTTCTCCAGAGTGGTATTATGCCACTGCGCCGGTATCTGGATCAGCAATTGCGCGTGGGATTGGGCACGGATGTTGCCGCAGGATACCAGACAGCCCTTCTCTATGAAGCGCGAGAAGCTGTGGAACAATCAAAAACACTGGCGCTCTGCGATCCGGATGAGAAGGGGACGGTTGATCCTGCAACGGCTTTGTGGCTGGCAACGCGTGGTGGAGCAGCGGCTCTGTCTATGGAACATCGGATCGGTGCTATTGAACCTGAATTTGAAGCGGATATCGTCTGTTTTGCTTTTCCCTCGCAATGGCAGGTTCAATCCTTACCACACCTCTTACCGTTGCTCCTGTACCGCTACGAAGAACTGACAGTTACTAAAGTCTATGTTGCCGGCCAATTGCGGTACTCCGGTACACCGTAGGCTTTTGCTCGGAGAGCGTAAGTTAGTACCCAGAGGATTGCTATGACTTTTCTGGCGGGGAGGAGATAGTCACCCGGATGGGAGAGCTTTCCCGCATAACTTCGTAAGTAGACATTGAAATAATCTGATCCTGTTCAGAGATGGGCAAGAGTGAAGCAACCTTGAATTTAATCGTCGACGGCGGTGCCCCCTCTTGCAGCGCAATCATTCCTTCTTGCATCATTTTCAGCAATTGTTCCTCCTCTTCGTGGAGCGTTTTGAGCTTATCAGCAATGGGAAGCCAGATGAGGTTGGCGGATAGGATTCCCCACATTGTGGCGATAAACGCCATCGCTATGTGTTTAATCAAGGTTGTTGGATCATCACCTGCGGAAGCTAAGGTAGAAATTAACCCCATAACCGTTCCAATGATCCCCATTGTAGGAGCATAGCCTCCCATCCGACCGAAGAGGTTAATGTTGATCTGGTGGCGCTGGGCAATGAACAACAGCTCGTTCTCAGCAACCTTGCGCAGTTCTTTGGGATCTGTGCCATCAATAACCAGTTGGAGCAACTTTTTCAGGTAAGGATGCGGAGCGCGATTCAAGAATCTTTCCAGCGCTAAGATGCCATCTTTCCGGGCAACCACTGCATAGCGGATAATTTGTTTTGCTATACCAACGGGATCGTACTCCGGCGGGAAGAGTGCAATGGCAATCAATCGGGGCATCCGGGCTATGTGCTGCCACGAGCTACCGATCATCGCTGTGGCGATGGTGCCACCGAAGACGATCATCAGTGCCGGGATCAAAAACAGCGTAGAAGCGGTGCCTCCCTCCAGATAGTAGGCACCAAAGATCATAGCAAAACCAAAAATAAAGCCAACGATTGCCGAGCTTCTCATTCTCTTTCGCCGTTATTCCCGCTTTGCGAAAATAGAGCGTTTGTTAATTACAGGAAATCGAACAGTGTTGTTTGAAATAAGCGGGCGCCAACGCGCAACGTGTAATTCAGTGACGTTTGGAATCTGGTGAGATTGATCGCTTCCTGGGCAACATCGGCATCGCCGCGAATGGATTTGAGCTCGTTGAGGCGAGTATTTTCGTAAGTGATTTGCTTGAGCTGCGTCTCCAGCCGAATGCGGACGCCACCGACTCGACCAATTTCGTTGTGCAGTTGATCCAGATGGTCCGAAAGCTGGTCAGCTAACGCCTGGAGTTTCCGGGCATCGGTCGTGTCCAGAAAATCCCGTTCTCCACGGGCAGTGCCGTCGCGTTTGTACGTGAGGACGTTGTAAATCTCGACTAAAATCTCGAACACCTTTGTGCCATTGGTACCAAAAGCATCGTTCGCCAGGGTGTTGATCCGTTCCTGGATGTTAGCACTGATCAAAACAGAACGTGACTGAAAGTTTCCTTTGAAAGCAATTCGTAAACCTTCGGGATTGTCCGCAGAAACTGCAGCGGGATCCTGCAACAGCTCAAAGGGAAGTTTGGTGGTTTCTGGTGGCGTCGGCGTGATGGAATCTTCCGTTGTTCGAGTGCCGGCGAACAGAAAACGTCCGTTGTGCTGGTAGTTGGCGATTTCTAAGAGATCGTCGAGTATGCGGCGAATCTGCTCACCCAGTACGGTGGGCTTGTCGTAGTTGACCGGATCAACGGCTGTTTCCACGATCGATCGGGCTTTGCGGAGATTGGTGGAGAAGTTTTCCAACGCAAATTCGTAGATGTCCAGTTCCGTAATTGCTTTCTCGATATTGGTCTTAAACCGGCGGTTTTGATTGATCCGGGTTTCTACGTGTTTGACATCAACAGCTCGCAGCGGCGCTTCCGAAGGGGAAAGAAAAGCTTTGCCACTGCTGAGATGTAAATTAGTCCGCGTAATTTGCTCTTGCAACCGCTGCAAATTGAATTGATACTGCTCCACGATGCTATTTTGTGTTACGCGCATAGGGCATCACTATATTTGTTCATTGTCCAAGCCTGACCAGTGTATCCAGCAGTTCATTGGCAACTGAGACGATACGGGCAGCCGCTTGATAGGCTTTCTGAAACTTTACTAACTGCACTGCTTCCTCATCCAGGTTTACCCCCGCCATTGCTTCCCGCTGGGTGATCATTTGTGATTCAACAGCTTTGGCAGTGTCAAATCCTAATTTGGCATTTTGTCCTGCTAAGCCCAGCTTGCCGATGAGGTTTGTGTAGAAGTCCATCAGCGTTGTGTTGTCCAGAAAGTTTTCGTCGTTGATCACATCTGCCATTTGCAGAGCAACTGCGTTGTTGCCCGGTTCTCCTGCGGCAGAACTGGTGGGAATGTCCCGCGGGGAAGAAGCGATGGCAGCATCCAGCGCAATGGTTTCCAGGGTTGTTCCGGCAGGATCAAAGAAGTTGCGTCCCGGTGGAGCGGTGCCAGTATCATCCAGCCCATAACCGGTAACGCTGATAGTATTGATTCGGGTCACCAGCGCTTCTACCAGCCGGTTGAGTTGTTTGGCGATGGAAAAACCGTTGCTGCTGTCTTTGTCGTCTAACAAAACGTTGTAGTGCTCCAGTAAACTCGCTATTTCTCCGGCTGTTGGATGCAACTGGAGAATCGCATTGCCCTGAGTATCGACGATGTTCAAGGCAAGCGTACGCTCTTGCGTAGCACCGTCGATGGTTTCCTTTAATTCCAGCGTGTGGGCATTAGGACCTGTCAGGATGGTTGAACCGCTGACAGCGATGTTGACCATATTGTTGTTGTCGTATCGGACATCGATATTTAAGTATTCTGCCAGTTGTTCTAACAATTTGGTTCGTTGATCTTCTAATGGTGCTGTGGCACCGGTTCCTTCGATGGATTCAATTCCGATCTTTGCATTGAGTGAGGCAATTTGTTCCAGCAGTTTGTTAATCGTTGCAACCCGTGTTTCCGCTTTGCTTTTGATGTCTTCCCGCAAAACCCGGATCTTCTGTCCCGTTGTGCGGAACGCATTGATCATTGACGTTGCGGTAGAAAGCACCGCTTCGCGACGCTGGAGACTTTCTGGCTCTAAGGCTAAATCGTTGAGGGAGTCAAAGAATCGCTGGATGTAACGATCCAGTCCGGTATCGGAGCCTTCTCCTAAGATCGCTTCCAGTCGCTGGAAAGTGAAAATGTGAGTTTCGTTGTATTTTTTCGTTGCAATGCTGTTGCGAATTTCTTTGTCGAAAAATTCGTGCTGCAATCGCACAATTCTACCAGCGCGCACGCCCGTGCCAATCGTGCCGGCTGCCAGTTTCACCGGTTCTGTTTCGACTAACTCAATGCGGCGCCGGGAATAGCCAGGGGTATTAACATTGGCGACATTATTTGACGTGGTATCTAAGCCTAATTGTTGCGCCAGAAGTGCTCGCTTGCCGATTTCTAAGGATGGAAAAAATGGCATTGCTACGCCCGTACGTTGTACAATGACTGATGTTTGCCCAATAAAGCTTCCAGAGCAGTTTCGCTAAACTCAAGAGCCCGGCGTATCAGGAACGAGGTGATCACAGCCGTTCGCTGAAGTTTATCAGTTTGTTCCTTGAAAGCCTGCTGTAAGTGAAAAAGCATTTTCTGGAGGTGCAAATCACTGGTGTGTTCTAACAATTGCGTTGTGCGAATTTTCTTTGCTTCTGCCAGCGGGATCTGGAGCGCCCGGCTGATAATGTGGAAGCGCTGCATCTCTAATTGCTGGAGGGTATCGGTTAGAGAATCTAAGTGAGCAAGGCTCTGTTGCAATTGTTGCAGGTCATACGCCGTAATGGCATTTTGCACTTGTTGATAGGTAGAGACAATATCTGTCAGAACATCCAGTTCACGCTGGAGATGTTTTACCACAGCGTCCATGCGCTTATCCTGTTTCATCCTTGAACCTTTCCGCCTTTATCATCGGCTGTTTTGATGGAAAAGTTAGTTTGTCCGTCTTTAGCCAACAGCCCGGAAAATGCACAGGAACGTGACAGATGAAAAATGCTTTCCTTGTAGGAATCGGTGGTTTCATTGGTGCGGTGGCTCGCTACTGGGTCGCTGGATGGGCATACCAGCTTCTGGGAGCAGCTTTTCCGGTTGGAACGCTGACAGTGAACATCACCGGCAGTTTCTTCATTGGAGTTGCTAACGGCTTTGCTGAATGGTTCCAGTGGTTCACGCCTGAGACGCGCGCTTTCCTCTTCATTGGGTTCTTTGGCAGCTTCACCACCTTTTCAACGTTCACCTATGAGATGTTTGCCCTTGTGCGCGATGGACAGTGGCTCAGTGCGAGTGCCTATGTGTTGTTGCATCTGGTGTTAGGCTTTCTAGCGGTCTTTCTGGGATTTGAACTGGTGAAATTATGGAGGTAGCACAATGACTTTGCCGAAAGAAGGGTTTTTGTTGCGCATTTTTATTGGCGAAGCGGATCGCTATGAAGGTCGACCGCTTTACGAATGGATAGTGCACAGAGCTCGGGAGCAGGGATTAGCGGGAGCAACAGTCATCCGCGGTATCGAGGGATTTGGTGCGCATAGCCGGATTCATACCGCTCGTTTCCTGCGACTTTCTGAGGATTTGCCCATCATTATCGAGATCGTGGATACGGCGGAGAAAATCGAGCAATTTCTGGAAATTATCGATCCTGCCATCAGCGAAGGATTAGCCACACTGGAACGGGTACAGGTGCGATTTTATCGAGCCGGGGAGGCTTCGTAGCGTTGTAAAGTGGTGGTTTTCGTGCTGCTGGCTGCGGCAATTCCCAAAAGAAAGTTGCTTTTTGCTGAGAGTTTCTCAGGTTAAAGAAAGGCATTCTACCACCTTGCACTTAAAAGCCCTTTGTTTTAGCACAAGAAGATGCTGGACAGCGTTTGGCGGTTTAGCGTTCTGCAAAGAGGATGAAATGCAGAGTTGAGAGAAGATGGTGATACGGGCTGAGGGCAATACTGTGGTGTATACGGGATCGGTGAGAGGCTGTGCAAGGGTAATTGTTGGTAGCTCCAGTTGCCTTTTTGTTGCTCCATGCAGGGTGAGATGCTGCGAAGAAAAAAGCAGAGTAAGATCTGACGCAATCACCACTTTGCTGGAAAAAAGCTGCTGGTGTGGAAAAGTGTCATAAGGGTATTGGATGTTTGATAAGAATTTGATAAATTGCACCAAATTTTGAAAGAGGTTAACGGTGTTTGTTGAACAAAGTCGCAGGTGGAGCAATGAAGCGGATGATGTTATCAGTGTGGATTTTTAGCGCTGGTATAGTACTTTTGTCCTTTTTTCAACCGTTTTTCTCTGTTCAAGCCCAGTGGGTTGAGTACAGAGTTTTAGGCGATACTGGGGATGACTTTTGGTATAATGGAGCACATTGGGCATCAAATCCTTATCATAGGTACTACTACGCCACGAAAAAGATTCAGCTTATTATACGGGCGAGCGAGTTACAGAATGCTGGAATGCCGCCTGGACGCATTGTGGGCATTGGGCTGGAAGTGCAACGAATAGTTTCACCGCCAACAGATCCAGTGGCGCTTACTATTGGAATTGGGGCGACAAGTTTAGATCAACATACTCCATCAGGATTGCAACCTTTCATACCTAACGTCACGACGGTATGGCAGAACGCTGCATGGCAGCCGCAACCCGGCATTAATCAACATATATTTCTAAATAATGCTTTTCTTTGGGATGGACAGTCGAATCTGGTCCTTGAGTTTTGTATAGATCCTCCGGCCACTGCTGAGTATTGGTATGCGATTTTGCGGTATACTCGAACTACTTACCCAACTGCTCGATACCGTATTTGGTGGAATGGACAATGTTCTCAACTTACAACTGGATACAGTCACGCGACTTCCTGGTATTATCGGTTGCGTCCCGTATTCCGCTTTTATGTCCAGACCGGGATTAGCGAATCCTTCCCCGATGATGTAGACCCGCGGCGGATTCTCCGTTCTGGTGAAGTGTACGACGGCAGCGATGCAGCGCATCCGCATCCCTACCTGAAGTTCCGCACCTCACCGGGACAGCAACTCCAGTTGACCTACAAGATCGTGGGACCACTTCCCTCCCTCAATCCCATCTACATCGCCCACGAAACAGGCAATCCGAATGATACAATCCTGGATTACACCGCAACGGGCAGTGGAGAGGTCACGTTTGAGATTCCAGCAGCCAAAGGGACAGCCGCCGGGCAGAATGGTGCGCTGGATCTGAGCAACATACCGGGAGGGTCCTACCGGCTCATTGCCAGCTACTCGATGCCGGGCTATACGCAACAGTGGGTCAAGGACTTCATCATTGCGTATGCCAATGATATGTCAGTGCGGGAAGTGGTCAGTCCGTACACGAACGATCCGCCACGGAACTTTAAGTATCCGCAGGGCGTGCCGATCGATGTGGTGGCGAAGTTTCAGAACGTGGGATTGAATACGGTCACAGAGTTTGAGG
>JALWJX010000107.1 GCA_026996895.1 Candidatus Kapaibacterium sp.
ATAATATGATAACAAGTCTTTCAAAAGATGCGCTCGGTTGTACGTGGGAATGAGAACTGTTACCTTGTTCCTAAGAATGTCTTTTTGCTCAACTGTCATATACCCCCTTACTCGCTACCTTAACACTTACACCGATATAGGAATTTGCACACTCAATTACCAATAGCAACCAAAATTCTACCGTTGACTATGAAGGATACTCTTCAAAACGTTGCTTACATACTCTACTTGCTCTCTGGTAAGGTTGAGAGCTGAGGGCAAGTTTATCCCATAAGGACTAATCTGGTAACTTACTTGATTACGATATTGTGCCTGCCGAGCTTGTTCCAACGCTTGATAGGCTGGGAGGGAACTCAAAGGGTGGAAAAAAGGACGACAGTCGATGTTGTAATCATTCATCAGTTTCATTAACTGCTCCTTTTTCAAACCCCAATCTGGATCGATGACCGCAGTTACCATCCAGTAGCTGTTTTTCGTCCCCGGTGCTTCATAATTCAGAGTGATGCCAGGAACATCATCCAAGCGTTCCTGGTACCACTGGAAGATCTGGCGCTTGCGAGCAACTAACTCTTCAACACGCTCCAATTGTGCTAAGCCAAGAGCTGCTTGCAGGCTACTCATCTTATACTTGTAAGCTACCTCCGTATTCCAAAACATCTTGTCCCCCGGCGGGCGGCCATGGTCACGCAGAAAAAGAACTCGATGATAAACATCTTCTCGATTTGTTACCAACATTCCTCCTTCACCGGTAGTAAGCGTCTTTGATCCGTGAAAACTAAAAACTCCGGTATCCCCAAAACTGCCTGCCCGTTTTCCCTTATGCTCTGAACCTATGGCTTCTGCCGCATCTTCAATAACTGCTATATTATGTCGCCTTGCGATATCCAGAATCGCCTCCATATCTGGCATACCACCGTACAGATCAACAACTATCACAGCTTTAGTTCGGGAGGTAATGCATTCCTCAAACGACTTGGCTGACAGGCACCAAGTCTTCGGATCAATATCCGCAAAGACTGGTGTCGCACCCACATAAGTAATAGGCGCAGCAGAGGCAATCCAGGTTATGTCTGGCACAATCACTTCATCACCGGGACCTACACCAAGTGCTACAAGTGACAGGTGAATTGCTGAGGTACACGAGGGAAGCGATACAGCATAACGGACACCTATGTAGTCTGCGAACGCCTTTTCAAACCGTTCGTGGTAGATGTTTGCCTTGTCATACCAGGCGTTGGCTACAGCATCAGCGACATACTCAACTTCTTTCTGCGTGATCCACGGACCTGCAACTGGAATTCGCTTCATAGCCTAATCCTTTATGCACTTCAGGTAGCCATCGGGAGCTACAGTGATGAGAAGCTTGTGTTCGATCTCCTTGTCAATAATAAATCGATCATTTGTCTTCAGAAACTCATACACCGCAGTTTTGGGATTGTTTCCTTTACCCCATGGTCGATCCGGCCACAGATCACCAGGCATATCTTCGATAATGGTATCAAACACAACCAGGTAACTCCCCTTAGTCACCAGAGGTGAATAAAGCTCCAACTCGCGGAGTACATGGGAGTGTGTGTGATTCGAGTCCAGGGCTACCAGAATTGGTTTTTTGTTTCTGGCAAACTCATAAACCTCTTTTACTACTTCTTCATCTATCGAAGAGCCCTCAATCATTGTGATTCGTTTGAACATGGGATGGTTTTCGATCTCAACTCGATTATGCTCACGAATCTCGATATCTATGCCCAGCACTTGACCATCGCCACCGATGAGTTCAAGCATGGAAGCATAAAAGACGAGAGAACCGCCATGAGCAATTCCAGTCTCAATAATCAGATTGGGCTTCACGCGCCAGATAATCTCTTGCATAGCAATAATATCTTGAGGAAACTGGATAATAGGGCGACCAAGCCAAGTGAAGTGATACGAATATTCATAGCTTGATACACGTTTGAACCAACGCCGGCTTAACTCGTGTAGCGTTTGGTCACTACCCATACGTGCGATCATCCGTCGATTGCGTTCTTCAAAATCATCCATCTGCATCTGTCTCTGAGCTAATCTTCTCAATCGATACCCTTATCTGATATCGATGTCCGTCTGCTTCAAACCAACATCCCGGATAGGGTGGGAAAGTTCGCGCACGCAAGAGGTTAAGCAGCTGTCGAGCGGTATACGTTTTGTCGAGGTCGATCTGAGATGCAGGGTCAAGTTCACTTCGACGATGGAACGTTGCATCTGCATCGGATTGTGGTATGCGAGGAATATCACCACTCTTGATGCGCGGATAGTTCTCAATAAATAGTTCTATTATCCGCTGTTGTGCTTTCTTGTACAGTGTCTCTCCAGTGTCTTCCCACGTGATAGGAATCTCCGCCTGGAATGCGATGTCGCCAGCATCGATACCTTCGCTGACCCAGTGGATGGTCACACCGAAAGGCTTTTCTTCGACGATCGCCCAAAAGTTCGGATCTTTGCCACGACAATAGGGCAAGAGACTTGGATGGAAGCTAAGGAATCCTAATCGAGTTATGCTGAGAATCGGCTCCCGCAAAATGTATGGCCACCACGCTAGCAAACCCAGGTCCAACGACAAGAGACGAAGCTTCTCAACCACCTTTGAATCAGCAAGCTCGTCACTGGTGAAAATATGGTCTTTTCTCCTAATACCGCTTGCTTCTATGATGTCCTTGTTCATCCCTTTAGGGTCTCTCGCATCTATGACAAGAGACGCAAGCGGTTCTTTCGAACTGCCGAAGAACCGTGCGACTTCCAAGCCCACTTTATCCGCTGCAAACAGGGCGATTCTCATCAGTCGTGTTCTCCAAAAGTAAAATTCAGATATGACCGATCCTTGTCCGAGAGAATTGGATGGGATAATGGCCACTCAATCCCAAACGCTGGATCATCCCATCTAACTCCCCGGGCATACTCAGGATGATAAAACTCGGACATCTGATAGAAAATCTCCGTATTATCCTCCAATGTCTGGAAACCGTGCGCAAAACCTTCCGGGATATACAGCATACTGCCAGGTGCAGGATAAAGTGTTCTGGAAATCGGTAAAGATGCACGATACGATTCGGGGCGGATATCAAAGGCGGTGAGAATCACTGCGATCCATCGCTTGAAAGTTGGTGACTCTGATCGCAGATCGATAATCACATCATAGATTGCACCTCTGGTACAGCGCACTAATTTCGCTTCTTCATACGGCGCTACCTGGTAATGCATCCCTCGCAGTGTTCCTCGCTTCTTATTGAACGAAACATTGCACTGTACCACCCGTGGATTGAGTCCATGAGCAGCAAATTCCTTTTGGCAAAAACTACGCGCAAAAAAACCTCGATGATCTTCATACGGTTCCATTTCAATGATGAAAGCACCTTTCAATTCAGTTTCGAGAAAACGCATAACGATGCTTCCAAGTAGTTATTGAACTCCCTCTATATTACCCTCACCGAGGGAGCAGGAAGAATAAATCTTCCTCCCCGTTGGTAATATTCACTTTGCTGTTTGATAATTTCTTCTGCCCAATTCCACGCTAAAATCAGCGTATAATCTGGCATCTCTTCCAGAAGCTTCGATGGATCGTAAATAGGCAACCGCACCCCCGGAACATAGCGTCCCTGTTTATGTGGATTGCGATCAACGATAAAGTCTATCAGATCTTTCCCGATTTGGAAATAGTTCAGCAATACGGTTCCCTTCGCTGCTGCTCCATAGCCAGCAAGTCGATGTCCATCAGCTTTCAGTTTCTGTAGCAATCTCACCAAATTCTGGCGTCGCTGTTGCACCCGCTCTGCGAAACTCTTATACGAAGCGAAGCTGTGAACTCCCCACGACTGCTCTTCTCGAAGTAATGCTTCTACGCGAGAATCCAGAGATGTTCCATTATAATGTTGAACATAAACCCGAAGCGAGCCACCATGGGTAGGAATTTTCTCTACTCCTACCACCTGAAGTTGATGAGATTCCAACAAGTGACTCAACGCTGTTAAAGAATAATAACACAGGTGCTCGTGATAAATTTGATCAAAAGCATCAGCATCTATCATATCCTTCACATACGCCACTTCAAAGACTGCCGTCCCGTCAGGTTTCAGCAGCATCCGGATCCCTTCTACAAATCCGTGGAGGTCTGCCACGTGAGCCAATACATTGTTAGCGATGATAACATCTGCTTGTTTTCCCTGCTGCCTCAAATGCAAAGCAAGCCGCTTGTCAAAAAACTCGTTTATAGTAGAAATTCCCTTCTTTCTCGCCACTTCTGCAACATTACTGGCTGGTTCAATCCCCAGCACTGGAATACCTGCTGGCAGAAAAAATTGCAAAAGATAACCATCATTGCTCGCCAATTCTACCACCAAACTTTCAGAGGACAAATTCAGTGCCGTGATTAAACGCTGGACCAACTGTTGAGCATGCTCCAGCATCGTATCAGAAAACGAAGAAAAATAGGTATACTCTCTAAATAATACCTCCGGTGGAACTGTCTCGGTAATCTGCACCAGAGTACAGGAAGGACAGTAAACTAAGTCAAGCGGATACGTCGGCTCAGACTGAGACAACTGTTCTTCCGTTAGCAGGGCATTAGCAAGCGGCATATTGCCCAATGAGAGGATAAGCTGTAGCCCCGTTTTACCACAAGATCGACAGGAGTACAAGACACTGCTCATAAGGATGTTCCTAAGAAGTTCTTATACCACTCAATAGTACGCTGCAATCCTTCTTCCAAACTAAATAGAGGTTTCCAACCGAGCACACTTCGAGCTTTAGCGGCGCTCAAATATTGACGACGAATTTCGTTGGTAGCTTCGTTACGGACTTCAGGTTCCAAATCTGAATTCATCAGTCTCAAAATCATTTTGACTAATTCTAACACTGTCACGGGCGTTTCGTTGGAAAAATTAAAAGCCTGTCCACGCAAATGCGGATTTGCAGCCAACTGCTCTGCAAGTAATGTGTACGCTGCTGCTGCATCCTCCACATAGATATAATCCCGAACATAGTGACCATCAGACCGAATAAGAGGACGTCGTCCCCGGAGGATAGACCGAATGGTTCCAGGAACAATACGATTCCAATTGAGATCACCACCACCATAAAAGTTACCACATCGTGTAATCACAACAGGCAAATCGTAGGTTGCTGCATACGCTTGACCTATAAGATCGGCGCAGGATTTACTAACGTCATAAGGATAACGTCCTTGCAGCGGCATTTCCTCATCGTATGGAAGTTCGCCGTGCTCGCCATAAGCTTTATCTGAAGATGCCAGGATCACTTGTTTAACGGTCGGGCTACGCCTACACGCCTCCAGCAGCATCCAAGTACCTCTGATATTGGTTTCAAAAGTAGAGACAGGATTGCGATTGGCAATACCTACAATCGTCTGGGCAGCCAGGTGAAATACCGTTTCAATTTCATACTCTCCCAAGATTCGTTCCATCAGGGGTTGATCACATATGTCTCCCCGGACTACTTTAACTTTTTCGATCATTCGGGCACGCACCAATTCACTTTGAGGAACCCAATCACGTACTATACAGACCACATCAGCCCCTAAACTAAGTAAGCGGCGCACCAACCAGCCACCTACAAGACCCGTTGCGCCAGTTACCAACACTGGTCGATCCTGCCAAAAATGACTGCTATTTCCCATCACTCCTCCCACACCTTCCACGGCGGATTGCCACTTTCCCATAATCCTCTCAGCAGTTGAACATCTCGAAGGGTGTCCATACACTGCCAGAATCCTTCGTGGCGATAAGCCGCCAGTTGACCATCCGCTGCCAGCCGCTCAAGCGCATCAGCTTCTAGGCTGGTATTATCCCCTTCAAGATACTCAAAAATCCCCGGTTCAAACACTAAGAATCCTCCATTGATCCATCCTTCACCGATTTGAGGCTTCTCCGTAAACTCAGCTACTAAATCGCCATCAAAAATTAATCCGCCAAACCGCGCTGGAGGACGAACTGCCGTTACGGTCGCCAGCCGTCCGTGGGATTGATGAAAGCGAAGCAGTTCGAGAAGATCAATGTTGCTTACCCCATCTCCGTAGGTCACCATAAAGGTTCCATCTTTTAACCACGGTTCCAAGCGTTTGATTCTCCCCCCCGTAAGGGTATGCAACCCTGTATCCATCAGATGTACAATCCAATCTTCGCACCTCTTGTTATGTACTTGCACGTCACCATTAGCCAAGTTCACTGTCATACTTCCATTCAACGCATAGTAATCCAGAAAATAGCGTTTAATGACTTCCCCTTTATACCCCAGAGCAAGAAAAAATTCTTTAAAACCATAATGGGCGTAGTGTTTCATAATATGCCAGAGAATCGGTCGCCCACCAATCTCAACCATAGGCTTCGGAATGCGACCAGTTTCTTCCGCCAGCCGAGTGCCAAACCCTCCACTCAGAATCACGACTTTCATTATCAACGTATATTTATTACCATACTTACGATAATCTCCGACGAATATCCCACGAACAAACAGCCACTACAGACCATCCATCTTCTTTTTCAAGTAATCACCCCAATCACCAACTGTCTGCATCTTAACTTATAAACAGAAACAACTAGAAACACTCGCAAGCCGATGGATACTCCCTAGCGGTTGTGGGCATTCCCTTTCTTCATCTTACTGCTGCCACTATGTCGACACTCTCGCCACGTCAGCTCTATCGCTATCGACAAGATTGTACGAAATTTCTCCATCTTACCGCTAAGTTAAACAGCTTCTACGTACTACAACAACCGGAAACTTCGGAGTACTTCCGCTAACTTCGGATCTTCTCGCGCCAGTTGACGCAACGCCGCAATTAAATCCCGTAACCTTCCCTCTTTCTCTATCACTTCGATCGCTTCATCCCGTGCTTTGCGGATAATTGTCCGCCTGTCCCAATATGCAAACCCAATGACTGCAACGACCATCGTGGTGAAAATTCCTGTCAACATCCACAAAAAGGTCATCATCTGTTCAAATTGTTGATTGACCTGTGCAAATCGTTTATCAATCTGTTCAAACCGCTTATCGACCTGCTCCATAAACACTTTCAACGTTGTCTCCACGCGGATCAACCGTTCCCGGTCTTCTTTGCTAAATCCCTCACGCTCTGCGTAGGCAAGACCAACGATGGTGCAGAACACAAGAATCGTTGTCACAGCTTTGGTTTTCATTTCTTCAAAGGCTTTGGCAAGCTCTCAATACTCATAGACTTCCTGTTTCCACACCTTCGGCTGAGGGCGGATGCCAGCAAACGTTGGTGCTTCCAGGGAGACACTCTCAACGATTCGGAACGCCCGTTTGAGTGTACATCCTCTGCCAGCGAAAGCCGGTGCTCCCAACAATCTCCAAATGAGCGCAACCAGACTAACGCTTCTTTTTCTTTCTGCACACTCCCGCCACGTCAGTCCCATCGCCATCGATGGGACTGCGTGGACATCCATCATTGCTTTTCACCTTGCTGGCAGTCCGCTGCCTTTTTAGCAGCACTCCAGCGGGCTATGACTGCTGATCCTGCACCCAGAGGACCAGCGCTTTATGAAATGCTAAGCGCTCTTTGAGCGCTTCGTATTCATCTCGCGTTAGTACCAGAGAGCGGATTTTCCGCTTGATCAACCGCTCCGCTTTCTCCGTGAGATCCAAAAGGTATTTTTTGTCAACTTCACCTACGATCACCAGATCGATGATGCCGGTATCGTTGCCCCGCGCGTAATCTCCTGTAATAAGCGCCAACTCCACAGATCCCAACTTTCGGAGAATTTCTTCGATTTTGTCAAATCCCAGAAACTTTCTTGCCAATCCCTGAAGTTCGGGAAAAAGGGTATGCGCAGTATTCGCCTGATATACCTTCGTCCGCCCATTCGAGTATGAGCGTAGCAACCCCGCTTTGCTTAAGCGATTCAGCTCCACCCGAACAGCATTCGTCGATTCACCCAGCTCTGCGGCAAGTTCCCGCAAATATGCTGCTGTCTCAGGATTGGCAAAGAATTTCAGCAGCAATTTTATCCGCGTTTTCGATGTGATCAAAGACTCCAGCATCTATCCAGAGTTTCTGCTCATTTCCGAATCACAAAATTACTCAAAAATTTACAAACAACAAAACACTACTCATTTACGCCACGGACGTCTATCCTAATCTTCGAGCAATAATCCTACTCAAAATTTATCCAGCAGTTGATTTTTCCGGCAATAATAACGTTTGCAATTCCACCATCTTGCGGAACAATCCATCTTTCCGTATGAGTTCTGCAAAGCTGCCGCTCTCGACAATTTCGCCTTTGTCGAGCACATAGATAATATCCGCATTCTGAACCGTTGACAAACGGTGAGCAATAATAATCACGGTGAGCTTTCCCTTAAGCGCATCGATACTCTGCTGAATCGCGCGCTCTGATTCCGTATCCAGGGCACTGGTTGCTTCATCCAAGATCAACAACTCCGGTTGCTTAAACAGCTCACGGGCAATCGCGATACGCTGCTTCTGTCCTCCTGATAATTTGATCCCCCGATCTCCAACAACTGTTGCAAATCCTTCCGGTAGCGATTGGATGAACTCCAAACAGTATGCTGCCGCAGCGGCTTTTTGCAATCGGTCAAAGCAGCGAGAATCTCGAGGATCGCAACTCCATAGTGCAATGTTGTTCGCAATAGTATCATTGAAAATCACCGGATCCTGTGTCACGTAGCCGATTTTCTCCTGCCAGGAAACGCGATCGAGCTGCTGCATCGGAACTCCGTCGATGCGAACCTCTCCCGACTGTGGAAGAAACAACCCTGCTATCAGGTCAACCAGCGTGGACTTCCCGGCTCCGGAGCGTCCTACCAGCGCAACCGTGGTATTTTTCGGAATGACCAGCGATACGTTCCGGAGAACGGGTTCATCCCGGTAAGCGAAGGTGACGTTGTGAAGTTCTATCGTATCACTTAAAGTCCCCACTGCCTTTTGCCCTTTCGGTTCCTGATGCTTGCGTAATTCCGTATCCATCCTGAGAACCATTGATATACTGCCAACATTTGACACAAAACTGTTCCAGATGCCCTGAAACTGCAATACGCTCTGGATGATGCGCAAAAAGAAAATCAAAAAGACAGCAATAGCTCCAATACTACCACCAACCAGAAAGAATTGATAGCTCATCAGCAGTAGAATGAAAATCACCATCAATGGTTCTTTAAGAGTTTCAATAATTGCCCCCCGGAGCATTAACTGAGCCGTTAATTGCGCCAACCGATTGATAGAGTTGTCCATTTTGGCAAGCAAAACTTTCATCCGCCCCGTAGCTCGAACATACTTAAATGCCTGAATGCTCTGAATTAACCTACTCTGGAACTCTCCACGCTCTGCCACAATTTGATGCGAATATCGCCGGGTTTGTTTTACTAACACCCGAATGGCAGCAAAGGCAATGATGCTAAAAACAACCGCTATGAGAGTAAACTGCCAATACAGGAAGAAGGCAAAACCCAGGAGGGTCGCGATGGTAACAACGTAGACCAAAACGCGTGAAAAAACACTAAAAGCATTAATTGTGCGCTCAGTTTCTATCGTCAACACATTCGTCAAATACCCCGTATTACTCCGCACGTAATAGGCATAAGAAACCTGGCTGAATAATTCCAGCAGTCTCCGGCGCAGCCGCCGTGAGAGGTCTGCGATCAACCGAATGCGGTAAAAGTCCGTACCAATCCGAAAAGCCGCTTTTGCCAGAAACAGTACCAGAACAAAGATAATGGTTGCTCCAACTGTCGGGGTAATGCCGAACAATCCAAAGACACTCTGGACAATCTCGGCGGCTCGATTACTTTCTCCGGTCGTCTGTGCATCGAATCCAGCGGTGAACAAAGGCAGAAACAGAGTAATCCCAACACTTTCCACCAGTGTTGTTATCAGGGTCAGAGCAGACAGGATAAACAAATGGATGCCGACAAAGCGGTAGAAGATTATGCCATATTCGATGAGCGTGGAGATCAGCGGGATATGAATCTTTCGTCGCCGCTTTGGTGCAGCATTAGCGTGAGCCGCCTCCTGTACCATTACACTGCTTCCATCTTTTTCCGAAGCACTACGTTCAAAAATTGCTCAACGCTCGACGCTACCGCCGCAGCATCTGGGGGGTGTTCCCCGTAGAGAATTCTCCGAGGCTTCCACAGATCGGAAAAATCGCTCCGGATGCCGTCCCGGTACATCGCCCACAGCAGCCGCAACCGCCGCCAGCGATGATCATCAAAAAGTAGAATACCGACAACAGAGCGAACGAACTGCCCCGCAATGCGCCACAACGTTTCCCAGCGAGACTCTGCTACCCGCCAGGCGATCCAGATCATATTCCGGATGGTATAATACCGCAACCAATATCGCTCATACGGATCCCGCCGGGCATATCGCATCAGGCGAAGGAATCCAATTCGATAAGGCACTCTTCCACTTTTTACCACTGCATCCTTGTGCCATATCACACTCTGCGGCACCAGATAAATTTTTCCTCCCTGCCGAATCCGTAAGCAGTATTCGGTATCATCCCAGTGCAAAAACATCTCCTTTTTCGGCAATCCCACAATGTCAATCGTGGTACGGGGCACAAACAACCCCACAAAGGATTTCTGATCGACTTCGACCGCTGACAGATGCTCCAGATCTTCGCCCATCAGGGGAACTAAAAACTGTTTCAGGGGCGAATGCAGGTTCAAACGACATTGGTGATAAGGCTCAATTTCTCCCGTCCGTGCCGATCGCGTTAAACTACCGTATGCTGCGGCGTGATGCTTCGCTACAGCGATCCAGAGCTGTTCCAGCGCATCGGCTGCCGGTTCTGCATCATCGTCCATCAACCACAACCACTCAGCGCCCAGCATCAGCGCCAGCCGCATCCCGTAATAGAATCCTCCTGCCCCACCCAGATTTACCGGCAACCGTAAGTAGTAAAGCAGCGAAGAACCCTCCACTGCCTCCATCACAACGAATGTTATTCCTTCTGATGCTTCCTGCTCTACCATTCGATATCCCTCCTGCCGCAGCACGGCAACGGTATCTTCCGTAGATGCATTGTCCACTACAACGATTGCCGCCAGAGAGTGCGTCTGGCGCTGCAACGCCCGGAGACACTCAGCAAGCAGTGATGGGCGATTGTACGTCACAACGACAGCAAAAACTTTCGGATCCGTTGCTTTATGACTCTGCTTACTCATTTGCTTCTAACATCTGCTGAAATTATTGTGCTCCCCTTCTACCACTTTACCAGCACTTCTATTTGCCTCCTCTTGCAGTTTTGCTTCCTGTTTGATCATCCCGCTTTTGCCGCTTTGCCAGCATTGCAGTACCAACCCAGCTCTTTCTTTTCTCCTGCCTCATCTCACAGTTCCACTCCTTCCTGCCGCAGCAATGCCGCCACGTTGCACTGAATCCCTTCCATCAACTCTATCTCCTCATCCAGCGGCACTATCTTCCACTCCGCCTCCTGCTGCTCCGCTATCACCACCCGCCGATTGCGCGTCAGTATCCACACCACTCGCTCAACTCCCGCCTGATGCAAATCCTGCACCTTCTCAATCACGTAAGACAGCAAATCCTCATATTTCTGCAAATCCGCTTTTGTATCAACCTCTATGACCACCTTCGGTGGTGTCTGCACATACTTCTCATCGACCCCTTCCTGTAGCAGTTGCTGGCGATCGAACACTGCAATGTCCAGATTCCGCCAGCTCCGACGTCCCGTGCGAAAGCCGACTTCATTGCTCAACACCTTATATTTCCGCAGATCCAGATGCTGATACAGAACGCGCAAGAGCAAATCAATGATCCACGCCTGCAACTTACTACTCCCCATCACCTCC
>JALWJX010000108.1:0-26901 GCA_026996895.1 Candidatus Kapaibacterium sp.
ACTTGGGGAATCACTATTGTTTTCTTTTCCTCCGGGTACTGAGATGTTTCACTTCCCCGGGTTCGCCTCCGCCCGAAGGCGGATGACTCCGGTTATGACCCAGAGTCGGGTTACCCCATTCGGAGATCCCCGGATCACAGCCTGCTACCGGCTCCCCGAGGCTTATCGCAGGTAGCCACGTCCTTCATCGCCTGCCTGTGCCGAGGCATCCACCGTGTGCCCTTGCGAACTTGCCGCTTCGGCGGATGACCCTTGCGCAGATCTCCCTGCCGCTTGCCTGCTCTGTAAGGCACCCGCTGTGCCTTACCACCCCAATTTTCAAAGAACTTTCACACCTGTGCTTTTCCGTTTCGGAATGCAGTTTAGGGGACCGGGGTCGAGGCAGGAGATAGTCCATAAGAAAGGAGGTGATCCAGCCGCACGTTCCCGTACGGCTACCTTGTTACGACTTAGCCCCAGTCGCCGGGTGTGCTGTGGGCGCCTCATCGGCGACTTCGAGCACCCCCGACTCCCATGGCTTGACGGGCGGTGTGTACAGAGCCCGGGAACGTATTCACCGCGGCGTTGCTGATCCGCGATTACTAGCGATTCCGCCTTCATGGAGTCGAGTTGCAGACTCCAATCCGAACTGAGACCGCTTTTAGGGATTGCCTCCGCCTTGCGGCTTTGCCCTCTGTAGCGGCCATTGTATCACGTGTGTAGCCCTGGGCATAAAGGCCATGATGACTTGACGTCGTCCCCACCTTCCTCCTGCTTGCGCAGGCAGTCCTCTTAGAGTGCCCACCCTCAATAGGTGCTGGCAACTAAGAGCAGGGGTTGCGCTCGTTGCGGGACTTAACCCAACACCTCACGGCACGAGCTGACGACAGCCATGCAGCACCTCTTCCGGCTCCACACCCATTGGTGTGGTCACCCCTCTTTCGAGCAGGTTACCACCGGAAGTTCGAGCCCAGGTAAGGTTCTTCGCGTAGCATCGAATTAAACCACATGATCCACCGCTTGTGCGGGCTCCCGTCAATTCCTTTGAGTTTCACCCTTGCGAGCGTACTCCCCAGGTGGCACGTTTATCGCGTTAGCTTCGGCACTGAGCCTGCTTTTAGCAAGCCCAACGCCTAACGTGCATCGTTTAGGGCGTGGACTACCAGGGTATCTAATCCTGTTTGCTCCCCACGCTTTCGTGCCTCAGCGTCAGTTGCGGGCCAGCTGGCTGCCTTCGCCTTCGGTGTTCCTCCTGATATCTACGCATTTCACCGCTACACCAGGAATTCCACCAGCCTCTCCCGCACTCAAGATCGGCAGTATCAAGGGCGTTTCGTCGGTTGAGCCGACGCCTTTCACCCTTGACTGACCGACCCGCCTACACACCCTTTACACCCAGTGATTCCGGACAACGCTTGCGCCCTACGTTTTACCGCGGCTGCTGGCACGTAGTTAGCCGGCGCTTACTTTCCGGGTACTGTCCGATGCGCCCCACAAGGACGCCTTTCTTCCCCGGCTACAGCGGTTTACACCCCAAAGGGCTTCTTCCCGCACGCGGCGTCGCTCGGTCAGGCTTTCGCCCATTGCCGAAGATTCCCCACTGCTGCCTCCCGTAGGAGTCTGGGCCGTGTCTCAGTCCCAGTGTGGCTGACCACCCTCTCAGGCCAGCTACCCATCATCGGCTTGGTGAGCCGTTACCTCACCAACGACCTAATGGGACGCAGCCCCCTCCGTGTCCAGCACCCCTAAAAGAGGCGCCTTTCACACCGATGGGATGCCCCATCGGTGCGCATCCGTTTTTAGCCACCCGTTAGAGTGGTTATTCCGGAGACACGGGCAGGTTGGCTACGCGTTACTCACCCGTTCGCCGGTGTACTCGGAAGCCGAAGCTCCCTTTCCCCCTGACTTGCATGTGTTAGGCACGCCGCCAGCGTTCGTCCTGAGCCAGGATCAAACTCTCCATCGCAAAAAAACGCTCGCTTTCTTGCCTTTCTCCTTCCTGCCTCTCCCCCAGTTGCCCCCTTCGACAACTGCACCCCGAAATGGAAAAGATCAGAACCCGACCGTTCGATCGGATAAAAAGCACTCTTTCAACGAACAGATCCTGCTGTTTATTGTGTTTCCGCCAATGCAATGCCGGGAAAATTCTGGAAAAGAATCAAAAGCAACGTACCTTTATGGTTTTGCTCTTGGTACGCCGGATGCCGCTGTCGTTGCCGACTGGAAAATGTTCCGAATGTTCAGGAAGAAAAAGAGAGGAAACCGCAGGGAGCGATGAAGAAAACGCGAAGTGAGCAACGCAATGGTGGTGTGGTAAAGAACTGTGCCCAGCGGGATACAGGTTGGGCACTGAAAAATTCCCGCAAGTAGCAGCGTCGACAATCCTATTACCACTGCTATGATGATGTACCGGAAAAGAATATTCGTTTTGCCGATGGCAATTAAGATGAAAATTTGCAGTGTCAGGGGTAAAACACAACCTGCGAGAGCCAGAACCTGGAAAAAGGGAATTGCCAGCGCGTATTTGGCAGGAAGCAGAAATCCAATAACGTAGGGAGCGGTTGCAATGGCTACGATAGCTCCGAAGAGGGACACCCAGAAGTGAGCCGTCAGGCTGCGTTGCGTCAAAGAGCGCAACTGGTCGTAGTCCTGAGCGTGTGCCACTTTGCTGATTGCAGGAAAGAAGACCGAACCCACGGCGTGGGTTGGAGACTCAAAGAGGCGAAAGAGCGTTTTGGCGGATTGATAAATCCCGGTCGTTGCCGTTGAGAAAAACATTTGTACGATGTAAGTATCCAGTCGCAGCAAAAGGGTGGAAAAAATGCCACCACCGGCTAAGAAGCCGCTGAAAGACAGGAATTCCCGAAGTTTTAATTTTCCTTTGCGGGAAAATTGCAACTGGGATCGACTTAGCCACAGCAGGTGAGCAGAACTGGCAATGCTTCCGGAATAGACAATGAGCATCATATCTTCAAACGTGTGCAGGTGGTCGGAAAAGAGGAGAATCAGCGTGACTCCTGCCATTGTGCCCATCCACACAAGGTTTGCAGCAAAGATGCGGTGCATGTACAGATCGCGCTGCTGAATTGACAGGAGATACATCCGGGGAATGGTTAAGGCAATATACGGTGGAAAAAAAGCTGCGACGGTGAGAAACCGGGGTTCATTCAGGAGGACCGAAAGAGGAGATCGCAGGAGAAATAACAGCATCGCAAATCCCAGAGTGCACGTGGCGTAGACAATGATCGATAAAAAATTCACTCTGGGACGTTCTTGAAGATCGCTGCCAAATTTAATCGCTGGAGCTAAAGCCAGATGGTCGGCAATCACGAAAAGGAAGATAAAAGCTGCTTCAAAGAGTGCGTATAGCCCAAATTCTTCAGGAGGGAGAGATCGAATCTGGAGAATTCGAAAAATGAGTCCGTAGACAAGGAACGTTGCTTTGTCTGCCAGTGCCCAGGAAATTTTTCTCCCGATTCGCATTACGACTGTGCATTTGTCCTGGGGGTGTCAACAGTGAGGTCAACGTGTGCGTATCGGGTTCGCAGGGAGTGGAGCAGTTTTTCATCTGTAAGCTGATAGCGGATTGGTGTTACTGATACGTAGCCCTGACGGAGGGCAATGTCATCCGCATCTGGCGCTTCGTTTTCAGGGATAATATATTGTCCTTTGATCCAGTACACAGTGTGTCCCTGGGGATCCTGCATTTCTACGTACGTATCCTGCCAATAAGCCGATCCCTGGCGGGTAAACCGGATGCCGCGAATGTCGTCCAGCGGTAGCGCGGGAACGTTCACATTGAGAAAAGTGCCGCGGGGAAGATCCATTGATAACAACATTCGGGCGATGTGGAGGGCGTAATGAGCAGCAGCGGAGCAGTCGAAAGATTCGTCCAGCGTGTCAACAGATACAGCCATTGAAGGAATCCCCAGGAGCATTCCTTCCGTTGCGGCTGATACAGTTCCGGAGTACAGAATATTCGCCGCTGTGTTTGCGCCGTGATTGATGCCGGAAGCGACCAGATCAGGCGGTGCTGGCAACAGTTTGTTGACTGCTAATTTGACACAATCAGCCGGCGTTCCATTGACGGCATAGCCAAACAAAGTACCGTCGCGATGGAAGGGAGTAACCCGAAGAGGAGCATTGACCGTCAGGGCGTGTCCAACAGCGCTCTGCTGGCGATCTGGAGCTACGACGACAACCGTTCCCAGAGCTGACAGTGCTTTTGCTAAGGCATAAATGCCGTTGGAGAAAATGCCGTCATCGTTCACAACCAGAATTGTCGGTGATGTGCGTGCCATCCGTTTTCTAACGGGTTAAGTCGTTGTAGATAATGAACACCATCAGCAACAATAACAGTGCGATACCGATTTGTTGAATTGCGATCTTGATTTTTGCAGGAAGTTCCCGGCGGAAAATGCCTTCAATCACGATGAGCAGAAGATGTCCACCATCCAGCGCGGGGATCGGTAAGATGTTGATAATTGCCAGTGTAATCGAAAGAAAAGCAACGAATTGCAAAAATGCCATTATTCCCAGCCCTGCCTGTTGGGAAGCCATTTCGGCGATGCGGATTGGACCACCAATGGTTTCTTTGACTGAGAGTTTGCCGCGAAAGATCTGGCGAATCGATTCAAAGAACAGCACGATTGTTTTTCCCGTTTGGTCTATCCCGTAGCCGATCGCTTCTGGCAGGGAGTATTGAACGTGGCGGATATTGGTGAAGACAACCGTGATGCTAATGCCTAATTTGCCCGAAGAGTCTGGCGTCACAATTTTCTGTAGAATCTGATCGCCCCGTTTCCAGGTCAATGGAAGGGGAGTCGATTTGTGAGCTTTGATAGTGGCGATCAACTGTTGGAGGGAATAAATAGGCTGGTCGCCTGCTTTGAGGATTGTATCACCGGGTTGCAATCCAGCCTGTTCTGCTGGTGTGCCTGGCAAGACGCCGGCGACGAAGACACGGGCGGCGTCAGGGATAAACCCCAATTGATCTGGCGACTGGGATTCGTTTAATCGGCGCAGTAATTCTCGACTGTCCAGTGACAGGGTCAAAACCTTTCCTGCACGGCGGATTGTCAATTGTTTTGTTTCCCCGATTGCTTCGGTGGTCAAAAGCTCTAAGAAATGATTCCAGTTTTGCACCGAAACGTCATCGACGGCAAGGATTTCGTCTCCTGATTGCAGTCCGATCTGCGCTGCAAAAGAATTTGGCGGAACAGTTCCCAATCGGGTTGTTTCAATAATGGTTTTGCCCTGGCTCAGGGCGATGCCGCTAAAGACCAGAATTGCCAGCAGGAAATTCATCAGAACGCCAGCGCTGATCACAAAAGCTTGCGCCAGGCGGGGTTTTGCGCGAAATTCCCACGGTTGCGGTTCAGACCGCAGAAATTGCGTATCCAGAGATTCATCGACCATCCCGGCGATTTTGACATAACCACCAATGGGGAAGAGAGAGATCCGGTAATCGGTACAGCCCTGTGGTTCCCACGATTCAGGAAGGGTGCCAAAGGACCAGCCGGTCTGACAGTTGTAGCCCAGCAGCCGGGGTCCCATCCCGATGGAAAAAATGTCAACCCGCATTCCGCTCAGGCGGGCAGCGAGGAAGTGTCCCAGTTCGTGCACTGTGACAATGATTGTAACGACCACGAGGAAAATCGCCAATGTCTGGATCAAATCCATCTGTTTAGACCTTTGTTGGTAATGTTGCCACGATTTGTTCAGCAAGACTACGTGCTTTTGAGTCTGCTGCGATAATGTCGGCTAACGACGGTTTGCCCACTGGAGTGATTTTTTCCAGCGTTTCGGCAATGATTACTGGAATATCCGTGAAGCGAATTTGGCGATTGATAAATGCCTGAACCGCAACTTCGTTGGCAGCGTTGAGAATCGTCGGTGCAGTGCCGCCTGTTTCCAGCACCTGTCGGGCTAATCGCAAACACAGAAAGCGATTTTCGTCGGGCGGTTCGAAGGTTAATGTGTGGATAGCGGCAAGATCAGTTCGTGGAAAGGGAGTTGGAAGCCGCTGCGGCGCGCTGAGCGCATAGAGGATTGGCAGGCGCATGTCCGGTAGTCCTAATTGCGCTTTGATGGAACCATCAACAAACTGTACCAGAGAGTGCACAATGCTCTGGGGATGGATCAGAACCTCAATTTGCGCCGGATGGAGATCGAAGAGCCATCGTGCCTCAATCATTTCCAGCCCTTTGTTCATCAGCGTTGCAGAGTCAATGGTGATCTTCGGTCCCATCTTCCAGTTGGGATGGCGTAGTGCTTCTTCCAGCGTCACAGCGTGCAGTTGTTTCAGTGTGTAATTTCGGAAAGGACCGCCAGAAGCAGTGAGAATAATTTTTTCTATACTTTCTTTGCGTTCGCCCATCAGGCACTGAGCAATGGCGCTGTGTTCACTGTCGATGGGGATCAGCGCAGAAGCCGAGCGTCGGGCTGTTGTGGTTACCAGTTCGCCAGCACTGACCAGCACTTCTTTGTTTGCCAGTGCGACATTGATTCCCTGTTCTAAAGCAGCTAAGGTGGGACGGACGCCGGCGAACCCGACTAAGGCTGAGACCACAATGTCATTTGCGCTATCAGCAGCAACTTCAACAAGAGCCTCTTCTCCGCAGAGAATCGTTCCCTGATACGTAGTTGTTCGTTGAAACGCTGCACAGGCTTCCGGATCGCAGATGACGATTCCTTTGGGAGAAAACTGTTGAAGAATTGAGTGGAGCCGGTCGATATTCCGATGTGTTGTAATGAACCCTACCTGAAATTGTTCGGGATACAATGCCAGAACTTCTAAGGTTTGGGTGCCAATGGAACCGGTTGCGCCAAGAATTGTGACGGTTTTTGCTGTCATAGAAATCTTACGATCACACCAATCCTGTAATATCCGCTTGTTGCTTTATGGAGTAGAACCGAAATTGGTTCACGGGCAGAAAAGGATCGACTTTCAGGTTTAGCTTGACGAAGTACTTCAGCATAAGTCGTACCAGCCGGGAAATTTTCCCGCTTTGCAGATATTCTGCAACCGATGGATGGACTGTAAGCAAGAGCCGAAACTCTTTCGATTGCTGGCGGAACTGTCGCAGCCAGTTTTCGATGTAATTCAACGTAAGATGGACGGAGGTGATAGTCCCTCGACCATTGCATGTTGGGCATTCCTGAGTCAGGATCTGTGTGATGTTTTTGCGGATCCGTTGTCGGGTGATTTGCATCAAACTGAGCTGGGTGAGGGGGAAAACGACGGTGACAGCACGGTCTTTTTGCAACAGTGATTTCATCGTCTCATACAGCTTTTTTCGGTTCGTCTCCTGCTGCATATCGATGAAGTCGATCACGATCAGTCCACCGACATCCCGGAGCCGGAGTTGACGCGCAATTTCCTGTGCTGCTTCCATATTGGTCTGGAAAGCAACAGCCTCCTGCGACCGTTTGCCCTCCGAGGATTTTCGGGAGTTTACGTCAATGACCAGCATTGCTTCGGTGTGGTCGAAAACGATAGAGCCTCCGCTGGGCAGGGGCACTTCCCGGCTATAACATTGCTCGATCTCGTGAGTGATGCGAAGGTATTCAAAGAGAGGCTTTTTCCCACGGTAAAAGTGAACCCGATCCAGCATTGTGGGTGCGATATCCTGGAGGTATGCCCGGATCTCGCGGTATAACTTTTTGGAATCCACGATCAGTTTGTGAATATCAGAACGGAACAGATCGCGCACCAGGGTTTGCACAAAGGAAGCGTCTTTGTGGAGCAACTGGGGTTCCGTTGCATTCCGGGCTTTTGCCTGAATCTGCTCCCAGGTTTCCAGTAAGTTTTTGAGGTCTTTTTCAATTAAGTAGTCCGGCTGCTGGAAGGCTTCGGTCCGGACGATACAGCCTACTCCTTTCGGCAGCATTCGCCGAATAATGGTTCGCAGCCGGCGGCGTTCGGCAGCATCGGTAATTTTTCGAGAAACGCCAATACCTTTAGTAAAAGGCAACAGGACCAGCAGCCGTCCGGGGAGGGAAAGGTTCGTAGACAATCGGATACCCTTGCCTCCATAGGGCTCCCGAACTGCTTGAACTAACAGCAGTTGCCCGGCTTGAAGGGGAATGGTGATGTCCCCTGAACGCTTGGTCGAAAAAATCGGCAAATCAGCTTCTTCATCCACTTCTTCATCCAAAAACTCCAGAATGCTTTGCAGGGAGCTTCCGGTTTCAGAAAAGTGAAGGAAGCCATCGCGGGCATAACCGATGTTGACAAAGGCAGCGTTCATTCCGGGGACAACCTTGCGGACTTTGCCCAGGTAGATGTTTCCTACCACCCGGTCGGTGTCTGGCAGTTCCCATAACAGTTCTGCTAATTGGTTGTTTTCCAGCAAGGCGATACGAATCCCGCTCAGCGAAGCATTGATCGCAATGACTTTTTTGGCTGAAGCTGGTGACTTCTTACTTCGACTTTGACGCTGGGATTTCTGTCGTGGTGTCTGTCGATTCTTTTGGGTAACCTGTGTCTTTTGTCGTTGGATTGCCATTGTTTGAAAACTTTTCCGAGCAGCTTTCTGAAATTTCAGGTACTGAATAAAAAGGTGGGGTCAAGCTGACCATACCAACGAAGAAGTTACCTACCGCTGCTTCCTTCCGGACCTGACGGGGTTCGGTAACCCTTCGCTGTATGGAGCCTGACCCCGTGTGAATTTTGAGCGTAAACTATAGACACCTGTACAGGGGAGTTATTGCAGGGGCACGTAGGAGCGACCCGGCTGGTCGCCCATTGGGCGAAGCAGCGCTTCGCCCCTACACATCGTGCTGGGAGCGCACGCTGTAGTGTGCATTTACTGGGAACGCACCCTTTAGGGTGCACTTTCGTTGCCGACTAAAGTCGGCGTTCCCAGTGATATGCCGACTGAAGTCGGTGCTCCCAGTCTTTGCCAACAAAACCCGGCGCTCCCGGTCTTTGCTGGTAGAAGCGGCGCTTTAGCAGGGCGCGTGCAGCAAAGAGGAAGCGCAGGATTATTGAAGAGAGCAGTAAGGTTGGCACCGTGTCAGAAGGGTATCTTGCCACAGCAGTTGCTCCAGCTTTGCAATGTCGTCTGCAAGGTAGCGATCGGTGGTATAGGGAGGAACAATTTCCCGAACTGTTGCGTACACCGCTTCTAAAGCCGGGCTGCTGCGCAGTGGGCGATGGTATTCCAGCGCTTGCGTTGCGCACAGCAATTCGATGGCAAAAATCCGGTAGAGATTCCGCACAATGTGCCACACCTTGTGGGCGGCAATGCTTCCAAAAGAGTTGTGATCTTCTTGATTTGCGGAGGTGGGAATGGAATCGATGCTGGCAGGGTGGGCAAAAATTTTGTTTTCTCCGACCAGTGCTGCAGCAGTGTATTGCGCAATCATCAGCCCGGAATTTAAGCCGCCAGCCGCGGTGAGAAATTTGGGAATGCCGCCATACCCCATCATCATCTGGGCAATTCGCCGCTCAGCGATACTGCCCAGCTCTGCCAGTGCAATTGCCAGGTAGTCCAGAACAAAAGCGATGGGCTCACCGTGGAAATTGCCGCCCTCAAAGTGTTGTTGCGTTTCAGGATCGATTAACGGGTTGTCCGTTGCCGCATTGATTTCCCGGTTCAGAACGGATTCAGCAAATGCCAGAGTATCGCGCACAGCTCCGTGCACCTGCGGCATACAGCGGAGCGAATACGGATCCTGAACTCGTGGATCGTCCTGTCGGTGAGACTCGCGAATCTGGCTACCGGCTAAAAGGGTGCGGAGATTGGTAGCGGATTGTTGCTGTCCCGGATGGGGGCGCATTTGATGAATGAAGGAAGCAAAGGGGGTGTCCGAGCCGCGGAGTGCGTCCACGCTCAGTGCACCAATAAGATCCGCCAGTTGGCAGAGTCGTTTCCCGTGCATTACGGCAAACACCGCGTAGGCGCTCATCATCTGGGTTCCGTTAATCAGCGCCAGTCCTTCTTTGGCAACGAGAGAAAGCGGTGCAAAGGAAAGCTGTGCCAGTGCTTCCTTTGCTGGTAGCAATTGATCGGCAGGTGACCACATCCAGCCATATCCCTGCAGGGCGCTGACCAGATGGGCTAACGGCGCTAAATCGCCGCTGGAGCCTACGGATCCTTTGCCGGGAATAGCGGGGACATAGCCAGTATTGAGCAGAGAGAGCAGTTGTTGTAGCAGCTCTAACCGAACACCCGAAACACCTTTGGCTAATGCATTGATACGCAGCAGTAAGATGGCACGGCTGATGTCGGGCGGGATCCAGTCGCCAACTCCGGCACTGTGCGAGAGGATGAGATTCTGTTGCAGCGTTTCGACCTGCTCTGCTGCAATCCGGTGGGTAGCCAGATCGCCAAATCCCGTTGTGACGCCGTAGATCGTTTCACCCTGATCGATCCACTGCTCTACGATGCGGCGGCTTCGACGAACGCGTTCCTCTGCCTGTGGTGATAGTTGCACGCTCCAGCGCTGCGTCACAGCGGTGTAGCATTGCTCAACAGTTAAGGAATTGCCATCCAGAACGAGCGTTTTGCTCATTGGTGTTGCGTGAACTGTGCCGCTAAGGACTTTGCAAAAGCAATTTTCTCTTTGAGTTCCTGCACCTCTCGCTTACTCAGATTGAACGCTGCTGTTGCCGATTCTGGAAGCTGATCCGGATCTGGTAGCCATTGACTCAGGAGCCGCAGTTCGTTGGCGGAAAAAGACCGGGCATTGAGACGATAATCTTCAAAGGCTTCCCACGCCATCGGGATAATTGGTTTGATGATTTCTGCAATGGCGTTGGCGTAAACCCGGATTTCATATTGCGCGTGAACATCCATCCGCAATTGCAGAAAGTGGAATAAGTTGTGCAGATCGATTTTCCAGTACCACTCGGTGTACAGCGAAACAGGAAGATTGATGCGAGCCAGTTCGCGGGCAACACCTTTCTCCAGCAGGCGTTGATACGATTGATACAGCGCTTTTTGCTGCTCGACAATTTCATCCAGAATCGCTGCAACTTCCTCAGCGGGCAAGGATTGGTCTGCCCGTCCCTGCTTATTTGTGGGACTTTGAAACCGCACCTGTTCCGGTTCGGGGACGTAAAACTCTTCGCGGAGGATCGAGTAGCGCCCGCTGTACTCATTGACATTCGCCGTTCGGTGGCGAATCCACTGGCGGGCAACGAAGATAGGGAGTTTCACGTGGAATTTGAATTCGACCATTTCGAATGGGGAGGTATGCCAGTGACGCATCAGATAGCGGATCAGCGCTCGATCCTGTCGCACCTGTTTTGTTCCCGCCCCGTACGAAACTCGTGCCGCCTGAACAATGGCAGCATCATTGCCCATATAGTCAACCAGGCGAACAAATCCGCCGTTGAGGCACTCAATCTGCGTTCCAATGAAGGGTTTGGAATGCTCCGTTTGTTGTGTTTCCATTGCCTTTGCTGTTTTTTATGAAACCGTGCAGAGTTAATGATCATTCCCGAAAGGTTGCTGGATGCGGTAGCTCCGGGGAATTTGAAACACCGATGCCGATGGGGGTGTCGTGTCAATGTCTGTCACGATGATCGTGGTTTCTTTCTGGTTGTTGCGGTAGTACACCATTTCCAGCGGGAAGAGGCGTTGCGCGATCGGAGAATTTTTCAACTCCTTGAGCATTTGCCGGGTGAGGTCTGGTGTTAAAAAGAATGATCCCAGTCCCCGTGCCAGGCACACCTCGACCCGCTCTTTCGTGTCCAGATTCTGGAAAATCCAGCGCTGACACTGTCGACCTTTGACACTTTTCGTACCAGCCTGATCAATGCTGAGTCGAATTCCATTCGGAAGACGCTGGATGACCTTTCCGCCTTTTTCCAGAACTTCCAGCGAAGAAGCGGGTAGATCCGGGAAATAGAACAGTTCAGGATTGGAAGGCTGGAGCAACTGTTGAAATTGCGGTGGCAGAGCGGGAAGATGCATTGCCAGTTTTTGCTTGTGATCAACGACGATGATACCATCGTCGGAGAGAATCAGCGTCGAACGCTGGTTTGTATTCAGGTCTTTGAGATCCAGACGAAGGCGAGATCCTTTCGTAAACACCGCCAGTTCGTAGTGCTCATCGCCGGTTGTGATGTCGTAGACCACTGTGCCCTCAAAGACCTTTCCTGCTGCTCCAGCGGAAAGGAAAAAGAGGAGGAAAAAAATTCCACTGAAGATCCATCGCCACATAGGACTGCCCCGCATTTGTGAATATGCCGTTGAACGTTTTGCAAATTTACAAGAAACCGGGAGAAGAACGAGAACCTGATGAAACACGCGCTGCATTTCAACCGGCAACAGAGTGCTCACTGATTTCCATAAAGAACGCAAACCTGCTGGATTGTGCGCCGCCCCAAAGGGGGAACAAAGACAGATGTTGTGTATGATGTCGGAACGGCTAAGGTGGGGAATGGGTACGCCAAAAGGAACGGCAAAGACGCATCTGCTGGCAAAGGCAGAGAGCAACCGTTCATCGAAGGACAGGAAGCAGGTGGCATCAGGACATCCAGAGTGCAAAGCTGGTGTGATATTTTCAAAATTTCACTGGAGAATCTGACAGCACGTCTTTTAGCAGGATTGTAGGATAGCATTGACAGCAAGGCGATGGAAGTATTTGTGTGCAAGGGTTTCAGTGGGCAGATTTATCGAGTGAAGATAGATCCGGAACAGCCGGTTGGCAGGCAGCTTCCGCAAATTTTAGCGCAGATGCAGTTTGTTGTTCCGGATCTGGAACGCCTGGGAATATACAATTTGACGCAGGATTTTGAATATGTGCGCGAAAAAAGTTTTACGGAGCAGCGAACCTGTGAGTGTGATCTCCTGTTGATTGCAGATGGAAGCGTTTGTCATAAGTGACGTTGAAGCAATTGCCGATCTACCGGCGTTTGTTCAGCAGCGATTTCGGGAAGCAGAATCGGCAGTTGCATTTACCGGAGCCGGCATTTCTGCAGAAAGTGGCGTTCCAACGTTCCGTGGGAAGGAGGGACTATGGACAAAGTTCCGTCCTGAGGAGCTTGCCAGCGTCGAAGGATTTTTGGCAAACCCGGAATTGGTGTGGGAATGGTATCAGCATCGTCGGAAAGTGCTCAGCGAGGTGCAGCCCAACCCCGCCCATTATGCGCTGGTTGAAATGGAAGCGCTGTTTGCGGATTTTCTGGTTGTTACTCAGAATGTCGATCGGTTACACCACCGGGCAGGATCGCGGAACGTGGTAGAATTGCACGGAAATCTGGAGGAAAATTATTGTTTCCAGTGCAAAGCGCCATACACTGAGGAGATTGATTTGAGCAGCAGACAGGTGCCGCGATGTCCTCGCTGTGGTGGGCTCATCCGCCCGGCGGTTGTGTGGTTCGGGGAAATGCTCCCGGAAGGTGCTTTTGCAACTGCGGAGGCAGCAGCCCGGCAGGCAGATGTTCTGTTCAGCATTGGTACGTCGGGGGAAGTATTTCCTGCGGCACAGATACCGATGCTGGCGCGGACGCACGGTGCGCTGGTTGTTGAGGTGAATCCAGAGCCGAGCCTGATCTCGGAATATGCCCATCTGATTCTTCGCCTTCCTGCTGCGAAAGCGATGCCGGCACTGGTGGAACTGTTGAAAACGATTCGGAAGTCATAGGAGCGGTTCAGAATGATTTTCGGCATTGGGATCGATGTCATCGAGATCGATCGGATTGCTGCTGCCATTGAGCGGTATGGACAGCGCTTTTTAGATCGAATTTTCTCGCCGGCTGAACAATGGTATTGTCTATGGTGGCGCAGTCCCTACGAACACTTTGCTGCCCGATTTGCGGCAAAAGAAGCATTCAGCAAAGCGATTGGGACAGGCTGGCGTCGCCAGTTCATCTGGCGCGAGGTGTCCATCGAACGCCGTCCCGGTGAGCAACCGTATATTGTGCTCTATGGCAAGATGAAGCAGCGATGGGGGCATCTCCGTTATACGGTTAGTCTGTCCCACAACCGCTCGGTGGCGGAGGCGATGGTGATTGCGGAGTATCCGCCGGTAGATACCCTGCGGCAATAAGGGCTTGCTGGAGCTTCTGCCGATTTTCTGGCTTCATCGGAGTGAGTGGCAGGCGGTACTGCTCCTGAATCAATCCCATCATTGCCAGCGCTGCTTTGACCGGAATCGGGTTGGATTCAATGAAGTTCAACCGCATCAACGGCAGCAGGTGGCAATGGATGGTGCGAGCCCGGTGGAAGTCGTCCTCCAGGGCAAACCGCACCATATCACTGAATGCCTCAGGAGCGTAGTTGGAGATGACCGAAATCACTCCTTTGCCACCGACGGCAATCAGCGGCAGCGTTAACGCATCGTCGCCGGAGAGGACGACAAATCCGCTGGGAGCGGAGCGGATAATTTCCATCATCTGTTCCAGATTGCCCGAAGCCTCTTTGGTCCCGATGATGTTCTCACACTCTTCTGCCAGCCGGAGCTGCGTTTCAGCGGTCATATTCACAGCGGTGCGTCCCGGAACGTTGTAGAGAATAATCGGCAGGTCCACTGCTTCCGCAATGGCTTTGTAGTGAGCAATGATACCTTCCTGCGTCGGCTTGTTGTAATAAGGGCAAACAATGAGTGCTGCGTTGACGCCCAGGCGGGCTGCTTCTTTGGTCAGTTCGATGGTTGCCTGCGTGTTGTTTGACCCTGTCCCGGCGATGACCGGTACTCTACCGTTGACTTTCTGCAGCACGTGCTCGAAAATGTGCAGTTTTTCTTTCACTGACAGAGTCGCGCTTTCACCCGTCGATCCCGTTGGTACTAATCCATCGATCCCACCTTCCAGTTGGTAATCCAGCAAGCGATCCAGCGCCTCAAAATCGATAGATCCATCGGCAGTAAAGGGCGTAACCAGCGCTGTTGCAGTTCCAAAGAATACAAAAGGTTTGCTCATCCCGCTGCTCCTTTATTGTTTTGAAACACTGCGTTTTCTAAAAGTGTGCTGGGAAGTTGCAGGAAATGGCCCAATTGGAGCGCCCGGTTCCAGTAGGATTGAAACTGCGGATCGCCGGTGACAAAGTACCATTGAGCGATCAACAAAAGAGCCAGCAGTTGATACGGCAGGGTAAGGTGGCGCGCTGTTTCTGCTACGAATCTCAGCAGCGGCTCAATGCGGTCGTGCAATCGGGAATGTTCCATTCCTCGCTGGATCAGGGTTGCTGCCAACAGAAGTTGGATTTCGGGATCAGTCGTATTCTGGAGGTGCTGTTCGCCCGCCGCGAAATCATCCGGATTGAGCTGCTCGGCAGTATGTAATTCGCACAGTGTCAGCAGCGCTGCCGAATCTTCTGGCAAAGCCGGCAGGCTGCGCAGGGTGTCCAGCAGCGTTTGGAGATGCTCCATATCACGGGTATGGAGCAATCGAAGGCAGAGCGTTTTCAGTCTGGCTGGATCGGAAGCGATCGACTGGATCAGCAAAGACCATTGCTCTGGCGCCACCGCCGCAGGATCTGGAAGCGTGTCGGCAGTCATCAGGGATGACAACGCAATGCCACTGGCGTCCGCCTGTTCGAAGAGTTTTGCCATTGTGAAGCTACCACCCTGCGCTGCAATATCTTCAGCCAGTGAGGTGAGGAGTGTCGAAGAGGTTTCCGCATCACCGCTGGCAGTATATTGCCAGAGATGGGGAAGAATTTCCATTCGTTCCGCCGCTGTTGTACACTGCTCCAGCCGGGAGCGGAGAATCGATTCAATGTGGGAGTAAATAGCCTGACGCTCTTCGTACTCCAGACTCTCAAAAAGCAGTTTGTGGTAGAGTGGGTGGGTGAATGCAAACACGGTTGTCTGAACGCCATAGCGGCGTTCTACTCCACGACTGCGGAGAATACCAGTGAGTTTCTGAATTCTTTTCAGGCGGCGTACGGTCGTGAGAAGGTCTGTTTGGAGCAACTGTGATTGCAAAAAAACGGTGGCTTCTTTGCCCTCAGCACTACAGAGCTGGAGAAGGTGCTGGTCTTCTTCTGGCAACTCGGCAAGCAGGCGATGGAGGTGTGCTGCGACTGACGGTGTTGCCCCATAGCGTTCAAAGTCTGCCACGGTCAGGGACTGCGGCGCGCCGTGATGGGCAATCCATACCATTCGCAGGTATTCTTCGATAATGATGGGAATGCCGCCGGTATGGGTCTGGAGCCAGGGGGCAACTGCTGGATCAATGGAGGTGTCAGGGAAGATTTTGTCCAGCCACTCCTGAATCTCCGCTTCCGTCATCGCCTCAACTTCTATTACGGTAGCAGCCAGTACCGCATTCCGTAACGTTTCGATCATCTTTACCTCCCCCTGATCCGGCTGGTAGGCAGCAATTACCAGCAGGGGAAGTGAAGGCGTGCTGAGCAATTGTTGCAGCGTCTGGATGGACTCCGCATCGCTCCACGACAGGTTGTCTAAGAGCATTACCAGGGGAATTTCCGATGCGACTTTTTGAAAAAGGGCGCAGTATTCCTCCTGAAGTTTTTCTGCTGTCGGCGTTGCTTCCGCTTCTTTTTTGTACTCCCGCATATCCCGTGAGATCTCTTTGATGGCGTAAACGAGGTCACCGGCAAAAGGGAGGGTTGTCAGTAAGGTCAGCCCAATGTTAAGCCAGAGTTTTTTCTTCGCTTTTTTCTGTTGTACTGTTTGCAGTGCCTCGACCAGCGATTGGAGCAGCCCAAAAGGGCGGAGTTGCGACGGGGCAATACTACCAGTAGACGGGGGGATGGCAGCCGCAGACAGGATCGTTATCGCCGTGTTTTCTGCGTGTTGTCTGGCAAATTGTTGCAGAATGGTGGATTTGCCAATGCCAGGGATGCCGGCAAGAAGAACAAGGCGGGGAGAAGGATTCGAAGGGAGCGAAGCGACGGAAGTTGCAAGCTGCTGAAGCAGCGTTTTCCGTCCGGCAAAGATCTGTGGGAACACCGGAGCACTCATTGCTGTCGTCGGGGTGAGTTTAACAGGAAGGTTTCTAACAATTGCCGGGCTTGCGAACGCATCTGTTCAGTCTCAGATTCCGGCAGTTGGGCAGCATTCCGGGAAGGTTCAGGAGTTGTTCCCCAGCTTCGCTCTTCGTCTTCACTTCGAGTGTAGATCACGGTGATCGCATACAGCAGCAGGAGGACAAATTCCAGGAAGAGAGCAAAAATAATGACCGAGGGTTTGGTGGGCGGAATAAACTTCAGTCCACGAAGCCCGATGAGAATGATCAAAACGGCTGCTCCAATGTAGACAAATCCCAGCATCTGGTTGCCATATTCGACCGTAAAATACGATCGCATATACAGGCGGATTGCATCGTTAATCCGAAGAACTTTTTTCCACACGGGTTGATGTTCCCACCGCAGGGCTTTTTGCAAATCTTCCAGATCGTTGAACGGAATGCCATTGTGGACGGCAAAAGCGTGGAGGGAGCGAAGATCCATTTGCAGCAGTTGCTGCTCCAAGGCAGTATGGGCATTGTCCTTGTGGTGAAGACCCAGCACCCGCACAACGCGATCCAGCATATTGATTACTTCTCGACGAATTTTTTGCCGCATAAAGCCGATTTTGGGAGGGAGGAGCGTTGTAACAAAAAAGGCGATGGCGAAGCCTACCAGAACGATGAAGGGAAGGAAGCTGAGGAGCGGGTTAAAAAAGTAATGCGTTTCTCCTCCTCCTTCTTGCTCCAGAATAACTTCCCAATTCGTGTAGCGGCTCCAGAGGGAATCGCCATAAACGATCGTCGCTTCTAAGGTCTGGTGAAAAAACCAGTGGAGAGCAGGGAGCAGGAGAAAATGGAAGCAGAACCAGCCGCCAAGGAGGACAGTAAGGGTGAACAGCAGAATCTGGACCCCGGAGTGATCGGTGAGCCCGACGTAGAGATCGATGACGGCTGTCTCTTTGGATGAGGGTGTTGAAGGATCGGATACCATTCGATTCATTCTTTCCGTACCAGCTCTTGTCGCCTCTCACGAAATTACAAAAAAGCGACGAATGGGGAAAGTAAGCAGTGCCAGAATAGCGATAACATTGCCGGAAGCACAGAAAACGGGTCAGGTGGTGTTCCATTCGGATGGAATGGATGCGACGGGACATCGATAGTGCAAATCGATAGTGCGAGTAGAGCCACACGGTGGAAGCCACAGGAGGACAAATCTCTCCCATCGCGATGGAGTGCAGGCAACGATTAACCAGCATCGTACATACAGGTTGCGGAAGTGCGAACGGGTTTCCGAGCATTGCCGTTTGTTCACTACGGGATAACAGCGTCCGTCTTTCAATTATTTGGTTGCAAACAAGGCATACAGAGCAATGGAGCATCACCCAATGAAGCCTGAAGATTTCGAGATCCTGGTGCGTCGTTGGGGACCAACCCAATACGCTGCATATTGTCCACAACTGCGGATAATGGTGAAGGGATCATCCCACGAAGAGGTAGAAGCAAAGATGGCGGAGCGAATCCAGCAGTATTTGCGCCAGCACCAACAGGATACAGGAGACCTGGAGGCGAAACAGAACGGAACGGCGTCTTCGCCTTATAAATGAGATGGTACGCTGACGATGAAGTTGCATAAACGCTGGTGCTTCAGGCTTTGCCAGTGGGGATGGGCGTGGTTGCTTGTTGTTACGCCATTATGGGGACAGTGGGTTTTGCTGACCCGCCAGGCGGATTCCTTAGCACAAATTGCTCTGGAACATATCTACCATCAGCGGTTTGATTCCGCAGCTCACTTTGCAGTTGCCCTTCAGGAACAGTTCCCGGAGCATCCTGTAGGTTATTTCCTGGATGCCCTGGTGGATTGGTGGCGCATTTATCTCCACCAGCGGGTGCATCGCTACGACGAGCGATTTCTGGAAAAGGTCGAGCGCACGCTGGAAGTTACTGATCGTCTACTCGAAAAAAATCCTTATGACATCGTTGGGCTGTTCTTTGCCGGCGCCGCTCGTGGGTATCGGGGACGATACTACGTGATTCGAGAACAGTGGATTCAAGCCCTGATCGATGGGAAAGCAGGGTTTGACATAATCAGTAAGCTGTGGAAATTGGCGCCGGGCAATTCAGACATTCTGCTGGGCATCGCAATTTACCACTACTTTGCCGCTGTTTTTCCGGAAAAATATCCTTTGCTGAAGCCTTTGATGGCATTTTTGCCACCCGGTAGTCGAGAAGGAGGACTCCAGGAACTGGAGTATGTGGCGCAGCATGCCCGATATGTTCGGATAGAAGCAAAGATGCTGTTGCTGCAAATCTACTACCAATTTGAAAACGCGCCAGAGCGGACAGAAAAGCTGGCTCGAGAACTGCTGGCACTCTATCCGGAGAACCTGTTTGTTCGCAAGTATCTGGGACGCGCACTGGTGCGCCTGGGGAAACGGAAGGAGATGGAGCAGCAGTGGCGGAAGGTTTTGCTGGAGTGTATGGCTGGGCACTATGGTTGCGATAGCTACCTGGTGCGGGAGGCAACATACTACGTCGGTTACGCTTTGCTCCTGCGGGGTGAGTACGAGATGGCGATCAAGTATTTGCGCAAAAGTCTGGAATTTAGTCAGGTCATCGATGAAGATGAGCCATCGGGATTCTGGGTTGAAACAGTGCTCAAGCTGGGGGATGCGTATATGCGGTTGGGGAAAAAGAAAGAAGCAGTGCGATGGTACAAACAGGTTCTGGAATTGCCGGAGTTTCGGTCTTCCTATAGCCGGGCGAAGCGTCGGTTGAAAAATCTGGAGGGAGCAGGATGAGATACAGATCTGTGCTTGCAGTAGTGTTGATCGCTGTTGTTTTTGTACAGTGTGGCAAGCAGCGGTCGGAATCACCAGACCGTATACCACAGGCTGATACAGCAGCGATTCACAGGGATTTTGTCCGGATCGGCACGTTCAATATCGAGTGGCTGGGCGACGGACAGCGTGATCGGGTCGATCGAACCAGTCAGGACTACCGGCGCATTGCTGAGGTGATTCGGCAGGCGGAGTTTGATGTACTGGGATTGCAGGAAGTGGAGAATCAGGCAGCCTTAGACAGTTTGCTGAAGTATTTGCCGGGTTACGAAGGATTTGTTGGCACACACCGGGGACAGCAGAATCTGGCAGTGATCTATCGCCCTGCTTCTGTTGACGTGCGATTTGTTGCGGTGTATCTTCCGCTGGCAATTCGTCCTGAGCGGGATCGACCGGGATTGCTGGTGCGCTGCCGCTCCGGCAATTTCGACTGGCTGATGATGATTGTTCACCTGAAATCTTCTTCCCGCTGGGAGCGAACGCCGGCGAAACGGCGGCTGAGTCGGAAAATTCGGCAGCAGCAAGCCCGGAAAATTGTGGAGTGGGCGCACGAGGTGCTCGAGCAGGGAGATGAAATGGATCTGATCGTGGTGGGAGATTTTAATGCCTCGCCGCAGAGCCGAAAGGATCGTACGTTGCAGCCGATCGTTCAGGATACGGTGCTGCACTTTGTGACGTTCAACTTGAAAAGCTGCAAGTATCGCCGTAAAGGGTCCATTGATCACATCCTGGTTTCACCCAGCGCCCGGAAGCGGTATCGCAAGGGGAGTGCTCGAATGATTGATCTTTATGCACAGTACGATCCTGAAGTGCTGGAAAAACTTTCTGATCATTGTCCCGTTGCTGCTGACTTTGATGTGACAGCGCCGGACAATGATCCGGTCACAAAGGTTGTAACAAAAGAAAGGTGATGGCGATGGCGGAGATTCTGGACGGCAAGCAGTTAGCCAGAACAATTCGTGCAGAGCTTAAGGAGAAGGTAGCAGAGCTGAAATCCAGCGGGATTACGCCGGGACTGGCACTACTACTGGTTGGGGATAATCCTGCGTCGCAAGTCTATGTGCGCTCAAAAGCTAAGGCGTGTGCGGAAGTTGGGATTTTTTCTCTTGTTGAAAAACGTCCTGCTGAAACGACCCAGGAAGAAGTACTGGAGCTCATTGCCCGGTGGAATGCTGATCCCCGAATCCACGGGATTTTGGTGCAATTGCCGCTTCCCTCACACATTGATGAGCAGGCGGTTTTGCTGGCAATTGATCCGCGTAAAGATGTGGATGGATTTCATCCGGAGAATATGGGGCGATTGGTGGAAGGATTGCCCGGCTTTGTTCCGTGTACACCGGCGGGGATTATCGAAATTTTGCGACGGTATAACATTTCAACGGTGGGGAAACACGCAGTCGTGCTGGGACGCAGCAACATTGTTGGCAAGCCGATCGCGAACCTGTTGTATCAAAAGTCTGCGTACGCAAACGCGACCGTAACAATCTGTCACACCGCTACTCAGGATCTGGCACAGTATACCCGCAGCGCGGATATTCTAATCGTTGCAGCCGGAAGACCACAGCTTATTACCGGTGACTACGTTCGAGAAGGAGTGGTGGTCATTGATGTTGGCATTAACCGCATCGAAGATCCATCAGCTCCGAAGGGATATCGGTTGGTCGGCGATGTCGATTTTGACAGCGTAGCGCCGAAGGCTGCAGCGATTACGCCGGTGCCCGGTGGCGTTGGACCAATGACCATCGCAATGTTGCTGACCAATACCCTTAGAGCGGCGACGGGTGAGGCGTTTTCCGCCCGACAGTTTGATTGAACCAGAAACAGCGCTCATTGCGGTCCCGGATAGGATGTGCATTGCGAACGGTAGCAGTGCCGTTGTACCAGCGGCTGCTGGTGAGCTGTGGATTGCGTACGATTGCAGAAAGACGGCATTGTGCTCAAAGGACTGATTCGGTGCAGTTTGTCGGCGGGCAGCGTTGAAATTCAGAAGGCGAAATTGTTGAGCAGCAGATGGAAGGGAGTCATCTGGAGGCTTTAGTGGCCGATTTTTCGGTCGATCGCTTTCAGCAGGTTCTTCAATCGCTATGTCAGCGCTGGGAAACACAGCGACAGCGGGTGACATCCCTTCCGCCAGAGCTGGAATATGTGCAGACAGTGGAGCAGGTAGGGAGGATTCATTGCACTGACGCCGCTCCAGTGCACGTTGCAGTGGCTGCTACCACCGCTTTGCACTGCGAGCGCAGCCGGCAGGAGCAATTCGAGGTTGCCAGACGCCTTGTTCGCGAATCAGACGCTGAGGCAGTGTTGATGGCATTCTATGACACGGCTGGCAACGTTCGGCTTTCGCTGGTGACCGCTCAGCATACGAGGTGGGGAAGGGTTTTTGAACGAGCAACATTCGTACTAAATCCCGCAGCTCCATCTGGGATTTTCCAGCAGCAGTTTCGGTCAGCAGATTTTTCCCGCCTCGCCGGAATAGTAGAGGCATTCTCCAGTCAGGTGATGCTCCGCCGTTTTTATCAGCAATGGCAGCGGCAACTGGATCGCTTGACGCAGTCTGTGCAGGGATCCGCCGATGTGGAGATCCGCCGCCGCTTTGCGTTGCTGTTCGCTCTCCGAATGCTGTTTCTGGGATTTGTGCAGCGGAAAGGGTGGTTCGGTGGAGATCGGAACTTTCTGCGTACATTCGTTGCTGCGTATCAGGAAACGGGACAGACAGCCCGGCTGTATCGAGATTGGTTTGAACTGTTGTTTTTTCAGACACTCAATCGCCCTCCAGCGAAGAAAATAGTGGAAGCTGGCGAAAAGCTACCAGCAGCAATGGTGCCCCTTGTGCACTCAACGCCCTATTTGCATCCTCGCCTCTTCCAGCGCTTTCCATCGGTGGATGATCAGGGATTGTGGTTGCCCGATGCGGCGGTGGTGGATTTTGTGACTTTTCTTTCCCGGTACGAATTCGAACTGGGAGAAGAGGAAGCCAGAGATCGTACCCTGGCAATTACGCCCGCCTTTCTGGAAATGGTGTGCGAACGCGATGTTGCAGAACATCGAACGGCTGTCTACACACCGCTGGAAGAGCGGGATTTAATGTGCCGCCTGGCTTTGCTGAAGTGGCTGGAACGAAAGAGCACCGTAGTACGCGAGCGCCTGTGCACGCTTGTTTTTGAAGAAGATGCGGCGGCGCTGGATGCTGATCAGGTGTGGCAGCTCATAAAGTTGCTGGAGCGGATAACTATTTGCGATCCAGCGGTTGGAGCTGGCACTTTTCTGGTTGGAATGGGACAATTGCTGGCGCGGTTGCTGCGCCGACTGTACACTCATCCAGCCGTTGCTACTGGTCGGAAAGGGTTCACGATTGGTGCGTGGAAGAAGTACGTTCTGGGCAGCTCACTGTATGGCGTAGATGTTGACCCGTGGGCGGTCTGGATCTGCCAGTTGCGACTCTGGTTGTTCCTTTTGCCAGCGTTGCCGGATACCGTGCAAACCACGGCAGAGCCACTTTTGCCAAATTTGCACTTCGTTGTGCAAAGAGCGGATGCTCTGGTGCAGCGATTGGAAAAGCATGTGCTGCCCGTCTGGAAGAATGTTAACGGAGTGTCTGTTGCGAAGTATTGCCAAACGCTGGAACAGAAAAAGCGGGCATTTTTTGAGCATCGCTGCCGCAGTGAGCAAGAGGTCATCGATGCAGCAGTGCAAACGGTGAAGAGCGTAGTTCGGCACTGGCAAGCACCAGCGGAGCAGTCAGCTTGTGCAAATGGTATTGACACGGCGGAAAGGCGATTGCAGGTAGAGACGCTGCATCGGGTTGTACAGCATCTGGAGGGCACGGAGCTTGATAAACCGTTTGTGTGGAGTGTTGCGTTTGCCGAGGTCTTGTTTGGTCGCGGTGGTTTTGACATTGTCATCGGAAATCCACCGTATCTGCGGCGGGAGCGCATTGGTGATCCGACCGGTCAGCTTTCAGCGATGGAGTACCGTCGAGCGTTGGCACAGGTTGCAGTGCTGGATTTTCCAGCGTTTTTCGGCGAAAGCCAGCAGCAGCCTCTGGCGCAGCGGAAACTCAACGGACGGTCGGATCTGTACACGTACTTTTATCTGCGGGCTCTGCGGCTATTGAACGATCGAGGAGTCTTGGCGTTTATTTGCGCAAATTCGTGGCTCAACACGCAGTATGGGACGCACCTTCAGGAGTTTTTCCTCCGGGCAGTGCCACTGTACTGGGTGCTGGAAAGTGAAACGAAGCGATCCTTTCGGCAGGCAGAGGTCAATACGGTCATTACCATTGCCGGAGCACCGCAGCCGGTTGTGCCACCAGAGCACTCCATCCAGTTCCTCTCTTTCCGGCATTCCTTTGCCACGGCAATGTCAGGAAGAATGTGGAACGATCTTCAGATGGTTACACAGGCAGCAGAATGGGAGGAGGTACGGGTGCGCTCTGTTACGGTTGAAGCGTTGTTAACAGCCGGTGGACAGTCGGGATCTTCGGGATACAGGGCGGGGAAATGGGGAAGCTGGTACCTGAAGGCTCCGAAGATTTTCTTTGACCTCTGGACCAGAGCACGAGAGAAACTCCGACCGCTGGGAACAATGGCAGAAGTTCGGGAAGGGTATGCTACAGGAGCAAATGATTTCTTCTTCGTCCATCCCCGGACGGTTGCAGCATTTCAGATCGAACAGCAGTATTTGCAGCCGGCGGTGATGAAGACGCGGGGTAAGGCAACGCTGAAGCTGGATGATGCAGCCGTGGATCGTGCACTGCTGTTTTTGCCGAAAGATGTTGTTCACTGGCAGGATGCCAATGTTGCGCGATACGTGCAGTATGGCGCAGAGGCTGTCGTTCCGCACAGCCGATCGCTTCTGGTGAAACGGCGGTGGTGGTATTTGCCTCCACGTCCGGCAGCGCCATTGATCGCCCCGTGTGGCTATGGGGATCGCTTTTGGTGTGCAGCAAATACTGCAAAAGCGAGGGTGAGTAACAGTTTTGTCGAAATCCACACCAGCGATCCCATCGTGCAATGGTCGATTTTCTGGACGCTGAATCATCCCATTGGATGGCTCTTTCTGGAGTTGCTGGGACGGAGTTCGATGGGGGGAGGCTTGCTGAAAGTGGATCCGCAAGAGTATCGACACACGTGGATTGTATTGCTCGAGGACGCTCCGGCGCGGCTTTCTTTCCTTCCACTGCGAGCCCGGAAGGTGCAGTCGGTATTTGTCGAATGTGGGATTGATCCACGGTCATCGGTGCCGATCGCTCGCCAGGATCCCAATCCCCTTCCGGATCGCCTGGTTTTCGATCAGATCCTGTTTGATGCTTTGGAATTGAGTGCCGAAGAGCGCAGCGCTGTATACCGAGCGGTGTGCCAGTTGGTATGGGATCGATTGCAGCGGGCGCGGAGCAAGCGGTAGAAGGAAATGCTGGGGGAGTGTTCCTGTGCCCGATGCACCACAGCCGTCTCAAAATTTTATCATAGTCCTCGTCCCAGGGAGGAGCATCTCTATGCTCAATGCGAAACTGGTGACAATAGCCGGACTAAACGCTACTGAAGTGCAAATCAAGCCACTGTGGTTGAAGCTGCGAGATGCAACCCGGTCATTGTCCCGAAGAAATTGCCTAAATTTGCAGTTTGCACAGAGGGTTCGGAAAGGAATAAAGGGGTTTTCAAATGGCTTTTCACGGTGTTGACTATTTTCAAATCGACGAACTGCTGAGCGAAGAAGCATTATTGTTGCGCCAGACGGTGCGGGACTTTGTGGAGCAGGAGGTCAAGCCAATCATCGAAGATCACTATATGGCAGGAACTTTTCCGATGGAGCTGGTGCCGAAACTGGCAGATCTGGGATTGCTGGGAATCACGGCGCCGTCAGAGTATGGAGGAAGCGGTGCCAGTTATTTGCTGTATGGCATTGCGATGCAGGAGTTGGAACGTGGAGATTCCGGCGTACGCTCCTTTTGCTCCGTGCAAAATTCTCTGGTGATTTATCCCATTTTGACCTACGGGACTGAGGAACAAAAGCAGAAGTGGATTCCAAAACTGGCAACAGGCAAAGCCATCGGATGCTTTGGCTTGACAGAACCGGACTACGGTTCCAATCCCGGCGGGATGAAAACGACAGCGACGAAAGTTGATGGGGGATACGTGTTGAACGGAGCGAAAATGTGGATTACCAACGGATCGATCGCCGATGTTGCTGTTGTCTGGGCAAAGCTCGATGGAGTGGTGCACGGATTTCTGGTTGAGAAGGGAACGCCGGGATTTACGACACAGGAAATGAAGGGAAAGCATTCGCTGCGAGCATCGGTGACCTCGGAGTTGATTTTTCAGGATTGTTTTGTGCCAGAGGATAGCATTCTGCAGGTCAAAGGATTGCGAGGACCATTGTCCTGTCTAACACAGGCACGCTATGGGATTGCCTGGGGTGCTGTGGGGGCTGCGATGGAATGCTATGAGGTGGCGTTGGAGTATGCGAAAACACGCATTCAATTTGATCGCCCGATCGCATCGTTTCAGTTGGTGCAAAACAAACTGGTGTGGATGCTCACCGAAATTACCAAAGCGCAGTTGGTCAATTACCGCCTGGCACAGCTTAAGGATAGCGGCAAGATCCGGTATCAACAGGTCTCCTTTGCCAAGCGCAATAATGTGGCAATGGCGCTGGAGTGTGCCCGACTGGCTCGCGATATTCTTGGCGCAAACGGCATTATCAATGAGTATCCGGTGATGCGGCATATGGCGAACCTGGAAACGGTCAAAACGTATGAGGGAACGCACGATATTCATACGTTGATTCTGGGTGAAGACATCACCGGTATTCAGGCTTTTCATTGTTAATTGAGCATCAGAGCGGATGGCAATCGTTCTTGCCCGGACAATTGCGGAATTGCGGCAGCAGGTGCAGGCGCAGCGAGCGGCGGGAAAGCGGATAGGCTTTGTTCCGACGATGGGCTATTTGCACGAAGGGCACGCCGCTTTGATTCGGCAGGCAGCACAGGAGTGTGAGTACGTTGTGACCTCGGATTTTGTGAATCCAACTCAGTTTGCGCCAAACGAAGATTTTGAACGGTATCCTCGTGACCTGCAACGGGATCTGCAGGTTGCCGAACAGGCAGGCAGCCACGTGCTGTTTGCGCCTTCGGTCGAAGAAATATATCCAGAGGGATTTGCAACGACGGTGTCCATTCGCGGGATTACCGAAAAGTTTGAGGGTGCTTTT
>JALWJX010000108.1:26911-38889 GCA_026996895.1 Candidatus Kapaibacterium sp.
GTCGTGAGTAAGTTGTTCAACATCGTTCAGCCCGATCGAGCGTATTTTGGACAAAAAGACTATCAGCAACTTCTGGTGATTCGGCAGTTAGTACGCGACTTGAATTTTCCCATCGAAGTGGTAATGGTTCCCACCGTGCGAGAGTCCGATGGATTGGCGCTCAGTTCTCGAAATGTTTATCTGTCCGCAGAGGAGCGGCAGAAAGCGTTGTCATTGTACCGGGCATTGCAGGCTGGGCAGTCAATGATTTTGCAGGGTGAACGGCGACGATCGGTCATTGAAGCACGGATGCAGGAGGTCCTCTCAGCCGTCCCGGAGCTGCGCGTTGACTATGCAGCGGCGGCATTGGCAGAGACGCTGGAGCAACCGGAAGCATTCTCGCCGGGTGCACACGTGGTCCTATTAGTAGCCGCCCGTTTGCCCTCTGCTCGCCTCATTGATAATCTTCTGGTTCGGGTGCCGAATCCATAGCCCCTGATGAGGCTGCAATGGGTTGATTATGGCTGGATCTTCCTCTATTTTGCAGCTCTGGGATTCATTGCAATCCTGACAGCCCGGCGCCGGAGAGGCGGTGCTGATGAGGTAGAAGATTTTTTGCTGGCTGGACGCTCTTTGACTCTCCCGCTTTTTGTGGCTACCTTAGTTGCAACGTGGTATGGGGCGATCTTGGGGGTTGGAGAGTTTGTGTATAATGCTGGCATTGCCGAATGGTTCGCTTTTGCTCTTCCCTATTACATCGTTGCGCTGCTGTACGCTTCGGTGATGGCAGTGCCAATCCGGCAGCAGCCGGCGCGAACGATCCCGGAACAGTTGCGGCGCTACTATGGGAATACCGCTGCTTTGATTGGGGCGGTGCTCATCGTTGTTTTAACATTACCTGTCTCGTATGCGCTTTCCTTTGGACTCCTGATCTCTGTGTTTGCGGATTTACCACGGTGGGTGGCAATTGTCATCGGAACGCTTTTTTCTATGGGGTATCTGGTCACCGGAGGATTTCGCGCCGGCGTGTGGACGGATGTTGTGCAATTCTTGCTGATGTATACAGGGTTCGTTCTGCTCACCATTTTTACCTTCGATCACTTTGGATCACCAGCCGCAATGTGGCAGTTATTGCCGCAAACCCATACGCATTTGCCGGGTCCGTACTCGTGGCAGTTTCTGCTGGTGTGGTACATTATCGCTCTGCAAACCTTCGTTGATCCCGGATTCCATCAGCGGTGTGCGGCGGTGCAGCGTCCAGAGATTGCCAGAAAAGGGATTCGCATTGCCGTTGTGTTCTGGTTCCTGTTCGATCTGATGACGCTATCCTGCGGATTGTATGCCCGCGCGTATTTCCCGAACCTTTCAGATCCACTTCTGAGTTATCCGGTCTTAGCAGATACCGTGTTGCCAGTTGCTCTGAAAGGCTTCTTTATCGTGGCATTGCTGGCAACGATTATGTCTACACTGGACAGCTATGGGTTCATCAGCGCGATGACCCTGAGCTATGATATTCTACCGGCATTGCTTCGGAAACTTCGGTGGCAGGTATCGGAAGTAGCGCTGACCCGCGTTGCTTTGGGTGTTATTGCTGCTTTTTGTGTTGCTTTCGCTGTGCTGTTGCCCTCTATTGTGCAGCTCATCTACTACAGCGCTTCCATCGCCGTATCGGGGTTGCTGTTGCCCCTCTTGTTGAGCTATGTGCCAGAACGGTCGATCTCGCCCGGTGCTGCGAAACGGGTGATGCTGATGGGATCGCTAACGGCGGCAGTGTGGATTGGATTGCAGAAGAGTATGGGGGAGAATGTCCCTATTGTGCACGACATTGAACCGATGCTCGTTGGTTTGTCCGCCGCAGCGTGTACGCTGGGGTATCAATGGTTGTGGAGTCAGTGGAAAGGATGAAAGCAGGATGGCAAAAGCAGAGAAGCTGCTGACCATACCCAATATGTTGACGCTCGTGCGATTCGTGCTGTTGTTCCCGACACTCTGGGCATTGCTCAATCATTATCCGGTGGTAGCGGTTGCGCTGGGCGTCGTTGCCTATATCTCGGATCTGCTGGATGGCTGGATTGCCCGGAAATTTCACCAGCAGAGTGAGTGGGGGAAAATTCTGGATCCGCTGGTGGATAAAATTTTTGTTGCCGCTGTGGTGTTAACGCTCTATTTTCAGGGCGTTGTGCCCGGCTGGTATCTGGGAATTATTGTGATCCGGGATGGATTGATTCTGCTGGGTGGGCTTTATGCAAAGTATCGCAAAGGGGTGGTGTTACAGTCATTGCCAGTTGGCAAAGCAGCCGTTACCTCGGTTGCTGCAACCCTGGTGCTGATGGTATTGCAAACCAAACCAGTGATCGTTAATGCTTTTCTCGCCTTAAGTTCTGCGCTCCTCATCTTCTCATTTGCAGTGTATACCCGCCGATGGGTTGAAGAAGTGATTCTACCGGATCGCCGCAAGAAGCAGCAGTAGCTTGACGAAAAACACTTTCTGAGGGCGAACATCAAAAAACCCGGACATCCTCAGCAGAAGCGACCGTGCTGAGCAATGTCCGGGTGAGAGCTTTATCATAAGTGCGGGGCTATGAGTGCCCCTGTATGAAGAAGAGCGGCGTTCACTGCCTTTGATTTATCAGTACTTCACAACGACTTTGGCTGCTTTTGTTTCTCCATTCGCTTGCAGTCGCAGGAGATAAGCGCCCGGCGGTAGCGATTGCACGTTGTGCATCAGCTCACGATAGCCGGCGACGTTTCCATCGAAGATTCGGGCAATATGCTGCCCTGTCAGGCTGTAGAGATCAAGCGTCACAGGAGCTGGCTGCGGCATCCGGACGGAAATCCACAGCCGCTGGTCAGGTCGGATGGTAGCGTGAAGATCCGGTTGCGATGTTCCTGGCGTGGCTGCAGGAACTGATGTCGGATTCAAAGCAAAATGGGTGATGGTGACCCATTGCTTGCGGAGCAGTTGCCGTTGCGCCGTGATAGCTTGCGCTTCCGGCGTCGTTTCGTTTGGTCCCGGCACGGAGATAACGTTGAGCAGAGGAATGTTCTGGAGATCCGGCGGTAACAATGGCGCAATATGCGTAATGCGGTCCAGCAGCAGCGACTGGGTGACATTGATCGGATCTGACCAGGTCGCAGCGTTTGCCGGTCGGAAGGCAACAAAGACATCGGTTGTAAATACAGTGTCCGGCGCATTTCCATCTCCATCGAAGTCATCCTGAGAAATGTATCCGACAAAGTCGAGCCATTTTGCCATAATCGTTGATCCATCCGGGGTTCGGGCGACCTGGACTTCACTACCGGTTTGATTGAAATCAGTGTCCTCGTATGCGATAACGAAGCCAGAAATATCTGCTACCGTTCGCACTTTCCATTCGCCATTTTCCTTGCTGATTTCCAGCAGGCGCCGGAGTTCTGGTTGACCACTTTGTTGCTTGTTTGCATTCACTTCAAAGCACTGGACAATGAAGCTGTACTGGTCTGTGCCAGTGACGGTAAAGTCTTTTGGTCCGAAAGAAATAAACGAGCTATCGGGCTCAGCGCCCTCTTCCAGCAAATACTCTTCCAGCACGGACCAGGGAAATGTATCGAAGTCGCTCCAGGTTTCTCCACCGTCAGTGGATTTGGAGACCGCAGGCACTGCCCTGAGGACCGAAGCGTTGGCAAAGACGCCGAAAGCGCCGAAATAGAGATTGCCATCAGGGTCCGTGTCAACGTTGACAATGGTAGAAGTTCGAGAGTTGGGGTTGCCGGGATCCAGAAAGACCGTTGATGCCCATTGCGGCGGGATAAAAGCTGCAACTTCTTCGTTAAAGATGTCAACCAGGATTGCTCCCAGTGCGTTGTTTTCGCTGGTTGGAGCTCCTTCTGGTGGAAAGAGCTGGACAACGATCAAAGCCATCTCGCCTCCGCCGAAGATGCGCAGCTTCGAGGAGGTACTGATGGGATAGGTCTGTCCGTTGTCACCAGTGATTCCATTCAGTTGCTGTGTAGCAAACACCGATCCTACCGCAATGCCGGTTTCAATGGAGCCCCAGGACCCATTCAGCACGATGGGGAAAAAGTAGACAAAAATTGTATCGCTAATGCTACCATCAGCTAAAATCGTTGATGCGATGCTGGGGTACCGGGGAATATCACTCGGTGATAATTGGATGGGCCCAATCGGCGGTACCCAGCTTTCTCCCCGATCGCCGGAGTAGCGATAGTAGATCTCATTGCCGTTGAGATCGCCACGTTTGATGGTTACCAGGAAATCGGCGTCGGGATCGTACCACAAAGGCTGCTGTCGCCAGCTAAAATAGGAATAGGCGTTGACCAAGGAGTCAAAAATGGCATATTGGAGCTGCAACGGCGACGATGGAGCGGGATAAAGCGCTACAGATGGTTGTGTTGCTCCGGGAACGACCGGTGTGTACCATTGCTGTGCGTAGGCAGTACTGACCAGTCCAAAGGACAGGAGAAAAATAAAAACTGATCGCATGAGAGTCCCACTGTTTGTTCGACAAAACCTAACTCGAACTACAAATTTAAGAAGCGCCGGGCAAAAACCTCTATCCTGAACGGAATTTCCAGTGTTCGTTCATCACCCGCCAGAGCACGGCAATACCGCCAATGCCGATCAGTATATTCGCACTCCACATCCCGATCCACGGAGGAATGATCCCACGATCCGCTAATTTTTCTCCGCCAATGAGCAATGCCCAATAGAGGATGTAGAATCCCAGACTAATAGCAGCACTGATGCCGAAATTGCCGCGGCGGGTCAGCATTCCTAAGGAGCCACCAATGAGGGCAAACACAATGCAGGCGGCAGGAATGGCATACTTTTTCTGGATCTCGACTCGATAGCGGTTTGCTCGGAGAACTGCAGCGTGAGCCTGGCTTGCAGGACTCAGAATTTGTAACTGGAGCTGGTTGAGATCTCGATCGATTTGCTGCACGATTGGCTTGCGAACACCGGAATCCAGCGTATCAGGCGGCGGCACTCCCAGCAACAGGTAGTTCAGATGTTGATCCACGGCTGCGCGGAACTTTTGCATCGCTTTGCGGTGTTCTTCCATTGCTGCCTGTACGATCTGCTCCATCGCCGCAATGCTGAGTTCACGATCGCCCCGGACAAATCGCTCTTCATCGGTTTGTGAAAAGAGAAATCCTGAAGCATCGAGGTAGACTTTGTGTTGAGAAAAAACGATTTTTCGGATTCGGTGGGATGCGGAACGGTGGTATTGGTGGATTTCGCCATTGTAAAGCTGCAAGACAATGTATCGAAAATCTCCGGTAAATTGTGCTAAGGCACTATCGGCAGAAAGCACGGCGGATTGCCCCGGAACCCGGTTTTCATAAATCGTTACTCCGTAGAGCCAGTTGGTGACGGAATCAATTCTGCGGGCTAAAATACTGTAGCCTTCAATGCCCTGGTAGAACTGACCGGGAGTGAGGGCAAACGTTGGCTTTTTTCGCTGGATGTCATAGAGTAAAACCTTAGCGCGGTGGTTCGCATCTGGCAGAACTCGGTCATTGAACCAGAAGAGCGCTAACGCCAGTAAGATCGAGATGACAAAAGGGGCACGGAGCAAGTGCCAGGGACTACCACCGGCAGCTTTGACGGCAGTTAATTCGTGGGTCGCCCCCAGATTGCCGTAGACCATCAACGTTGCTACTAAGACCCCCATTGGAACCGCTAAAACGACCATCCAGGCTAAGTTCAGTGTGATAAGCTGCACAATGATCCAGGTGGTGAGCCCTTTCCCAACCAGTTGGTCGATGTATTTCATCAGGAACTGCAGAAGGAACAAAAAGACAACCGTCGCAGCGCCCAGGAGGAATGGCGGCAATAGGAGCCGGAGGACGTAGCGGCTTAAAATACGCATACTCGCTTTGCTGCTATAGCTTTATGAATGTTTGTTGTCGCCTTTTCGATATCGGTTGGGATCGATACTGTATTTGCGGAGGTACTGGTAGACCGTTTCCCGACTGACTCCTAAAGCTCGTGCCGTTTTTGTAATATTCCCACGATGCTTTTCCAGTAACTTTTCCAGCTTTTCCTTTATCACCGATTGCACGGTGTCTGATAGTGTGCCATCCAGCTCTGGTTCAGATTGCACTTCCGGAGAAGGTGGGGAAGTGGAGATTCCCGGCTGCGGCGACGGTTGCGGAGATCGTTGAGTTGGAGCACCCAATAAGCTTTGCTGGCGCAGGAGCAAGGCAACATCTGAGAGCCGGATCGCAGGTCCTTCGAAGATTTCATAGCATCGCTTGACGAATTGAACCAGTTCCCGAACATTACCCTGCCACGGTTGCTGTTCCAGAAGCTCCAGCGCCGCAGGTTCAAAAAATTTTTCCTGATTTCTCTGTCGATTGAACTGTTGCACATAGTACTCTACGATCGGGCGAATATCCTCCGGACGTTCCCGAAGTGGTGGCAGATGGATCCGGGCTTCATTCAAACGATAATAAAGCTGACTGCGGAATTCTCCCCGCTGAATCGCTGCTTCCAGATCTTTATCGGTTGCCGCAATGAACCGGACATCTATGTCGATCCAGTTTGTATCTCCTAAGCGGTGGATTCGCTTCTGCTCGATGGGAATTAACAATCCCGCTTGTCGTTCGGGATCTAAGTCTCCGATTTCGTCCAGAAAAATAGTACCCTTGTCTGCTTTGTGGAAAAGCCCCTGTTTATCCCGATCTGCCCCGGTGAAAGCACCTTTTTTGTGTCCAAACAACTCGCTCTGGAAAAGGTCTCGCGGAATATTCGGCAGATCGATATGAACAAATGGATATTTACGGCGCGGACTGAGTTCGTGAATGGCTCTGGCAATCAATCCCTTCCCGGTTCCCGTTTCTCCGGTGATCAAAATGTTCAGGTCCGTTTGAGCGAACAGGTAGATAATCCGGGCAACATCCTGCATTGCCGCAGAGCGACCTACAACGCCGAATGTTGCTAATTGTCGGAGGATCTCCGCATTTTCCTGCCGTACTTTTTCTGCGATTTCGTACAGCTCCTTGCGAATCTTTTCCGGGGTAAGCTCGCTTTTCTGGAGGAATGCCATTGCTCCCAGGCGCGTTGCCTGGACGGCAGTGTCGATAGTTCCAGCACCTGTCAGAATGAGCACTGGCAGTGTCGGATAGGATTTCCGAATCTTTTGCAGAATATCCAGTCCGTTCAGTTCGGGATGGCGAAAATCTAAGTCCAGTAAGACAGCGTGAATGCGGTCTCCCTCTGTTGCAATGGTTTGTAAAACTTCAGGAGGAGAGGTGGCAATCGTCGTTTCCCAGCCTTCCGATCGCAGAAGGGTCGCAATGGTGTCACAGAACTCGATTTCGTCGTCGGCTATTAGAATGTACATCGGGTGTGATCCTTTCGTGCGACAGTTTGCAAAACATAGAAACGAACATACCGGCAACAACAGTAAAATATCCGGGGATCAACTGGCGTCACTGGCGAGCAATAATGCGGAAGGAAGGCTGTAAAGGTTCATATGCGCATCGTTTACATTTCACATTCCGCCGTGGTTCCTACCTATCACACGTTTTTTTCACCGCTGGCACAATCTCCAGATATCGATTTTGTCCTGATTACCCCGGAGCAGTATAAGGAAGCAGGACACCTCACAACGGCATATCGAGGTGATGGGAGCTATCAGGTGGTGCCATTGCCTGTGGTTTTTGGAAAAAGCGGTCGACAGAATCTGCATTTCTATAAACGCCTTTATCCCGTGCTCTGGCATTTGCAGCCGGACATTTTACATTTGCACGAGGAACCGGAAAGCCTGGTGACCCTGCAAGCCATTAGCATCGTTCGACAGTTCCCGAAACGTCCCAAAATCCTGCTGGTATCGTGGCGGAATTTGCCCGATTACTACCAGCTCTGGCGCCGATGGCAGATTCAACGATATTTGTATCCACGGCTGACGCAGTGGACCCTCCGGCGCATTGATCATTTGTGTACGGGTACTCGTGAAGGGGAAGCCATCTTTCGAGCCTTAGGGTATGCGGGACCAATTACCTATTTGCCTCATCACGCCGTTGATACGAAGCAATTTTTTCCTTACTCACCGGAGCGGCGACGGGTACTCAAGGCAGAACTGCTGGGTGATCCAGCCACTGTCGCAATTGGATATGTTGGGCGATTGTGGTCTTTGAAAGGTGTTGATTTGCTGATTCGGGCACTGGCGATGCTTCGTTCATTGCCGTGGCAGGCAGTGTTTGTGGGGAGCGGTCGGGATGAACAATGGCTGCGGCAGATGGTTGCAGAAGCAGGGCTGACAGACCAGATCCGTTTGTTCGGCGTCGTTCCCCCTGAACGTATCCCTGAGATTATGAATGCCCTGGATGTACTGGTGCTGCCATCCCGAACAACGCAGGAGGGCAAAGAACAATTTGGTCGGGTGCTCATTGAAGCAATGGCGTGCCGTACAGCTGTGATCGGATCGTCGTCGGGAGAAATTCCCGTTGTCATTGGAGATGCTGGTCTGGTCTTCCCGGAAAATGATCATACGGCGCTGGCGCAACACCTGCGTGCCTTGGTGGAAAATGAACGGTTTCGGGATGAAATTGCGATGAAAGGCTATCATCGCGTGCGTCAGCACTTCTCTGGTGAAGCCATTGCTCAAAGAATACGGGCGCTGTACGAACAGATGCTGAGCAGCGGTCACGGTGTCAGAGAGTAGGAGGAAGTCCTGGCGTGACTCTGGATGGTTGATATTCCTCTGCACCGCTTTTTGTAATTTTGAAGCTTCCAGGTTGAATAGCAAAGGGATTTCGAATGAGGGCGATTGGGATTCTCGTGTGCTGTTTCTGGATCGCTTTTTCTTTTTATCTATCTGCATTGCCAGTTGCCGACACGGCGTGGCAGGAACGACTGACTCGATGGGCACATCCGGAGCCGATTCGTCAAAAAGAAATATCTTTCCAGATACCGCTTCAGCAACATCCGCTGCCCTCGTATTTTCCCAACATTAATCTGATCGTTTCACCGGAAAATGATCCAGTACCGGTGCAGAACGAGTCCTCTATTGCCGTGAATCCTGTGAATCCATCGGTTTTGATCGCATCTGCCGTGGATTATCGGCGAAATTCTTCAACTTGGGTCTACATTTCGACCGATGGGGGACGAACGTGGATCAACAAGAATCTGGGTAAGCCTTTTCCGAACTGGGTTTCCAGTAATGATCCTTCCGTGGCATTTGATGCAACCGGTAGAGGCTATCTGTGTTATGGTGGGTTTGACGTTTCTCAACCCCGGACGGGCGAAAATGGGGTATTCGTTGCGATTACGACCGACAACGGGCAAACCTGGCAGGCACATATCCCCGTGATTCTCCATACGGGTCCCCAAACACCGGATTCCGCCTTCGAGGACAAATACTACATCACTGTTGACAACTGTTCCACATCACCGTATCGGCTTACCGCTTATATCCCGTGGAAGCGGGTCATTGCGCGGGATTCGTCGACCCAGATTGTATTGGCACGCTCAACAGATGGAGGGTTAACCTGGTCCGCGCCCGTACCGGTGAGTCGTCGACTTCCGCATTCTTCAGAGGATACAACGTTTGGACAGAGCTTCCCGCTGGCGGCAACAGGACCGAATGGGGAAGTGTATGTGGTATGGAATTATGGACCAGAACACGGCATTGGATTTGCCAAATCTACCGATGGTGGGCAGAGCTTTTCGGAGCCGAGAATTATTGTTCGGTATCAGCCGCTGGGCACAGCACGGGAGATTCCCGGCGGTATACGGCACACAGTGAAGGGAGGTGTGCGAGCGGAAACGTACCCAGTGCTGGTATGCGATACATTGCCGGGCGAACGGAACGGGTATTTGTATCTGTGCTGGGCAGCCGACTCGATTCCCTCCGTGTACTTTTCTCGCTCAACCGATGGCGGCGAAACCTGGTCGACGCCCATCATCGTACACTCCGATGCAACAAACGATCAGTTTTGGCCCTGGATGAGTCAGGATCCGGTGACCGGATATCTGGCGATTATGTATCTGGATAGCCGGGATGATCCGAACAACATTCTGACCTATACCTATGTAAGCATATCGACCGACGGCGGACTGACCTGGGTCGATCGCCGCGTTGCAGATATTGGATCTGATATCCGCCGCAATCCGTTTCAGGGTAATTCTTTTGCCGGGGATTATAGTGGCTGTGCGTTTTACGATGGTATTGTGTATCCCTCGTGGGTGGATATGCGGAATACCATCGTCAGTACGCTGGATAATGATGTGTATACGGCAATTGTCAATGTGCAGGCGCCGCTGCCCGTCGATACGCTCATTGCTACGGTGCTGCCGCAGCAGCCGACCGCTTTGCTGTTATCGTGGGATTCGGTCCGATCCCGGGTGTTTGGACAGCCGCTTTCAGCAAAGGATGTCCGGTACGTGTTGCGGCGTCAATCGCAAGTCATTGCTGTCTTTTCAGGATCCCAGCACCAGTATCTGGACACGGGCTTGATTCCTTTTGATACCGTCCTGTATGAGCTCCAGGTCGTTGCCGGGGAGGATACCAGCAAATCAGTGCATACCATTGGCTATCCCGGTGGCGCCCGGCAGCCAGCGCCGCCAGCAATGCAACTGGTTGCCTCTGGCTCCGAAACGGTAGAGTTGGAAGTGCATCTGCCAGCCCGGCGTGCCGATGGGCAGACACCTCTGGTTAATCTGGCGGCTGTTTGGCTGTATCGCGATGGGGAATTGCTCAAAACCATACCCGTAGCCCGGACGGATACAGGCTCGGTGATTCGTATTCGAGATACCGTGCCCCAACCGGGATTCTATACCTATGCGGCTGCGGTAGCAGATGCTATGGATCCGCCCAATGTGAGTGAACGAACGCCTCGAATACTGCTGTTTGTTGGTACCCCGGTTTCCACACTGGATGAAAACTTCGATGCGGATTTCCCCAGATATTTCAATGCTGGATGGGAACGCAGCGGAGAGTTTACGCATTCACCGCCCTTTGCTCTGACGGAATCGCCGGGACAGCGGTATGAACGTCGTGCAAAGGATACGCTCATTCTGTTTCCTGTTCGGGTTCAGTCAGGAGAGGGCGTCCAGATTCGGTTCTGGCATGCGGCATTGATTCATCACACCGATACCGGATTTGTCGAAATCGCGTGGAATACGCTGGAACGGTGGGAAAAGCTACTGGCAACGAATCGGGAAGATTATCCAGCCTGGAAAGATGGCGTGATGGATGCCAGCGATTGGAAAGAAGAAACGCTGGTCGTTGTGCCTCCCACGGCTCAGGATTCCCTGCTGTTTGTCCGGTTCCGCTTCAAAGCAGGGGTCATTGGGAATGATGAAGGATGGTATCTGGATGATATCCGAATTCGGGCGATCTCGACCGTTGCGGAACTGCAAAGGTCCGACTTACGGGTATACCCAATTCCTACAGCCCGGTGGCTGGTTGTTGAATCTGCTGGGCGCCCCGTTCCTGTTGAACTCTGGTCGCTGCAAGGGCGAATTGTTCCGGCTACGGAGTATGAAGTGCACGAGTCCGCGGGGCGGTATCTGCTGGATGTGCAGAAGATACCGCCCGGTGCCTATATACTGCGCGTCGGCGAAGTAAGAAAAATTGTCTGGATTGTTCGCTGATTCCGCAATGCTGCGCCATTGTTGGTGTCCAGTATCGAGCTATTCGATTGCTTCCAGAAGCTTCGCACTGAATTACGGGTGATACCGCAGCAGTTCCAGCATAACCGAATCGAAATATTCCAGCGGGAGCAAAAGGAGCGGTTTGCTCTGATGCTGGAGGCGAAAGCGTAAGTAATCAGCAAAACGCAACGAAGTCTGGGCAAGCCGGGGAGTGGGAGCGAAGCTGGCGATGTCGAACAGTGGTGGTTGGGGATATTCGACAATCTCGACAGGAGTATCGTCGCTTAATCCTGCCCGCTTTTTCGCAAGCCGGATGGCATCAGTGAGGGATCCTAAGACGTCCACCAGCCCAATCTGCTGAGCTCGAGCGCCACTCCAAACGCGACCCTGAGCA
>JALWJX010000109.1:0-5458 GCA_026996895.1 Candidatus Kapaibacterium sp.
ATGCTCAGGAACTTCAGAGTAAGAATCATCAACGGCGGGTTATAGATGATCAGGTTTTTGCTGAAGCTCAGGAGCAGGCACAGCAGTATCTGGATCAGGGATATCATTCGCTGGTGCTGTATAATGCAAAGTGGCATCCAGGGGTCATTAACATTATCGCCAGTCGCCTGGTGGAGAAATATCACGTTCCGACCGTTGTACTGACCGATGTGGAATCACAGGTTAAGGGTTCTGCACGCAGTTTTCAGGCGTTTGATATTCTCCGGGCAATGAAGCAGTTGCGACGATATCTGATCCAGTTTGGGGGCCATCGCTATGCTGTGGGACTTTCTCTCCATCAGCACAAAGTCGATGCTTTTCGCCAAGCATTTGAGCGGATCGTGCACCGGAGCTTAGCACAATACCACTTTATTCCAGAATTGCAGATTGATGCCGAGCTGGATTTCAATGATCTGTCACCGGTGTTTTTGCGACGGTTACAAAAGTTTGCGCCCTTTGGCTATCAAAATCCGAATCCACTCTTTGTTGCACACCACGTCCGAATCGTCAAAATGCCATATCGGAGTGGCGGCAATACCTACCGGTTCCGGGCAAAACAGGGAAATTTTGTCATTGATGTTGTCGCCCAGAATTTAGAAGAGCGACTGGCATTGTTCCGTTCCAACCAGCCGTTGTCGATGGTCTTTTCCATCGAGGAAAATGGACGGAATCAAATTTATCTCAGTGCGAAAGATTTTCGTCTTACGGAGGAGTATTTTCAGGAAGCGAAGTTGTCCAAAGTGGAAAATTGAGCGATGGCAGGGCATAGTAAATGGGCGAATATCAAGCATCGCAAGGCGGCAATGGATGCTAAACGCGGCAAGTTGTTTACCAAGCTCAGTCGGGAAATTACCATTGCTGCCCGTGAAGGGGGAGGCAATCCTGAGAACAACCCACGGCTTCGCATAGCCATTCAAAATGCCCGGGCAGCGAATATGCCCAACGATAGTATTCAACGGGCAATTAAACGTGGAACGGGAGAGTTGGGGGGGGACACGATCGAGGAGGTCATCTACGAAGGCTATGCCCCCGGTGGGGTAGCGCTGATGATAGCTGTTATGACGGATAATCGCAATCGGACTGTTTCTGAATTACGCCACTTGCTCAGTCGGCACGGGGGCAGTATGGCGGAAGCAGGATCAGTAGCGTGGAATTTTCAACGACGGGGCGTGCTTTACGTGGAGAAAAATGGGATGACGGAAGAACAAATGCTGGAATACGTTCTGGAAGCAGATGCGGAGGATATGGTCGAAGAGTCGGATTTTTTTATTGTGTACACGGAGCCGGGAAAACTATCGCAGGTTCAGCAATTTTTTGAACAACAACAGCTTGGTATCAAGGAAGCAAAAGTGGAATTTGTGCCATCAACAACGCTAAAAGTAGAAGATCCTGCTGTTGCTCGCAAGGTACTGAAGTTGCTGGAGGCGTTGGAGGATCACGATGATGTGCAGAATGTCTATGCGAATTTTGAAGTAGATGACGAAATTCTCGAAGAGTTGCAGGCGCAATCGCAGTAGAGTTTGATAGATGAAGTGAGCCACGATTGTGCGTATTCTGGGTATCGATCCCGGCAGTTTGCTCTGTGGATACGGAGTAGTAGAGCAACGGGGCCAGCGATTCACTGTTGTGGAATATGGCGTTATCGAGGTGGGCAAATCTCGCCGATCGCTTCCCCTCCGATTGCGCGATATTTTCCGTCGGATGGAAGCTGTTGTTGAACGCAGTTTGCCGGACGAAACAGCGATTGAGTCGCTGTTCTATGGCAAAAATGCTGCTTCTCTGGTTAAATTAGCACAGGCACGCAGTGCCGCTTTGCTTCCTTCCATCCTGCGAGATATTCCAATTGTCGAGTATTCCCCGCGAGAGGTCAAGAAAGCGGTGACTGGGCGGGGCAATGCCGCCAAATCCCAGGTGCAGTATATGGTGCGGAAGCTGCTGGCACTTCGAGAAACTCCGGAGTTTTACGATGTTACCGATGCGTTAGCCGTCGCTTTATGTCACGGCTTGAAAAAGCATACATCCCAACACCATAGCAAGAGCTGGAAAGAATTTGTGCAAGAGCATCCGGAACGTGTTTATCGGAAGTAAAAATGGTGTTGTGAAATGCAGTTTCAAAAGTGCAGGCTGTGCCCCTGCCCATCTTGAGTTACACCCAGGACTGTTCAGTTTTTGTGCTTTGATTTCTTCTACGGTAAGTTTGGGCAATTGATCAAAAAATCCTAAATTTGTAATTTGAATAGAGCTTTGTAGAAAACGGTGGGTTTTACCAACAACGGAGAAGACAAAATGCGGAAACTCGGTGTATTGCTGCTGATGGCAGGGCTGACGCTGTCAGCACTCTGGGCAGAAAAGCCAAGCAAGGCAGTGATGATGAAGGGGAAAAAGGTGTATAAGGGCTACTGTATGACCTGCCACGGTCCGGATGGTGAGGGACAGCCCGGAATCTACCCACCATTGGCGAAGAGTGATTGGTTGAAGAAACACGATAAAATTTACGTTTTGCGCGCGATTATTTTTGGTCTAAGCGGCCCCATTAAAGTCAACGGTAAGCGGTACAACGGCGTGATGAATCCATTGCCAAAAACATATACGGATGAGGATATTGCTGCTGTTGCGACGTATATGTACAACAGTTGGGGAAATCCCGGTGGCGTTATCACAGTAGAAGACGTGAAGAAGGCGAAGAAAGAAGGACCGATCAAAAAAAAAGGCAAGAAGAAGCGAAAGAAGCGCAAGAAATAAGCTGCTGCGCGCAGCAGGGGTGTGCCCAAGCTTCTTTTGATCCCACAATTCCTGAGGGGCCGCAGGCAGGATGTGCTCAGCAGGGATGTGAGCAGAAGGAGAGAGAAAGTGAAAGAAGGTGCGGTCGCAGGCAATGGTGTTTCTGGAAACGAGGGCATTAGAGGGTGAAGTTTCATAAAATGGGGTAGCACAATGGCTCCAGAAAAGGTGGAAGGGGAAGAGTTCTTCCCAAAAGGGGCGATTACCTTTTTCCTGCTGTTGATTTTGCTGTACATTGTAATGTGGGGCTCGATTTATCTGGAATTAATTGAAAGGGGAAGCTGATGGATCGGGCGGAAAAGCAGGCACTGGCTTGGTCTATTGGCATTCTGGTGCTGTTTATGGCTGCAATCGTCGCGGCTATCAGTGGTTGGGGGATTACGGTTCCAGATTGTATCACTGATGTGGAGCCGTTCGAAGAGGGACAGCTCATTCAGCACGATGATCTGCATTATGAGTTGCAAATGGTAGCGCATATGTGGTATTTCAATCCTGGACAAATTGAGCTTCCAGTAGGAGCGACGCTGGATATTTACTTAACTTCGGCAGACGTCGTCCACGGATTGCACATTGACAAAACCGATATCAATATGATGGCAATTCCGGGACAGATTAGTTACCTGCGCGTGAAATTTGATGAACCTGGAACCTATCACTTCCTGTGCCACGAATACTGTGGCATTGCCCATCATACGATGGCTGGCAGTATTGTTGTCAAAAGTCCGGAGGAATTTCAGCCGGAAGATATGGGAGCCGATGAGGCACTGAATGGAGCAGCCGGTGAAACAGAGGAGGAGTTGGGAAATGAAAGTTGATAAATCGCTTAAGAATCTCACACTCTGGTTGTTGTTTATTCCAACCGTGCTGCTGATTCTGGGAGTGCTGGATGGGTTGTTGCAGGTATTGTTCCGCGCTGGGTGGATTCAAAATACCGAGGCGTTGGGCATCGAGTACTATCAGGGATTGACGCTGCACGGCGTGATTAATGCCATTGTGTTTACAACTTTTTTTGCCGTTGCTTTTGGCAACGCCCTGATCTGGTATGCGCTGAAAAAGCCGATCAATCTGAAAGTGGCGTGGCTGTCATTCTGGTTGATGGTGATCGGCGTTGTCTTTGCTGCCTATGCAATGTTGACCGGACAGGCTTCAGTGCTGTATACGTTCTATCCGCCAATGAAAGCTCATCCACTCTTTTATCTGGGATTGGCGCTCGCAGTGGTCGGATCTTGGGTCGCTTTCTGGAACTGGATTCCTGTGTATCTGCAATGGCGGCGTGAGAATCCGGGACAAAAGACACCGCTGGCAGTGGTAGGGATCTTTGCAACATTCATTGTGTGGCAGATTGCTACGATCCCGGTTGCCGTAGAAGTATTGTTTATGCTCTTTCCCTGGTCGATGGGATGGACCGATAGCGTCAATGTGATGCTGGCGCGAACGTTGTTCTGGTTCTTTGGTCATCCGCTGGTCTATTTCTGGTTGTTGCCAGCGTATGTGATGTACTATACGATGTTACCAAAATTGACCGGTGGAAAGTTATACTCCGATTGGGCAGGCCGTCTGGTCTTTATGTTGTTCATTGTGTTCTCTATTCCTGTGGGTACCCATCATCAGTATGCAGATCCGGGTATTGGCTCAGAGTGGAAGTTCCTCCACGCTGTTTTTACATTCGCTGTCGCATTGCCCAGTTTGATTACTGCTTTTACGATCGCTGCTTCCTTAGAATATGCCGGGCGAAAAAACGGAGCAACTGGAACATTTGGATGGATGGCAAAGCTGCCGTGGTTCGATACCAATCGGTGGTTGGTGCCCTATCTGCTGGTTGGACTCATTATTTTCATCTTCGGTGGTATTTCGGGCATTGTCAATGCGTCCTACAATCTGAACTTGCTGGTACACAATACCTCCTGGATCCCGGGACATTTCCACCTGACCGTTGCTGGACCTGTCTTTTTAGCCTTTCTGGGAATGTCGCTGTATATGGTATCAAAGATGACGGGTAAACCCGTGCAGCTCAAGGGATTTGCGACTATCGTTCCATACCTGTGGATGATTGGACTCTTTACCTTCTCTACAGGAATGATGCGGGGGGGATTGCACGGCGAACCACGGCGGACGAATCTGGGATTGACATACCTGAATCCAGATAGTCCTTTCTATCGCCCCGAGTGGGAACCGTATGTGATTATTACGGCTATTGGCGGTATCCTGATGTTTACCGCTGTGACCATTTACTTTATCACCTTCTTTGCGACTTTCTTCTCATCGGCCAAAGAAGAAGCAAAGCTGGAGTTCCCGCTCTCAGAAGCGTATCACGAAGGGCCGGTCAAAGCCTTGGCGAATTTCAAGCCGTGGGTAACCATCGCAGTGGTTCTTATTGTGCTTTCGTATATCCCTGTTATTTATGACGTGCTGCGCAGCACAACCCGCTCAGCACCGCCGTATGACCCGCATAATCCAGCACCATTGGTGCAGGAAGAGGAGGAGTATTATGATGAGGATTTTGAGGAAGAGGAGTTTGAAGACGAAGAGAGTGCGGTGATCGGAGAGGACGAAGCAACAAACACAGAGGAATCTGCGACTGAATCCTCATCAGATGAAACGCAGCAAACTGGTGCAGAATAACGAAACGCCGGAGCAT
>JALWJX010000109.1:5468-26242 GCA_026996895.1 Candidatus Kapaibacterium sp.
TCCCGTTTCTGCTGATTGTTGGTATCCTGCTCGTGCAATGTTCCTCCGAATTTCCAGTCGAGCATGATCTCTCCCGGAAAGTGTTTCGGCTTATCGACCAGAATGGGCATTTGGTCACTTTTCCTGCTGATTTTCGCGATACGGTGCTGTTAGTGGCTTTCATTTATACCGCTTGCCCTGATATCTGTCCCCTTACCACCGATCGCCTTCTCGAGGTGAGCAAACGCATACCGAAGGAACTTCCGGTGCGGTTTGTACTGATCACACTGGATCCGCAGCGGGATACACCGCAACGACTGCGGGATTATGCTGCTTTGTATAAACTGGATTTGAAACGGTGGCGACTGTTGACGGGAACTATTGCAACGATTGACTCATTGCGGTCAGCGATGGAGATTTATGCTGTGCGATCTCCTTTGAAAAAATTGCCTGACGGGACCGCTTATTATTTCATTAACCACACCGACGCTCTGTGCTTGTTCGACCACCGAGGGAGAGAACGGCAGCGGTATAAAGGAAGTGAGGCAGATGTGGAAAAGGTAGTGCGGGATGTTCAGCAGTTGCTTTCGCAGCAATGAGGTGGCAGGGTGCTATTGGTTTCCTGCTTTTGTTGCTGTGGTCGTGTTCTTCCTCTGATTCCACCAGAGAGCTTGAATTCCGGAATTTTCGGGCTACGCCGGGAAAAGAGGGGTTCAATGCTGCTCTGTATGGCGTCATTGAGAACAACACGGATTTTCCGGAGACGCTGCGAACGGTAACCAGTACTGCGGCGAAGGTGACCGAAATCCATCGAACGGTCCATACTGATGGAATTGCAATGATGCAGCCAGTTCCGGAAGGAGTAGTAATTCCTCCACATTCGACTTTTTCTTTTCGTCCCGGTGATTATCACATTATGCTGATTCGGTTGCAGCATTCATTGCAGGTCGGTGATAGTATTGAAGTTACTTTCTCCTTTGCCCGAATGGCACCGCAACACCTTGTCGTTCCCGTAAAGTGGCGGTAGAGAAACACTGGGCGCGCTGTGCAGGTGGAGAAGGAGAAGACAAAGCGAGTGCGGCAGCGTGTTCCAGCAGTTACAATACTGCCAGGGGCTATACGACGCTGCGTTTCTTCGCAGTAAGAAGTTGCAAAATTGGAGTGGGGGTATATGCCAACAGAATCGCGGAGCCGAAAGTATGCAGTCTTGGTTGTGGTTTTGTTGCTTCTTGTGGGATTTGGCATCTTAGCGATTAGCGAGTTCTTTCAGCATAAGTCTGTTATCCCGGCAGCCGTTCAGGAAGGGGAGCCGCTCTACACAACCTATTGTGCCAGTTGCCATAAGAGTCACGGTCGAGGCATCCCCGGAGAAGTTCCCCCATTGGCGAATGCAGACTATCTGTATACGCACCCGGTGGAGCATCTCATTCGATTTTTGCTTTTTGGATACAAAGGGCGGATGGTGGTCAACAATGAAGAGTACCAAAGTTTCCATCAGCCCTTTGCGCAGTTCTTAACAGATCAGCAGTTGGCCCAGGTGATGTCATATGTTTACAATGCGTGGACGAATTTAGGTCCCATCGTTTCTGCTGATACGGTAGCGTTTTATCGGCAACAGGGGCAACCAGTAACAATGGCGGAAGTGCTGAAACCACAGAAGGGACTGGATATCGAGCAAATACCGAGGGATCTATTGTTAAAACACGGACAAAAGGTGTATCAATGGTATTGCCGCAATTGTCACGGTCTGGATGGAAAAGGAAGACCCGGTGTTTATCCACCGCTGAAAAATTCTGACTATCTGGCACAGCAGCCGATCGATACCATTATTCATAATGTTGTCTTTGGGTTGCAGCGTCCTATCAAAGTCAATGGGGTGGTGTATCAGGGGCGCCGAATGCCTCCTCTGTCTCCAAAGGTTTCGGATATTGATCTGGCAGCCGTGCTGGCGTACGTCTTTGCGAAGATGACACCCCGTGAGTTTACGCTCGATTTACACAAAATACGCCAGATCCGCCAACAGCAGTTTGAGTTTTCCAGCTACAGGAAAGCGGACAAACGTCCGTCCAATGAGCAGTAGCACAGGATATGTTGTGTTTGAAAGGGGAGCTTATGAAGAAGTGGTGGTGGAATTTGGCACTGGTGGCAGGGATCAGCGTTGTGAATTTATTTGCAAAGGCAACGGTCTTTACGCTGGTGGTCACTGCGAATACGCCGTACGTAGGAACTTCCTTCCAATTGGATTCTGTACTATCAATACAGCAGATCGAAGAACGGCGACAAAAAGGGTTTTTTCCTATTCGGGTTCACTATGGTAGCAATCGATGGGCGATTCTCTATACGGAGGCGGGTGATTGGTATCAGCATCGTACAATCCTCAGTGAAAATGGTTTTCCGGAAGATACCATCCGCACATTGTGGGCACAGGGGTGGATGATACTCGATGCGGACCATAAAGGGAAGCAATGGGTATGCCTTTTGGTGCAACCAATGAACCCGCTCCGTCAGCGAATAACTTCCGTCAAAGTAGACCCTTCGTTGACGCTTTATGAAATTCAACAACAATTGCAACCGCTGTGGGAGCAGGGATGGCAGATACAATGTGCAACCATTGTAGCTGATTCGCTCCTATTCGTCTGGAATTACCAGCCGGACCAACAACAACAGATTCTACTACTGGACACTTTCCGCGATTATCCGCTGGTGCAGTTGTGGCAGCAGGGATACCATATCACAGCAATGACTGCTTTAGGAGAGTATTTTTTGACCGTTCTCACAAAAGGGACGAACTGGGGCAAACAAATTGGGGTGATGGATACCCGGGCTGCCACGATGTCCCAGCTTTTTCTATCGGCAACCCAGCAATCGGAAAATTTTGTAGCAACGGAGTTTGTCGTTGGAACTCGCTCCTATCCACCGCCGGTAACACAGAATGGTAACTATCGGCAATATGACCGCAATCTGCAATACGTACATTTGGTTGCTACGCGCCAGCGTTTAGCAGCATATCAGAAATTCATTCAGGAGCAGGCGCCGTCGGAACCAGCTTTTCGGGCGCTGCAGAATTACATTGGATACTTCCTGCAGCAGGGACTAGAAGACAGCGCCCAGGCGTTGTATCGTGCCTACGCCCAGCAGTATCCGCAGTGGAAAGAGCGCATTGAGCAGATTCTTCGGATACTGCGGGAGCCCCGGGATTCCGTGGTTATTACGAATTTAGGTTCGGCTATTAATACGCGGTATCACGAATTTGCGCCGACGCTCACCTTAAATGAGCGGCGGTTATATTTTGGCACTGCGAATCGTCCTGATGGGAGTGGCGGGGAGGATATTTTTTATAGTGAATGGCGCAATGGAAAGTGGCAGGTGGCAAAGAACATTGGTCCTCCGTTGAACACCCGCTCTCACGAGGCACCACTGGCTGTGTCGCCTGATGGACTGGAATTGCTGGTGTTTGGCAACTATCCGGGTGGTGTTGGCAATGGAGATCTCTTTTTAGCCCGGCGAGATAGTAATGGTCAGTGGTCGGCGCCACAACCGTTACCACCGCCAGTCAATTCAAAGTATTTCGAAGGTGATGCCTGCTTTACGCCGGATGGAAAAGGACTGCTCTTTATTTCTGACCGCCCCGTTCCCGGAAAGCCAGTATGGCGAAAAAATTCTTTCCGGGAAGATGGGCTCACAGGTGGCGATCTGGATATTTACATTACATTCCGAACGGATACCGGCTGGACAGCGCCGATTAATCTGGGACCAGTGATCAATACACCTTTTGCGGAACGTTCGCCCTTCCTGCATCCGGATGGTAAGACTCTGTATTTTAGTTCGGCAGGACATCCCGGGTTGGGAAAATTGGATGTATTTAAAGCTGTTCGCCTTTCCGATACCAGTTGGACTGAATGGTCAGCACCCGTCAATATTGGTGCGGCAATCAATAGTCCAGATGATGATTGGGGGTACGTTGTCAGTCGGGACGGGTCGTATGCTTATTGTGCCCAGATTCGCCCCGGCGGCTATGGTGCCAACGATATTTACAAAATCACGCTGCCCCACAAAGCGCGCCCTTCCCACGTGGTCACCATCACAGGAACTGTCCAATCGCCAGGGAAACAACCCTTATTTGCGAAGATTCGATGGGAAGATCTGGAGACAGGTAAGGTTATTGGAGAATTATCCTCGGATCCTCAAACCGGTCAGTATACCATTGCACTGCCACTGGGCAAAAATTACGGATTCTATGCGGTAGCAGAGGGCTATTATCCTTTGTCGCAGCATCTGGATCTTCGGGACGAGCAGCAATATGCGGATACAACGGAGATCCACCGAAACATTACGCTGGTACCCATTGAGCAACTCCAGCAGCAATCTTTTGAGCTTAAGAACATTTTCTTTGAATTCAATAAAGCCGAGCTTCGGCCTGAGTCTCTGCCAGAAATCCGGCGGTTGGCGCAACTGCTGCAAGAACACCCGGAGCTGACAGTGGAAATCGTTGGTTATACAGATAGTGTGGGCAGCGATGAGTACAACCTTGTACTCTCGCGTCGGCGTGCGGAAAGCGTTGCCCGCTACCTTCAACAGTTAGGGATTGCGCCAAATCGGATCCGTGTTGTTGGGAAGGGGAAGGCTAATCCTGTCGCCAGTAATGCAACGGAAGCCGGGAGGGCACAAAACCGGCGCGTAGAGTTCCGGTTGATACGATAATTCGCTGCGGTTTGCAGTAAAATCCGCTTGCTGGGAGTGTACCCTTTGGGTGCATCTTTTAATCTTTTGCCGACTGAAGTCGGTGCTCCTGATGAGGTGCTCCCAGTCGTTGCCGACAGAAGTCGGCACTCCCAGCGGGTGCTGCTGGTAGACCTGCCATTGGTCGTTTGCGGGTTACCCCTTCTGTTTTGCTACTGGTAGGAACACCCTCTTCTGGGATCTGGCAATACGCTGTTCCGTTACTATCCACATCGTATCGGTGGGGGGAGCGCTGTGGAAAGGGAGCGTGAATATCGGATTTATCCGATGCCTGTGGGAAATGGGAGAACACGGATAGTGACTTCGTAAGGAAAGGCGAACCCTTCGATCCAGATGCGAAGCATTGCGACTCCCGGTTTAGTACCAGCTCGGAGGATTGCTCCACCTGGATAAACCGTGTCGATCACAATGGAGTCGAATCCCTCAGCGATTTCCAGCATAAGCTGAGGATGCTGATCCAGCGGCAGTCCCAGTTGGTTGTATAGTTGCACGCTCAGCCGGGCGGCGGTGGTATCGGAGAGGACCAGAACGTCGGGATGAACCTGAATCTCTGCACGTACGGGCGTGGTGAACAATTGCAGCAGCCAGCGGGCAAGGAAGAAACTGGCTAAAACAGCGACGAGGGTGAGAATGGTATACCCTATCTGCCGAAGCGCTTTTTTATTCCGCCGCATAGGGAAAAGATCAGCGATTGTGTTCGCTGGTTGGCGTTGAAGCGAAAGGTTACTGCTGTTTGGGTGCCTGTTGCTGCGGCGTTCCTGCCGGTTGCTGGGGTTGCACCGGTGGCGTTGCTGGTGCCGGGCTCGGCGGTGGTGGCAATTCCACACCTACCGTTGCCGGTCGGCGCTGCTCTTCTTCTTTGGCAGTGCTCACGAAAAGGAGGTTAGTGAGAAGGGAAAGAACCAGAATGGCAGCACCTGTTGCGATCGTTACTTTTTGTAGAAAGGTTGCCGTTCGCCGCACTCCAAAGACGCTACCGAATTGGCCAGCCAGTCCCCCAAAAGCTTCACTGACCAGTCCCATCCCCTTGCCAGGTTGAAGCAGAACGGCAATGATCAGAATAATTGCCAGCAGGATCAAGAAAATCATCATTACAGTAACCATTACACCTTTCCCTTTTGCTCTCTCTGACGTTTTGCGAAGCCCAGAGACGAAAACGGTTTCCTTCTTGTGTTGTGCTACCAGTCGGGCACTTCAATGGGGCTGATCAACCCGCTCACCGAACAGCGTCGCACTGGTTGCCCGCACAATCCGGACATAAATCCGGTCTCCCGGTTGCAGGTTCTGGTCGTACGGGAAAATCGTCACCTTATTTCCGTCCGTTCTGCCCTGCCATTCCTCAGGATTGCGTTTGCTGGGACCTTCCACCAGAATTTCTTCGACGCTGCCGATGAGTTCCTGATTTTTTTCGTAGGAAATTGCGTTCTGCAATTCGATGATTTCCTGAAGACGCCGGAGCTTCACTTCCTCCGGAACATCGTCGCCCATCTTCCACGCTTTCGTCCGCTCGCGAGGAGAATACTTGAACATATAAGCACCATCGTATCGCACCTGTTTCATTAACTCCAGCGTTGCCTGATGATCTTCTTCGGTTTCGGTGGGAAATCCAGCAATGATGTCGGTCGACAGGGTGCAGTGAGGGATGATGGATCGGATCTTTTCAATCCGTTCCAGGTATTGCTCTGCTGTGTACGTTCGGTTCATCAGCGCTAAGATTCGGTCTGAGCCAGATTGCACTGGCAGGTGAATGTATTTGCAGATGTTGTCGTATGCTGCCATCGTTTCAATGAGCTTATCGCTCATATCCTTGGGGTGCGAGGTAGTGTACCGAATACGCATTGCCGGTACGGCGCGGGCGACCGCAGCCAGCAGGTCTGCAAAGTCCTGCTGGGTGTCGGGACATCGGTAGCTGTTGACGTTCTGTCCCAGCAGGGTGACCTCTTTGAATCCCTGGTCCCACAAACGTTGAACTTCCGCTACGATGGAACGGAGGGGGCGGGAACGTTCTCGCCCGCGCGTGAAGGGAACAACGCAGAAGGTGCAGAATTTATCGCAGCCGCGCATAATAGAAATCCACGCACTGATGCCTTCGGTGCGCAGCGGTTCAATGTCATCGTAGGTTTCTACCCGGCTCAATTTTACTGCAATGCCTTTTTCCCCCTGCTGGGCTGCCTGCACCAGCGTCGGCAGTTTGCGGTACTCGTCCGGTCCCACGACTAAGTCCACGATGGGTTCTTTCTGCACCAGGTCTTTCCGCAACCGCTCTGCCATACATCCCAGAATACCAATGACCAAATCCTCTTTTTTGCGTTTGAAGTGGCGAAGGTGACGGAGACGCTCGAAAATTTTCCGCTCGGCATTTTCCCGAACTGAGCAGGTGTTGAGGAAAATGACATCAGCTTGGTCGATTTTATCCGTCGGGCGGAAGCCATATCGGCGCAGAATGCCTTTGACAATTTCCGAATCGTTGACATTCATCTGGCAGCCGTAGGTTTCAATGTACAGTCGACGCTCCTGAGTCGCCGTCTCTTCCCCCTGTGGTTCTGCTGCGTACGTTGTCGCTTCCGATGGTTGCGTTACGATCGGTAATTCAATCATTCCCACTTCACTGTTGTTGTTTTTCTCCCTTGGGCAAGGGATGTTAACGGATAACCGGGAGGTTTCTTTTTGCGAAAAGGGCGTGCACGTCAGAAAAAGAGCGATTCCTCCCGCCCTACCAGGGAGGAATCGCCATCAGGGGGTACACTGATTAGTGCATCACCTGTACCGGTAGCTGTTGAACTGTTCCATCGTCAAGGTGTAATTGCAGGAAGTATGGACCTGCGGGCAGCGAGTGCAATGGCAGGTGCAGTGGCAGCGAAGGATCGTCTGCCTGATAAACCGCTCTGCCCTGAAGATCTACCACCACTGCCCGGTGAATTCGGGAGGACGGCGGAACGGCGGTAGCGGGAAGAGCAAGGGATGATTGAGTAAGCAGTTGCTGCTTCACCGGGCGTTTTGATGGTGTGTTCCTGCCTTCGGGTTGCAAGGGTTCTTCTGCAGGTACCGCGCCATTCCAGAGAAGGAACCGGATAACGGGTCGAAAACGAATGGGGGCACGCAGGTGCTTCCGTAACCGGTATCGGCTCTGTTCCGTGTGGTGAGTGCGCCATTGCTGGCGGAGTGCGGCAAGTTCCTTGCGCCATTGGGTCACGAAGGGCTTTGCTTTCTGGAAAATGGCTTTGAGCGGTGCCTGGTATTTTCTGGCAAGATCCCGGACTTCCTGGACGAGGGGCCGCATCTGATCCCGGTGTTGCTGGAATAATTGTCGAAGCGCTGCTCGCTTTTGCGCCAGTTGCTCCGGCGATGCCTGCTGTTGGCGCAATGATCGGAGGTTGTGCAGCAGGGTGCGGCGTTGCTGGCGGAATGTGTGACGAAGCTGAAAAGCCTGTTCCCGCAATTGATTAAGCCGCTCCAGATCTGCTGGTTCCAGTTGCTGGTCGAATTCCGCTTTCCATTCCAGAAGTTTTGGAAAAATTTCCCTTTGTGCAAAATCGTGGATTGCCTGGCGCAGCGTTTGTGGTTGGGTAAACAGCGGATGTACGACAATAGCGGTCGTCAGCATCAGGATGCTTACAAAGCGTTTCATCGTGTGGTCCCTTCCGTTTTTGTGACACAAGCTGCCAGAAATCGAGCTATGAGACCGTTTGCCAGCAGCCAGCGTTTAACGGTGGGGGTTTGATCGATAGGGATAACTTCCTGCAGTTGCCCGGATTCCTGTTTGTAGGGGCGACCCCGCTGGTCGCCCATAGGGACGAGCGCTGCTGCGCCCCTACATGATCACTGGCAAAAGTTGGCACGTCTGATAGTTTTTATGCAGGTTCCAGAACGCAAAGAATGGTGTTTTTCTCCACAGGCTGGCCAGCGTGGATATGAATTTTCCTGACAATACCGCTGTGAGGGGCGACGATCTCGTTTTCCATTTTCATCGCTTCCAGAATACACAGGCGCTGCCCGTGTTCAACGTGGATGCCGGGCTCGACCGTCACGGCTTTAATTAATCCGGGCATTGGCGCTCGAATGATGATCTGTTGCTGCTGCTGCTGCTGTGCAGATTGGACGATCTGGTAAAATTGATATTCCTGTTCAGTCAGTACCTGAAAGCGGTAGGTATAGCCGTGAAGCGCAACCTCCACAAATTCCGGGGTAACCCGCACGTAACTCGGAATGATTTCCCCATTTTTCTGCACTCTAAGGACAGCGAAGTGTTCAGGGTCTGGAATAATCTGGTAGCGATGATGCTCGGTTTTTGCTTCTGTCTGATCAATTGTTACCACCGTTGTAGTATCGCACAATGCTGAAATGCTACGCACTGTTTGTTTCCTGTCCGCCATCTGTTTGTTGCCCCTGCGTTGTTTGTGTTTCTGAAGAATCCGATTCCATAGCTGAAGATTCTACTGTTATCAACGGTTCTGCTGGCGTCGATGTGGATCGGGCAACGGGTTTCATTGCAAACTGGATCGTTTGCCAGAGAAAGAGAAGCACACCTAATGCCCAGTTGATCCCTGCCAACGTTGTATAGAGAGAATGGTAGTGCTGGAATTGCTGGATCAACTGCTGATCCTGCGCAGTCGGATGATCAAAGCTGGTAATAGCAATTCGGAGCTCGTTCATAAAGCCCCAGAGAATTACTCCGTAGCCAATGGTAAGCAAGATCATCAGCAAAGCAATCCAGACCGGAATGCGGCGAAGGAATTTACCGGTAGAGCCGGCAAAAATCAGGATGCCCAGCAGGATGAGTCCTTCACCGAAGAACTGGACAATGGTCAGACGTTGCAAGATAAGAGCGTTGAGCTCGCCTGCCCAGTCTTTTGCTGGAAGCGCCTGGAAAATGACACCAGCAGTACCAACGCCGAAAAAGGTGGCACTGCCCACCGTCAGGATCATTCCGCTGTAGAAACTGAGCATTGCGAGCAACAGTCGTATTCGGCTCATTGAAAACTGGAGTTCCATCGTTCATTGTTTCTCATTTTCTGGCTTTCCACTGAATAAGTTTTCGCTGGACAAATTGATCCTGCGCTCCGGAGACGCGCACTTCCAGAACATATTCACCCGGCGGGACGGGATAACCCTGATCTGTTCGCCCATTCCACCGAATAGTATACCGTCCGGGTGCTTTCATCCCGTGAACGATCGTCGCAATTTTTTTTGCCTGGGGGGAATAGACCACTACTTCCACATTGGCATAGGAACGGAGACGGAAGGAAATTTCCGGTTCGGTATCGGCACCGATACCGAGGAATTGAGCAATAGTTTGCAGCGGGATGGTCAATCCCGTAAGTCCCGGAAATTGCTGCATTGTTACCGAAGGGATGGTTCGAGCCTGGGCTAAGTTGTACTGGTACTGCACCAGCTCCTGCGGCGTTGGCAGCCACGTTGTGTCCGGTAACTGCAAATGGGAGCGGATTGTTGCTGCTAAGGAACGTTGTTGCTGCTCCTGGTATTCGAGCCAGTAGCGGCGGAGCGCCAGAAGATCGAGCTGGAAACGGAGATCTGGTGGCAATTGCAGGCGGATTGCCCGGTAATAGGCGCTGTCCTGCTCCGGCGTGAATTGTGGAAGCCCCGGCGGGCGTCCGACAGAGTCCGATGCACGTTTTGGCACCTGAGCTTCAGCCAGCAGAGAAGTTCCTAGAAACACAAGCAGGAGCAGTAAATGCCAATCCAGAGGACATTGTCCTTTGAAGCTGCGTCGTCTGTATCGTGTGTTCAGCCGCATCATTTGTTGATCGGCGTTTCCACAATGATCTGGACAGTGCGGCTGAGCTGCCGACCGATGGGGATGTCGTTATCGTACAGAAGCAGATCTTCCCCAACGCCGATAGCTTCGTAATGCTTTGCCCGCGCTCTGGAAGCCAGATACTGCTTGACGGTTTCTGCTCGCTGTTGCGCCAAGCGTTTGTTGTAATCCGCTTCCCCGATACGGTCAGTGTAGCCGTAGATTTTCACCGTAGAGTTAAACCGAATAGCTGGCAGCACGTACCGGTCTAAGATCCGCTGGTTGGCGGGAGTCAAATCGGCTTTGTCAAAATCGAACAGGACCAGGCTGAACTTCTGAATACGACGGTCTGGCAAGCGATTTTCCACTTTTTGCTGCCTGGAAAGGAACTCCACCGGGATGAGATCCTGGACGGCTGCTTCTCGATGGTGCGTATCGCGCAGGGTGTATTGGTACTCCACCGGAAGGTTATCTGCTGCTAACTCGTCGGGAGTAATGTGCCATCGGATAGTGCGGATGATGGATGGGAGTCCGCGACGCCGGATGTTCCGGAAGGTTTTACCTGCCTGTTCAATGCGCATTGTGTACGCAATCAGTGCTGATGAGTCCAGTCCCGATACGATCGGGCGAAATTCAATGAGGCTGGGAAATGCGATGCGCTGCCGCTCTTTTTCGACAAAAACCGGTTCTAAGATTTCCGGGATGGAGGGATAAAACTCTACGCGTCGATTTTCTGCCTGTCCATCCGGATCGTTGATCGCCGAAGGCTTTTCCGGTAGTCGGCGCGCTTCGACCAGGATCCGTTCGGGCGCAATGCCGAAGGTGGAAACCAGATACACTTTCACTGCCTCCGCTCGCTGTTGTGCGATCGCTAAGGGTTCCTTGCCATCAGTTGTGCCAACAATTTTTAATGATGCTTTTGGAAATTCCTGCAATCGTCGACCAATGAGCTGGAGGATAGCGTAGTTCTGGCGAACCGCATCCTGAAGGGTATCACCAGCCTGTGCTGCCGACATCCCCGCTTTGCGGAATTGCAGATACTGCGGTGGAATCTCGGCGCTGTTAGGCTCAAAAAACAGGTAGGGTAAGATGGGATATAGTTCGGCATAGGCGATTTCCTCAACCCGAATTTTTTCCAGCGGCGCATAGTTTCCGACCGCATCGTAATAGCCAACCTGCATTTGCAACGTCAACGGTACTGGTGGCGGTGGAGCTGTTTCTGCCAGATTGAATTTAAGCTGGAGTGAAAAACGCAGTTGTGGAATGCGCCACGATTGCCACTTGGTTGCTGTTGCTACCTGATTCAGGGGAAATGCAAACTCGATGCTGGGCGCAAGGGACCATTGGGGTGAGAGCGAAAAAGTGTAGCCGATGCCGAGGCGCAGGGCGATGCGAGTGGTTGCCGGAAGATCAGCGTCGGTGGCATATCGAATGTCTCCCTGCGTTTGCTGCTCTGTCAGGGTATATCGTTGCAGCATCGGCACACTGACAGCGATGCCGCCAAGTCCCCAGAAAGCCGGGATGCCAGCAATATCGTAGAAAGCGATCGCAGGCGCCAACTCCAGATACCCCAGGCTGCTCTGCAATTGAAGGGGGACGGTCGAATCACCGGGCATCAGGCGCTTGCCCGTTGTTTCGATGGTCCCGCCGGCAGTGTGGTAACCGAGCCGGAGCATCGCGTGGAGGCGAGGCGTAAAAGCATATTCACCGAGTAAGCCGGCGTGCCATCCCAGGCGATTGCCGCCCTGATCAAATCGTCCTTCAGCAGGCGCAAGAGTGGTGTCTACCGGGGCTGGAATGGGAAAATCCGTTCGGTGAAAATTATTGTGAATCCCGCCATAGCCACCAAAGGACCATCGGATAAAGCTTTCTTGGCTCCAGGCCGGGATGATGAGCAAGCAACTGAGCAGCAAGACAAGTGCACGCATCGCGCTTTTCCCTTTGTTTTTGGTTGGTTTACGATCGCTCCAATAAAACCTGTTAAACGTTTTCTTGCCCTCCTTTGTTTTCGTATATTTGTACTTTTGTAGCGATCGGGCGATTTAGCAAGAAAGGGCTGAGTGATGAAGGTCACGTTTCGCATCCTCCGGTACAATCCTGATGTGGATAAGGCACCGCATTATGAGGATTACACGCTGGACAATGTGCATCCAACGGATCGAGTGCTGGATATTTTGCATCGGATCAAATGGGAAATTGATGGAACCTTAGCATTCCGCCGCTCCTGTGCCCACGGTATGTGCGGATCGGATGGAATGCGGATCAATGGACAGAATGCGCTGGCGTGTGCGACGTTGCTCAAGAATCTCAATATTGACAAACCGGTGGTCATTGAACCGTTGCCCTATCTGCCGATCGTCAAGGATCTGGTTGTGGAAATGGACGAATTTTTCCAGAAGTACGAAATTGTGAAACCCTACCTGATTCCCAAAGAAGAACCGCCAGCCGATGGGCGGGAGTACCGGGTTGCGCCGGAGGAAATGGATCGGATTCTGGAATCAACCAAATGTATCCTCTGTGCCTGTTGTTCCACCTCCTGTCCTTCATCCTGGTCAGATCCTGACTATCTGGGTCCTGCGGCACTGTTGAAAGCCTACCGATTTGTGTTTGATCCTCGCGATGGTGCGGCTGCGGAGCGGCTGGCAATTGTGGATACGGAAGATGGGCTCTGGCGTTGCCATACGATCTTTAATTGTGTGGAGGTGTGTCCCAAGGAAATCAATATTACGTGGCACATTGCAGAGCTCAAAAAGAAGGCGTTGAGCAAAACTTCGTAGACGTGTCTGTCGAAAGGGCTTTCATCTGTTCCATCTCTGCATTCTGAGACACAGTTCATTGACAGTCCCCGGAAGCATACCATCAGTGCACAAGGACGATGCACGTTGAAGCGTGTGCTCCCGGTGAACATGGAGGGGCGCAGCGGCGCTCGCCCCTACGGGCGACCAGCCGGGTCGTCCCTACGGATGGGAAACGGCAAGGGGATGGACGTCGCCGCTGGGAGTGCCGGCTTTAGCAGACAGGAAGTTTCCTCCCCCGGTGGGAGAGGAAAAGGATGGGGGACAACAGTATATGCTGAGATAAGAGCTTTTCCACAGGTGCGGAATTTTTAGTGCTGGCTAAGCATTGGGATTCACTTCAACTACGGGAAGTTCCTGCCGTTTTGATGTTCGCACCTGATGCGGGATGCATTGTCGCAAGCCAGTGTCGATGCCTGCAATATGGTTGATCAGCCATTCGGCTACCTGGCGATAAATTTTTTCTGCCAGTTGTGCCGTGGCGCCGGTACGCAGGTATTCCTCTTTCAGTTGTCCGAAGGTTTGAATAAAGGCATCGTGAGCTTTCTTGTTTTTAGAGGCGACCGGACACCGATAGCGGTCCATACAGTTTTCTTCGTAGTGGAAGTGTTCGTGAACGTAGTTTTCCAGAAACTGGAGGATTTCATTCAGCTTTTGTTGCCCTTCGCCGGTTGCCATTGCATCTAAGAGTGCATTGATGTTGCGAATAAGTTCCTGATGCTGTCTATCTATTGTTTCTTCTCCTGTTCGGAGATTTTCTGTCCAGAGGATAGGGAACATAGCACGATCCCCTGCAGACAGCTTGAAGCTACGACCTTGAATCTCGACGGCTGTTGCAATGTCAGCTAGATGCTTGCTGACAGTCGAAACTGCTGCAATTTGCTGCATAGTTTCCGTTGTAGCTTTGAGTACTGTTTCGCTGGCGTCGTGACTGCGATTGGCTGCGTGCTGCAATTGTTCCATCATCGATTGAATTTCCTGAGAGCTGTTTGCTAAGCGTTCCAGCGAAGCTGTATTCTGCTCGATGATGGTAACCACGTGCTGAATGGTTTGTGTGAGCTCTTTGCTCATTGCTGTGACTTTTTCTCCAACGTCCTGTGCTTTTTCTGTGATCTGATGCATCCCGGTTTCGACAATCTCCATCGTTTGCTGGATCCGCTCCTGGACCTGATGAATCAGTTGGGCAATTTCTTCGGACGATGTCCTGGTGCTTTCCGCCAGGCGGCGAATTTCTTCTGCGACGACTGCAAAGCCTTTGCCCGTTTTTCCTGCCCGAGCAGCCTCGATAGCAGCGTTGAATGCCAGCAGCGTCGTTTTCGAAGAGATTTCATCAATGGTTTCCACGATACTGCCGATTTGTTGCGAAAAGCTCGCTAGTGTATGTACCTGCTGCGTGACCGTTTGCATAACATTGTGGAGCGTTTGAATGATGCTCTCTTTGCCGTCGGAACTTTCGGTGGAGAACAGTTGCTGAAGTTCCCTGGTCATTCGGTCTGTTGTTCGCCGCGCAGCGTAAACGTGCTGCATCTGATCAGCAGCCATTCGTGCCAGCTCGTCCAGTTCTCGCATCGCAAGGGTTAAGTGTTCGCCCACCTGCCGGACGATGGAGCGCTCTTCCTCTGCGAGTTGGAGCGCTTCGGTGGTGAAACTGGCTGTTCGTTCAGCCGCCTGTTGTGTTCCTTCCACAGCGGCGAGCAACCGCTGTCGGAGCGAAGCAAGGATTTGTGCTGTTTTCCGAAGGCGTTCAGCAATGGATCGGAGTTGCCGCACCATTGCTGCAAAGTGGTGGAAGTAAGCATTGGTCTCCGGGACTGCCATTGTAAGATCGCCAGTAGCTATGCGTTGGATGTATTGCCCCAGTTGCTGCCGTTCCTGTACCTGCCGCTGAAGCAATTCCAGCAGCTTGCGGAGCGCTGCATTCCGCACCGTCAATGGAACTTTTTCACCGTCGACGATTCTGGATGCTGCCTGTGCAGCACTGCGGAGTTCCTGATATAGTCTCCAGAGCCCGGCAAAAGCACCGATAGCAACGAGTAAGGCTGTAAAGATTAGAAAAGCCGAGACATCAGCAGCCCATACGATGGGGAGGCTGCTGGATATTTCCACGGGTGGCAAAGCGGTATTCATATTGTTCTGTACCCCTTTGTTGTTATATTCAGCGCAAATTTACATATCCTGATTGGAATAGAGGTCAAATTTGCAGACACTGTTTTCAAAAAAAGTTGTGCTGTTTCAAAGTGTGACTGCCCTGCTGTCGCACCGGTGGAAAATGGAGAAAGCTGGAGCGACAGCCAGGCTTACAATAATGAGCTGTGAAGGTGACAGTGCCCAGTGTTCATCGGCGCACACCGGGAGCGCCGGCTTTCGTCGGCAAAAGAATGCACGCTGAAGGGTGTGCTCCCGGTGATCGTGTAGGGGCGCAGCGGCGCTGCGCCCCTACGGGATGGGCGACCAGCCGGTCGCCCCTACAGGGATGGGCAGACACGCGGGTTTGCCCCTACGGATGGGCGACCAGCCGGGTCGCTCCTACAGGTGGAATGTGGCAAGGGGATAGACGCTGCTGCTGGGAGCGCCGACTTTAGTCGGCATCTTTGCACCCTAAAGGGTGCGCTCCCAGGCACACTGAAGCGTGCGCTCCCGGAAATTGCACGCTTGAGAGCTACGCTTCCGGCAGATGAAGCGTGAAGTTTTATGACAGAAGCTGCGGCAGCGAATTAAACAAAGAGGAGGGATCGGATATGATCCGATCGTGTTCCCGAAGCATGTGCAGCAGTTGGCGGTAGATGGGATCGGTTTCCAGCACTTCCGGTGTGCCGAAGATCAGCAGATGCTCGCGTGCGCGGGTCAGGGCAACGTTCAATTTACGATCAATGGCACCATCGGCATCCAGGGACTGAACGTGCATAAGTAGTTGGGGAGAATGAAGGCAGAGGGAGAGACAGATGATGTCGCGCTCACTACCCTGGAAGCGTTCCACCGTATCCACCGTCACCATTGATGCAACGGCTGGAGAGAAATGGTGCTGGATCAATGCAATTTGTGCCCGAAACGGAGCGATGACGCCGATGCGATCGCTGTTGAAGTCAGGATCAAAGTGGGCTACGGTGTTGACAAAATTGCCGATCCATTCCGCTTCAACTTCGTTGAGCTTTGCTTGCTGCCCGCGGGGCGTGGGGACAAAGAGGACCCGGCGGGTTTGCAGAAGCTGGAAAAGTGGATGGGGCGGCAGGGCGGTGAAAATCGGCGAGTGAGATGCGGATTGCCGCAGGTGGAGCGGACGGAGGTGATGGTCATAGAAAAGGGCGTTCACAAGCTGCTGAATTTCCACGTGCATTCGCCCCTGTTCTGTCAGCATCCCATAGCACCAGTGCCAGCCGTTCTGCTGTGCTTGCCGCAGGAGTCGGCTGAACAACGATTCGTGAAATGATGTATAGTACTGTTCCGCCAGCTCAGGATCCAGCGGCGCTCTGGGTGGGCGCTGTTGCACGACCGCTGGTAACTGCTTTTCATCACCGATCAAGATGAACCGGGGCACAGCACTGAGGATTCCTGCCAGGTGGGTTTCTAACAACTGGGAAGCTTCATCGACGATGGCGACATCGAAGGAGTGGAGCAGATATTCAGGTGAGCCGATTAAAGTGGCAACCGTCGAGACGATGCACGGATGCGACTGAACAACACCGGGTAATGCTTCCGGTGGCACCGTCTGGATCTGCTCCGATAGCGTTGCCTGCGGAAATTCGGTGCTGGCGTTCGTGCCCAGGCGCAGGAATGGCACTTTCAGCGTGCTCAGCACCTGACAGATTTCGTCGGCAGCCCGGTGCGTGTACGTCAGCAGCAGGACGCGCTGCTGCTGGTGATTAACAAAGAAATCGACCAGCGCCCGCAGAAAGCGCGACGTTTTCCCGCTTCCCGGTGGTCCCTGCACCAGGAAATAGTCGGGTGATGCCAGACAGCGGCGGAGAAGCTCCCGCTGGTGGTCGGTCAGGTAGTCGAAGGATGGTAGATCCAGCTCCGGCGTTGCCGGCGCCGGTGATTGGAGTCCCAGAACAATGCGGCGCCGCTTCGGCGTTGCGTAAAGGAGCAGGGCTAAATTGGCGAACCATCGGTTGAACAGGCTCAGGTTAAGGTCTTCCTCGATCACCCACCGCTCCCATTGCTGCAACCATTCCGGGTGCGTGATGGGATTGAGCAACTCGATGCGAACGGTCGTTGGCGTTATTCGCCGCAGCGTTCCGCGCAGCAGTTGCTGCTGCTCCGGACTGGCACTGGTTGCCGTGTGAGGGTAGAGCAGGACACGATCGCCGTCCCGAAGCTGGATTGGTTTGGAGTCGGTGCGTCGGAATTGGAGCAGCAGGCGGTGATCATTGGAGCGGATATCCGTCAGTTCGAGATCGGTCAGGGCAAAATACCCCCGGCGTTTTTCTTCCAACGACGTTGTCCACAATGCCGAGGCTGCAACGCTGCGTGTGCTGTATCCCCGCAGCGCTGCCCATCGTTCTCGAAACAGGAATTCAACTGCACGCTGGAAATACATCTGTTCAGCAGGAGTCAGTTTAGTCCATCGCCGCTGGGTCTGCAGGATTCGTGCTGCCCGAAATTCCGGCGCTGTTGCAGCGACCATCGCCGCAATCTGGTGATCCAGATGCAGGCGGCGGATGGCAAAGCGGAAGTGGGCGGCTACCAGAAAATTGCGAAACAGAAGAAGCCGCTGCTTTGCCCTCCACGTGTTGTCCACATTCCGCAGTGCTAAGCGCCAGTCGGTAAGGCGAGAGTACAGAATCATACTGGCGCCGGTGCGTCGGGTAAAAGTGGCATCCAGCAGCAGATTGTATGCGGTTGCCTGCAATTCGTGTTCAAAGCGAAGCGCAAGGCGACCAGTTTTCCAGGACGTTTCCATTGCTTCGGTGCCTCCCGGTGGCTTTCCGCTTTTCAATTCCACTACATCCTTGCGAGGCGGTTGCTGCGAGTATTCAATCAGCAGGTCGAGCCGACCGGTGATGCCGTAACGAGCTGACAAAAAAGTGGGTTCCGCGGTGATTACGGTGCCGTTGCTGCGGTAGTAGCTGATCACGGCACGCAACGTCGATAGGTGAGTGGGAGCAGACTGCTCGATGTCTGATTTCACCATTGCTGCTATGGCGTCATCGGGCAGTCCGGCAAACAGCGCCGCATTTTGTCGCAGTGCCGCCTGGAGAATGTGATGATCATTCCAATCGGGATGGAGCAGGAGCAGGTCCAGGCATTCATTGATGATCACACCACGAATCAGCGCCGGTTTGAACTCCAGTGGGTTTTCAAACCAGCTCAGTACCAGCGTTTCCAGATCAAAAGAGGAGCGATAGATGGCACGGGTCAGCTCCGAAACATCGACCATATAATCCGGTTCAACGACAACCGCTGAGGTTTCCGTTGTCGTATAGGCGCGTTTCTGTTCTGGGATACGTTTCAGATTCGATAGCCGTACCGTTGCCCCTTTCCAGAGCACCGGTCCGTTTTTATCCCACGGCGAGGTCAGAAGAACCTGAATCGATCCGGTGAGGGGCGAACGGGCACGGATCATCCAGCCACCGGTGGCAGGTTCCCCTTCGGCTTCAACGCGTACATCCAGCAGCGGAAATTGATCCGGTAGCGGCAACTGTTCCGGTTGCACCATAACCGTTGCCTCTATCTCCGCTGCAAGTTCCGGAGGGATAGGGACACCGGAGAGTGCAGCGATCAGTTCCGCCAGCGTCCGCACAATGGTGTCGAAGGGTACTTCCGGGCGATTGGAACGGGAGTGGAAGAACGCAGCGACCACTTCCAGCGCCTCCCGGAGCGCATCCGGCAGTTCCTGCGTATTGAGAAGGTAGTATAGCCGCGAGGCGGGGTTGGGAAACACAATCGGCAGTGCTTCCGTTGCCGCTTCCACAATCTGGACATACAGTTGCCGAACCGAGCGGTATCGGGGGTCCGCTGCTACAGCCTGCGCCGTTCGATACAAGGCCACCGCCTGCTCTTCCGACAAAAGCCGATCCATCCTTTCCCATTCGCTATCCTTCACCCGCCTGCTGACGTTCAACAGTCCACCGTGGTGCGAGATTCCGGAAAAGCGACACCGGGAGCGCCGACTTGAGCCGGCATCTTTGCACCCTAAAGGGTGCGTTCCCGGTAAATGCACACCTAAGAGTGTGTGCTCCCGGTGATCATTTAGGGGGGAAGCCCCTATGGGCGACCAGTGGGGCGCCCCTACGATGCAGGCACATCGCGCTACACGGCGAAGAAGTAGGAGAGTCGGAGGAAGGCGGAAAGGGGGAGGAGGGCGAATTCAGCGGTGCGGTCGCCGTACGGCACCTGGATGCCCGCCCGAATGTCTGCCTGCCCGCTGAGATCGTAGCGGATTTCACTGCTGAGAATGCCGCTGCCGTCGGACCAGTTGTGCAGGTGCAGGAGTGAACCGGATGTCGCCGGTGTCAACTGGTACTGCATCAACACAGCGGAGTACCAGTGTCCACGGTAGAATTCGTTGGAGAACACTTCGCCAAAGAGCAGGGCTAAGGTGGCATCATCGGGAGGGTAATTTGCAAAGATTTCGACGGCGGCATAGAACGAAGGGGTAAGCTGGTGATCGATGCCCATCACCCACTGTACCAATCCGGTTGAAGCATTCCACAATGCTTCGAACCGTAGCGTCGCTTCACCAAGATTCCCGGTTGCTGAAGCAGCGAATTGCCAGCGATTGCGGTGTCGGGTAATCAGGACTGCCCAGTCCCATTCCCGCCACAGCAGTTGTCCATAGATCGCCACATTGTGATACTGCCACTGCTGCTCCGGGTTGTAAACCACTGCAATGGTGCTCAGGGGCGACGGGAAAGCGTGGAGGGTAAGAGCGTCGATTCCTTCCCGTTCCAGTTTGTCGAACCGCAGCGGATTGATGGGGTTAAACAGATCCATCGGACGCCAGATGCGTCCTGTGCCCCAGCTTATGCGCTGGCGTCCGAGGGTAATGCGCCAGCCAGCAAAGCGTTGCTGGAAGAACAAGCGATCGATAAAGTGGAAGAACTTGAACTTCGCCTCATCCACCGGTAGCCACCGCAGATCCAGCAGTTGCCCGCCAAAAGTTGCGTCGTAGAAAGGATTCAGCGGAATGCTGTCGGGCGATACTACAAAGTCCATTTCGTACTCCAGCCGGATTTTTGCCCCCCGCCACAATCGGACGGTGGGACGCAGTCGCAGCCGGGTTATGTCAAACAGCAGCATTTCTTTCAATCCCAGAAGCTGTCGAAGCAGCTCCGGATGCCGCTGAAAGATCGGGAAGGTCAGTCCATAGCCACTCCCCGAAATCCGATCCGGCATAGCAATCGCCAGCTGGCAAAGGATGAGAGCGGCAAGCACGATTGCAAGCAGCGGTCGTCTCTGTCCCATCTGCCAACTGTTATGATGCCGCTGCCGAACTGGAACGGATTTCATCTCGAGGACGGGCCCCATCCAGGATCACAAACAGCCGGCTGCCTCAAGCGATATAC
>JALWJX010000109.1:26252-38605 GCA_026996895.1 Candidatus Kapaibacterium sp.
TCGCGAACAATGGCACCATCGTGGAGGGAAATCAGCCGGCGTCCTCGATCGATAACCTGCGGATCGTGGGAAGCGAACAAAAAGGTGACGTTGTGCTCTTCATTCATCTGCTGCATCAGATCCAGCAGATGCGCGCCGGTGTGGCTATCCAGATTCGCGGTCGGCTCATCTGCTAAGATGATTGCCGGATTGGTTACCATCGCACGGGCAATCGCAACCCGCTGCTGCTGTCCCCCACTCATTTCGTTTGGCTTCTTTGCCCGCAGCTCCGCAATCCCCAACTGTTCCAGCACTGCCTCTGCCCGCTGCTCTGCCTCTTTTTTTGCAACCCCCTGCAAAATCAGCGGGAGCGTTACGTTCTCCAATGCCGTCAGCACGGGAATGAGATTGTACGCCTGAAAAACAAAGCCGATATGGTAAAGCCGGAAGCGGGCAAGTTCTGCAGCAGATTGTTGCGCAATCCGCTTACCGCCAATCCATACTTCGCCCGACGTGGGCTGGTCTAAGGTGCCGATAATATTCAGCAGCGTCGTTTTGCCCGATCCGGATGGTCCCGCCAGGACGGTAAACTCTCCCCGCACGACGCGCAATGAGACCTCGCGCAAAGCAACCGTCTCAATCGGTCCCACCCGATAGATTTTCGTCACCTTTTCAACTCTGACAACTTCTTCCATTCGCAACGACCTTTCCTTAAACAAACCGCAAAGCTTCTACCGGTTGCAGCCGATAGACTTTCCACGCTGGATACAGTGCTCCTGCTGTTGTAATCAGGGGAACAAAGATGAGGGCATTGAGAATCTGCTGCGGCACCAGCACCGGATAGACGATGGCAGCAACGCCCAGAGAGCGCAGCCCTTCGGAGAAAAACGCCAGATTGATGCCGGTCGATTGCAGCGCAGCAATGAGCGCAGATCCTGCCAGAACCCCACCGAAAGCGCCCAGGATGCCCAGCCACGCTGCTTCCAGCAGGATCAGCACCACCAGTTTCGCCGGCGGAATACCGATAGAAAGCAGCACACCAAATTCCGTTATTCGCTCCATAATCGCCATCAGCATCGTGTTGACGATGCCAAAAATCATTGCCGCACCAACGATCAGGTAGAAAATCCACATCAGTTGAGCGTACATCTCGATCATATAGGACAGCAGCGGCAGCAACTGGCGGTAGCTGAGCACGACCAATGGGGGTGGTAGTAGGGGCGCGATCTGCTGCTGCACTTCCTCCACCGCTTCGGTTGAATGAATCCGGACAGCAATGGCACTCGCTAAGGAATCTGCTCGCACCATTGCGCGCAGAAACGGCAGTGCGACGAAGCAGTACATTTGATCGAAATCGCTGTTGAAGGTGCGGAAAATACCGACGACGGTTGCAACTTCCGACCGAATCTCGCCAGTGCGATCGGCAGCCATCAGTACCACTTTATCCCCCACGCCAATTTCCAGCTTGCGCGCCGTCTCCTCACTGACCACAATTTCGTAAGGATTGCCGCTGAGATAACGTCCGGAGCGGATCGACTGAGCGATGATCGTCAGATGCCGTTCTCGCTGCGGCTGAACACCGACGATCGTAATTCCAGAGGAATTCAGGGCACTGTTAATGAGTCCGAACTGTTCCAGTCGAATGCCAGCGGCAGCGACGGCGGACAGCGTATCAATTCGTGCCAGCACCTGCTCCGGCTGGGCGATGCTGTACTCCAGACTGGGATTTTCGGCATAGCGCGGGTGCAAAATTTGCAGATCGGTCGTGTGCAGGCGAATCTGGCTCTGGAGCATCTGGTGAGCCAGTCCAAGGGAAAAGGAGTTGGAAAACATCACGGCGATGACGCCAACGACAATGGAGCTGAGGACGATCGCAGACCGTCGAGCATTCCGCCAGATATTCCGCCACGAAAGCTGCACCAGCATTTCAGGTATACCGTATCCCTTTCAACGGCTCCAGCCGCACCGTTTTGATGATCGGATAAACGGCAGCAATAATGCTGATTCCAAGCAGCAGCGTTAGCGTCTGGAGAAACAGCGACCATTTCATCGTCGCCGTCATTTGCGGCAAAAATCCGAACTCTCGATAAATCGCTGCTAATTCGCCCGTAAACGTCACGGGATAGGCGGCAAAGTATGCTACCAGAAGATTGCCCGCGATGGCGCCGATGCAAACGCCGAGAGCGATCATCCATACGGTTTCAAAAAAGACCATCAACGCCAGCAGCGAATTCGGCATTCCAATTGCCAACAAAACACCAAACTCCCGAAATCGCTCGGAGATCGCCATCAACAGGGTGTTGAGGATACCGAACCCAACAACGACCAGCAAAATGGTGAGAAAGAGGATACCGCTGATGTTATCCAGCTCGATAAGTTGCTTCATAGCCGGTACGATGTCATCCCATCGCAGGACCGTCAGCGGATCGGACAACTGTTGTTGTAACTGGTGCTTTACCGGATCGATGTCATCAAAAGCGTCTACCAGCAGTAGCAGATGCGTGATGCGTCCGTGCAGATTGAGCAAGAAATCTGCATCACGGCGATGGAGAATGATGCCGGTGCGGTCCAGCTCCTGCGATCCCGTCTGGAATGTTCCGACGATGCGGACATACATATCACCCAGGAAGCCATCGTAGCCGGGCGCCAGCAGAATCGCAGAATCCCCGATTGCCAGGCGCAGATTTTTCAGCAGTGTTATGCCAACAATCGCTTCGCCCGGTCTGGCAATCCACCGTCCACTTTTGACCTTCTCCGGCAACGTCGTTGCCTGCTGCTCCAGTGCAGGGGCAACGCCCCAGATCATTACGCCAAAGGTATGCTGTCGGTCGCTGATCAAGCCGCCAGCGATAATCCGCGGCACAGCGGCACGGATTGCAGGGATCGAACGAATCATATGCTGCAACGAATCGGTGAAAACGAAACTTTTTCGCAACGTCGGCGTTTCCCGATACTCCCGATGCTGAATCTGAAGATGACCGGTCAGGTAGTTCGTCACCGACGAGATGTTCAGCTCATACGTACCGATTTGTACTCCTCGTTGGAACAGTGCTAAGGTGAGCGCAAACGCAATAGCGCCGATCGTCAACCAACTGCGCCGTTTGTTCCGCCACAGATTCCGCCACGCTGTCTGGAGCAATAAAAGCAGCACGGGCTTATCCCTCCAGTTCTTCCAGTGAAAAAATTCGATCCGGGATTGGGCGATCAAAGTGCATCTGGAGAATGCGGATGATGGTGCGATTGCCCGGTTTCTGGTTGTTGATCACGATCCACTCGGTGGGAATCCGGCGATTGCCAACCGGTCGGATTTTCTGGAACAGAAACGTTCGCACCTTCCGCCCGTGTTCATCGTAGTACTCCACCTTTGCCGGCAAGTAATCCTTCTGGCGCACCCAGTAGAGAATTTTGCCCCACACCACGGGCGCATTGGGTCTGGGGGTCAACAGCAATTTCCAGGTCGGCACCCCTTCCAGTGTATCAGCGCCCAGCAGGCGTGCCTCATAATCCCGTGGCAAATTCGACTCTCGCACCAGATCATCGTAGGTAAAATCTGACCCATTCCACGACTGGAGCATCATCGACGGTGGAATGCGGATCGTGGTCTCCGTATTGCGCAGGTACATCCACAGGTTACTGCCGACTTTCAGCGTTTTATTACCCGCTTCCCGTGGCGGCTCGATAATCTCGATGAGCGCTTTCTGGTTACCCACCCACCAACTGCGGAGTTTCAGAGTGCGGCGAAAGTCCGGCTTGATAATCTCCATCTCCAGCACCCCTTCGCTGGTTTTCCCCTTCAGCTTCTCCTCCGCCCGTCGAAGAATCTCCGTACCAGATTGCGGCATCCAGCCCAGTGTCCAGAGGAGGGCAATTCCCAGAAGCACCACGCGCACCGACTGCATTGCGACTCCCTCTTTGTCCCGATCGCATCCTGAAACGCCATTGACGACGCAGCTCCCCCCTTAGGGTTCTGCGCTGCCGCTGCTTCTGAGAACAGCACGCTACCTCATTTCCTCCTTACCCCAGTCTTCGTGTAGCGGAAAGTTTCGGCAATTCCGGAGGGGTAGCCCCTGTGGTTGCCCGCATCCCACCGGTAGGAGCGACCCGGCTGGTCGCCCACTGGGCGCAGCGTCGCTGCACCCCTACTCCTGCCGATTGTGTGGTTGTTTGCCGCATCCGCTTTGGATTGCAGGAGCACCTGCGAAGGTGCGTCCGTGGGCGCTACTGGTACTTCCGCAGGTAACTCTGGAGCAACCGCCGGAACAGTTTGCCGTGGTGACCACTGTTGAGTTTCAGGTGCAGCAGTTCGTGGACGATTACCTCTCGTCGGAAATCGGCTGGCTGGGTATATAGTTCTGTGTTCAGCGTGAGTCGACCCCGGGTGGAAATGCTTGCCCATTTGCGCTTCATTGGGCGAATGTGAATCTCTCGCAGCCGCTCTGCAACGCCGATGCGATGTGCCCACGTGTAGACTTCTGCAATGAGCAGTTCCCGGTTGATTGTCTCCGGAAAAGATTCTTCCAATGGCGGATTCTTCAGCCGGCTCATTGAATTGCTTTCCGAAGCAATGTCAACATTTCATCTGCCCACTGGACTACATCCTGAACCCCGGCTTCCCGGAGCAGTACCTTGTAGAGTTCACTTCTCAGCTCCCGCTCCTGCGTTCGACTGGTGTTCCAGTGGGGGAATTTCTGGAAAACAGTTTCCAGTGATGTGGCTAACGTTCGGGCTTCTGCCTCACTTCTGTCTTTCTGTACCTGTAGCCACCAGGAAAGAGCCAAGGCTGTGTCGGAAAGTTGACTTTGCCGTTGCTCCTGTTGCGCTTTTCCCAGTTTGTGGATCAACTTGGTCAATTGCTTGAGAGCTTCCTGGCTATCTATCTGCCGCTCTTCAAAGGCGTGGCGAATGGCTTCTGCTCGTTCGCTGATCGGAATCAGATAGGGTTGTTCCGTGCCTTTCGCTGCTACCAGATGATCGAGCTCCCTCAGGAGGTTGAAAACCTTCACCGTGTTCGGTTCTTGCTTCCGCAGAAGCGCCAACAGCGTCCCAGCGCCGATCTCGTAAGTTGTTTCCGGTTCGCGAATGACCTCGGTTGCGGTGTGCTTCTGGACAATCTCGGCGGTCTTGCGCAAAAAAGATTTATCCACTGGAATGCGTGGCTCGTAGGCGGAGCGCAGCAGTCGATACATTGCTACGAGGTTGTGGTAGTCTTCCAGGAAAGGACGCAAGAAGGAATCGGGGGAGAGAATTTCGTATGTCTCTTCCAGTTCGCGGAAGTAGGTGTAAAACTTCTCCCGACGCTCTTTGTCCCGGAAATGTTCCAGTACTGCTTCTGCTCCAAGATATTCGTCCTTCCCGCAGAAGATTGGCAAATATTCCGCCCGTCCCTGCTCTATCAGGCGGGCAAATTCTTCTTTGAGCACATCCAGCCCTTCCACGACTCCTTCTACGTCTTGGGAATCGAATGCGAGGGCACGTTCCAGGTTGTTGAAGATCCCGACGAAGTCGACGATGAGCCCGCTGGTCTTGCGTCGCCCTTCGTTGTCCTCATACGGTCGATTGACGCGAGCAATAGCCTGGAGCAGCACGTGGTCCCGCATCGGCTTGTCCAGGTACATACAGTAGAGAATTGGTGCATCGTAGCCAGTGAGCAGCTTTTCGGTGACGATAAGGACTTGCGGTTTCTCGTCCGGTTTTCGGAATGCCTTGCGCACCGCCGCTTCGTCACTATCGCTCAGATGGTACCGCCGCAGTTCAGCCGGATCGTTGTGCCCGCGGCTGATGACCACCCTGCTCGTTTCGGAAGGCATATAGCGATCAAGCGCTTCTTTGTACAGGCAACAGGCTTGGCGGTCCACTGCCACCAGAAACGCTTTATAGCCCATCGGTTCTACGTAAGTGCGGAAGTGGTCGGCTACGTACCGAGCGATCTTGTCTATCCGCTCCCGATTTTTGAGCATATTTTTCAACGTAAACAGCGCGGTCCAGCACACGGTTGATCTCTTCCACATCGGCAACGCCTTCCAGTTCCGCTACTGACCAGAATTCTTCTTCCATCGCTTCCCGATCCACGATCAGCTCGTTGGGCGCCATCTGGTAGTGCAGCGGCACCGTTGTGCCGTCCTGAATCGATTCGCGGATAGAGTATTTGTCCAGATACCCTCTGGGATCCTCAGCTCCGAAGATCTTGAAGGTGCCTTTGCCATACGCCGTCTTGTCGATCGGGGTGCCGGTAAAGCCGATGAAAGTTGCATTGGGCAATGCGCCCATCAGGTAGTTGCCCAGATGACCACCGGTGGACCGATGTGCCTCGTCGATCAGCACAAAGATGTTTTCTCGAGAGTTCAGATTGGCATCAGCATCATCGAATTTGTGAATCATCGACACGATGAGCCCGCGGGTGTCCTGCCGCAGCAACTCCCGCAGGTGTCGTTTGCTGCCAGCCACCTGCACCGGACCGAATCCTACTGCCGCAAGATTCTGGAACAACTGCTGCTGGAGTTCGTTGCGGTCTACGATCATTAACACCGTAGGATTTTGAAATCTCGGATCTTCCAGCAGTTTCTTGGCAACGGTGATCATTGTGTAAGTCTTCCCGGAACCCTGCGTGTGCCACACCAGTCCCCGGCGCTTTGCGGAATCCTGTGCCCGGCGTAGCACCTTTTCCGCAGCCCGCATCTGGTGTGGACGCAGCACCACCTTACTCAGCTCGCCATCCTTGCGCACAAAGAGGATGTAGTCACTCAGTACTTTGAGCACGCGGCGGGGAGCAAGGAAGGTTTTGACCAACGTCTCGAAATCGCGTTGTGGAGCTACGTTTGTTTGTAAGGACGCATGGCTGTGCTTCCCTACCTGTTCCCGCCAGTTGAACAGCGCCTTGCGGGAGAGATTCCAGGTAGGACCGTAGAAAAACGCCGTCAGGTGGGAGAGAACAAAAAGTTGCACCTGTGCCATCAATTCGGGTGCCTGCTCGTGATAGCGACGGATCTGATCAAATGCTTCCGCAATGCCTTCCGGATGGATGGGTGCTTTGGTTTCCACCACGATCACCGGGATGCCATTCACCAGCAACACCACGTCGGCACGGATCATCGTGCGACCACTGGTGAAACGGAACTCATCTGTGACGTGGAAAACGTTCGCTTCGGGATCCCTGGCGTCCAGCAGGTACACGTTCCGCTCGCGCCGCTCAGCTTCTACAAAAACGGTCTTCAGTCCTTTGAGATACTCCCACGCTTCCAGATTCCCTTCAATGTTCGGGCGCACGCGAACCAGGCGGTTCACAACTTCTTCAGCTTTGGTCACCGAGTCCACAACTTCGGGATTCAGTCGATGGAGTTGTTCAACCAGCACCGTGCGCAGGACAGGACTGTGCTCACCACCGCGCAGGCGCAGAGCTTCATCCGGAGGCAGGTAAATCCATCCCGCTTCTTCGGCATAGCGGAGGAAGGGGTTCTGGACGGTGCGACGTTCGGTGAAGCTGCGGGTATTGTATCGGGTCATGGCTGACCCTCCCGGTGGTCGTCATTCTGGTTGTAGGGGCGCAATGCCGTTGTGCCCCTACGATGGGTGTGAGCATCGTTTCGCAGCATCCGCCACAGGTCACAATCCTGAGGATCGGGACCGGTCGCGTCAGGATTGCAGCGATCCAGATCCCAGCACAGCGGATTTTCGACGATATATTGGCGGATGACGTTCAGCACCCGTTCGGTGCGGATGATATGTTCGTGATAATTGCGTTGCCATACCCGCGCGCCGGGTGTGGCACGGTGAGCGTTGATGCGTTTGGTGACGATGGATTTGAACCCGGCAATGAACGACCCCAACGAACGGGATGCCGGTCCCCGGGGATGGGTAGGTTGTAGGGGCGACCGGCCGGTCGCCCCTACAGCGTCCACAATCCAGACAATCCCATGAATGTGGTTGGGCATCACCACAAATTCGTTGGTGAACAGTTCAATTCCGGCACGGATGTTCGCCGAACGAAACCATTCTTCCCACACAATCTGGCCGTATTTGTTCAACACCATTTCGCCATCCACGACCTGTCCGAACAACGGTTCCCGGTTGTGGGTGCAGATGGTGACGAAATATGCGCCGGGCTGGGTATAATCATACTCCGGCAATCGAATCGAACGGCGGCGGTGACGTTGTGGGTCGTACCGGCTCACGGCGCTGCCTCCTCAAATCGGGCAACGAACGCCTTGGACAGGCGGATTTTTGCCGTCATCAAGTGATGAAGAAGGGAGCGGAAGAGGTTGTCCAAGGCCTCCTTGTGCCCTTCCTCGGCTTCAATCTTGCGGTCCACCGTCTGGAGGATGCGGGCGATTGACTTTGTGTTCGAAAAGCACATCACGGTTCTATCTCCGCTCGCTCTACACGCTTGAAGATGTAGCTGATGATTACAAGCTGATCAAGTGCTTCAATGGCGTCTATTTGTACAGCAGGTGCGTCCATCGGTTCGTGCCCTTTAGGATTGCGAAAGGCAGCACAGATACCTTCCGCTATCAGTTGCAATCCTGTTTGTTCATCCTTTTCCGATCTGGATTCAAGCTTGTTGAATTTGATTTTCGGCGATTCTCCTCCGAAAGTTTCCTGAACCAGGGGGCGGCAATTTTTGTCAATTCCCGTTATCCTCTTCAAATATTTCTCAAATGCTTTGGTAGCCTCGAACACTGCATGAAGGTAGTTTCCTTCTTTGAAGGGCTTTCGCGCAATCTCTTTCACCCGTGGATGCAAAGGGTAGAGATCAAATAAGAGATTGGGATCAGGATCGGCCGTCTCACGAGTTAGTGCTTCATAGAGCTGAGCTATCTCCGAATTTGATAGAACACGCGCCCCTTCGCGTGTTTCAGCCTGGTCAAAAGACAATAATTCCTTGACTCTATCAAAAGCCTCCCACCACTTTGCCCGCTCACCAGCCTTTCCATACCGCTCCCAGCACCATACCAATGCGATGATATCGCCAATATCACTGACATCTTCTCCGGGTTCAGGCAAGGAAATTGATTCTCCCAATTCTTTCAATGCTGCCCCATAAAGAATCTGGCGCTTCAGCGTGCCTTGCATTCGTGTACGGGCTATCTCTTTCAGAGAATCCTCGAGGCTCTGAGAGGTCTCCTCCAGAGAGCCAACTAATAGAGCCATAGGGAAGACCTGCTCCGGATCGTTCATTGGCGAAAACTTGTGGTCTTTCTGCTCCTTCAAACGTTCGATCTGATCCAAGACCCGAGGCGTGAAGCCCGGTGTCTCTTTGCCCATTTTCCTCAGAAAATACCCCAGGAAACAAAGCGCTCCCAGGTTCCGCCGAGTATCCCAAATCTCGTCTTTATCTGCCCAGAGGATAAGCCTCCTGACTAATTCCGAAAATGGCTGATTTGCTTCAAAGCCATCTTGGCTGAGCGCGTAAGCCAACCAAGATGCAGCAAACGGATCCCCTTCGGAATTTAGGCGTGCGATCTGCTGCAGTATGGCTTGCTTGACTTCTTCTCGAGAACGATAGAGATCCATCTTCATAGAAACCATGCCTTATCCCTTAATCGACCTGCGCTGATAACCTGGTTCCAGGTGTTGGCCCCGATTTCGGCGATGATACGGGCGATGAGGTAAGAATAGTTGAGAGTGACAGGAATAGCGCGGGCGTTAAATCCACGCCAGTTAACCCGGGCAAAATTGTAGATCTGGTAAACAAGACGAGGGAATTCGTTTTCTGGCATCGTAGAGCGCCGATCCATTAAGACATCCAATACCCGTGGTACTCCCCTATGGAAGCGCCTATTACCGACGCGTCCATCAAGTAACAATAGAGCATTACGCCGACTTAAATCTACCTTTAATCCAGCTTGGGGGACATAAGTAGCATGACCTGCATCGAACAACCTAAAGCTGCTGTCGTCGTTGAGGTGGATCAGGGCATACGGAAAGGCATTGCCTATCTGCAGAAGGGCCTGCTGAACAGCCTCAACCTCCCGAAAGCGACCAGGACGTTTGCAAAGGTGCAATATGATAGCGTCAGGTGTGCCTTCATGCTTGCGATATTCGTGGTAGGCCTCGACAATCAACTGGGCCAGCCCACCCACATATTGTTCCCGCTTCCATTCCAGGACCGGCGCCTGCGAGTGCAGGAACAAAAAATCTCCATCTTGGGTGAAGAGGGTGACAAAGCCCACAACAAACCGGCTATTGTGGTCCTGGGCGCGGCTGATACCGATAACCAGTTCGCGCCGATTGCTTGCGGAAGCCACAACCCAGGGGGTACCGCCAATTTTAGCGTAGCAGGCTAGGGCAACGTTCTCCAGCACCCAGGGCACTTGTCTTGCATCACGCAGTTTTCTGCTGGTCACAACCTGATTCGGGATACCGTTGCCCAGGAGCTCCCGTTTCACAGTCTGATATAACGCTGAATTCGCTGATTCGGTCACGAGCAACACCAAGTCTACATTGCCCTGACAAGCCAAGTCTTGGACAGCCGAGCGCACTTCCCTCTCGTCCGCAGAGGAAAGCGACCGTTCTCTCTCGATGCTTAAGGGGATGTGGAAAAGACGCTGAAAACCGACAAACGAGCCATGCTCGGAGCTATAGCCGTTTATTAATCCATTCACGAGAGCGTCCTTCTCTCGGGCATACGAAGAGGGGAAAATGACGGCAGCGCGGATACGATCTTTGCCCAGGATGCCGGAGTCATAGGGACCATAGATTCTCAGCCCCAAACGTGCGTCAGAATGCCGTGCAGATGTAGAGGAATAATCAAATCGCAGCTCCGGCGGCCTGAGCAGTTCACCTGTGAAAGTGCTCATCGTTCCTCACCTCCCAGGATGACGCGGATAGGTTCCGGTAGAAGGCGGGCTCTCCCACCACAAGGCAGGTCAAACTCCGAATGGCTCTGAACAAAAGGCAGGATGTGTTCCTGAAATCGCTGGCGAGCCACCTCGGTATTGAGCCTGCGGCTCCCAGGTAAGTACTCCCCCTGAACTTGACCAATGGCAATTATTGCATTGTATCCATATTGCATTCCGATCTGGCGCATGTTGAGCGACTGGTTTGCATTGTCTCTTAGCACCCAAATAATGTCCACGATCAGACCGAAGGCAAGCTGGTCCGTGTTGATATCCCTCTCCCTCCAGAAAAAGGCTCGCAAGTCATATCCCCGATGCACGCGAATCCTTCTACCTGCGACTCCATTGAATTGACTTGGGTGATAGACCTGCCAGCGCCCCTTGCGAGGCAGAGTTTCATACCCTTCTCCCTTCAGCGTGCTCACCAGCCCCTCGATGATTATCCGTGAGGCGAGCCTGGGCACTTCAACAAGCCGCAGTGATTCCTCCTGAAAACCTTGCTCCTTCAGGTTCGCCGCATCTGAGCCGTAACCATACACAACATCTCCATCAGCGTATACCCAGGCATTTCTGCCTGCTTTCGCGAGGTCCTGGCGAAGGGAACGCAGGTCCTGGAACAAGTCCCGACGAGCGGTCATGATTGGGATCTCGTCCTCCGGGATCCTTACTGGGAAAACATTCAGATAGATACCTGGATCCAAGTGTATGCGGTTCATTCCTTAAACCTCCAGATCCTTTACTCGCACCTTGCCTGTCATCAAATTATGAAGCAGGGTCTTAAAGAGCGCCTCCAGCGCCTGCTTGCGAGCCTCCTCGGCCTCGATTTTGCGGTCTACCGTTTGCAGGAGGCGGGCGATTTCGCGTTGTTCGTCAAGAGATGGGAGGGGGATGTGCAGTGAAGTAAGGATGGGGATGTTGATACCCTGTTTGAGACGTCCACCCTTAGCCGCGTTGATTTGCTGCCAGTACTGGAATGTATGTGTGAAGAAGTGCAAGTATTCTGGTACAAGTTGGTTGGAGTGTGCGCGAATACGGATGAGGTAGGAGGCGAAAACGGCACGAGGGGCTTCCCTTACCAGGTAAGTCTTGCCCGTAGTAGCCCCAATTCGTGCAAACAGGATGTCGCCTTCCCGCAGTTGGTACTTGTTCAACAGATCGTCTTCAATCACACAAAAGGGTACGGTGGTCCAATGCACGCGGTCGTTTTGAATATCGGTAATACGCAGGAATTTTGGGCCTACGGGTTCTTGGGTCGCGCTAGCTGTGTAACCATATTGAGGCTTATGTGCCACCTCCCCCAACCTTACCACCCGCCAATGAGCGGGAATGGGGCCGATGGGGGTATCCTGCAGCACCACCTGGTCCACCGAGTCCACGGGCACGGGACCGTAGGTGAAGAGGTGGCGCATGAGGCTTTTCTTGAGGTTGCGCAGGACGGTGATGACCCGTTCCGTAGCCTCCTTCGCTTTCTGCACCGTCCGCAGCACATGGGCGATGGCGCGTTGTTCAGGGAGGGGCGGGAGGGGGATGATTTCCTTTTGG
>JALWJX010000110.1 GCA_026996895.1 Candidatus Kapaibacterium sp.
CTTTAGAACCGCTGGCTTTTCCGTCACCAGCTTCTGCCTGTGGAGCATCCGCTACCGCACCGGTGATCCGGGCGGCATCGAGGTATCGGGCACCAGCAACGCCAGCTTGCCATCATCGGAATGCGCTGCCAGCAGCATTGCCTGAGACTCAACCCCCATAATCTTCGCTGGTTGCAGGTTCGCTACCACCACAATTTGTTTTCCTGCCAGCTCCTCCGGTGCATACTGCTGAGCAATGCCTGCAACAATTTGCCGCCGTTCTGTGCCCAGATCGATTTCCAGTCGCAACAGCTTCTTTGATTTCGGAATGGGTTCTGCTGTGACAATCGTGGCAATGCGGAGCTGCAAGCGGGAAAATTCTTCGTATGAAACCAAATTTTTTGTTTCCTCTTCTGAATGGGAAATATCCTCCGACTTTGTCTCGCTGCTTCCCTGCCCCAGTTTCGCAATCTGTGCCTCGATGCGGGAGTCTTCTATCTTGTGGAATAAAAGCTGCGGCGGCTGGCAGGAATGTCCGGGCTGAAGAAACAGGCGGAAAGCCGATTGCCACGGCAGTGGCTCCGGTAGATTCAACAATTGCCGCAATTTCTGACAACTGTAGGGAGTCAGTGGCTCAAAGAGCGTGGACAGAGCAGCGCAGAGATGAACGCAGACATACAGCGTTCGTGCCGCCTGCGCTGAATCTTTTTTGATCGATACCCACGGTGCCGAATCGTTGAAAAATTTATTTGCTGCCTTCGCAACATCCAGGGTTGCCGCCGTTGCTTCCCGAAATCGAAAATGCCGGTACGCTGAATCGATGCTCCGATCCAGATCCAGCAACGTCCGCAGCAGTTCTTTTTCTGGATCCGTCAGCATCTCCCCTGTTGTTTGCAGTATTTCCTTCGACCGATGCTCCCAGATCCCATTCCACACCGTTTGTAATTCCTGCCACTCCGGAAATTCTGGCAGCCGACTTTGAAAATTCTTTTTCAAAAACTGCAAGGTGCGATGGACAAAATTGCCGAAAGCAGCGATCAGCTCGTTGTTTACTCTGGACTGAAAATCCTTCCACCGAAAATCCGAATCCCGCGTTTCCGGCAAATTGGCTGCCAGCGCATATCGCAGCATATCCACGTGTTCGTCTTCGGGGAAATCCTGCAAATAATCGCGTAGATCGATGCTCCAATTCCGCGACTTGGAAAATTTCTCCCCTTCCAGATTCAGGAACTCATTCGCCGGCACATTGTCCGGCAGGATATAATTTTCCGCTGCCATCAACATCGCAGGGAACAGGAGCGTATGGAACACGATGTTATCCTTGCCGATAAACGCAATGTAGCGGGTATCGGGCGACTGCCACCATTGCTGCCATACCTCCGGCTGCTGCGCTTTGTCAGATGCCCATCGCTTCGTTGCCGAGATATACCCCAGGACCGCCTCAAACCATACGTACAGCACTTTCCCCTGAGCATTTTCCAGCGGCACCGGAACTCCCCACGGCAAATCCCGCGTTACCGGTCGATCTGCCAATCCCTGCTTCAGCCACGACCGAACCTGCTGCAAAACATTTTCTTTCCAGTCGTCCGAATGCGCCTCTACATATTCTTCCAGCGCCTGTTGAAACTGGCTCAGCTTGAAATACCAGTGCCGTGTCTTCTTTACGATCGGTGGTTTTCCAGATACCAGGCTGACCGGCTGCTTCAGTTCCAGTTGATCATAATACGCTCCACACCGATCGCATTGATCCCCCCGTGCTCGTTCGTATCCACAGACCGGGCAAATGCCCTCCACATACCGATCGGGCAGGAACATCTGCGCTTCCGGATCATAAAATTGCTCCACTTCTCGCTCCTCCAGATACCCTTTCTGGTAAAGCATCAGAAAGAACTCCTGAGCGGTTCGGTGGTGTACGGGATCCGTGGTTCGCCCATAGTAGTCAAAGCTCATCCCAAAGCGCTGGAATGCTTCCAGATTGGCAAAGTGGTACTTATCCGCAATCTCCTGCGGCGTTTTGCCCTCCTTCTCCGCTGCAATCAAAATGGGCACGCCGTGTTCATCCGAACCGCAAATGTAAAGCACCGACTCTCCGTTGAGTCGCAAGAATCGCACATACATATCCGCCGGCAGGTAAGCGCCCGCTAAATGCCCCAGATGAATGTATCCATTTGCGTACGGCAATGCCGACGTCACCAGTGTCCGACTCCACGCCATTATTCCCGCTGCTTCGTTTGTTACACAAGGTGCAAAAGTAGTGAAATCACAGGAATTGGTCGGCTCAATCGTTCAATGCCCAAAAGAACACAGCAGGAAAATGAAATTTTTACATACCTCTGACTGGCATCTGGGGCAGGTGTTTTTTGATCGAACGCGCACTGAAGAGCACCAACGGTTTCTCAACTGGCTCATCAATACGCTGCGTGATCATCAGGTATCGCTCTTTCTGCACGCTGGAGACATTTTTGATCATCCCAACCCGTCGCACGAATCTCTGCGCCTGTTTTTTACCTTCCTCCATCGAATGGCAACGGAAACGCCGGTGGAACGTTCCGTCTGGATCGCTGGCAATCACGACTCTGCGGCGCTACTTCAGGCTTTCGCTCCGATCCTCACCGCTCTCAACGCAACGCTGGTCAGCACGCCAGAAGACGAAAACATTTTCGTTGAATCCGATGACCTCCTGATCGCTGCTGTCCCATTCCTTCGCGAAAGGGATATCGTGCAGAGCTCAGCAGGGCTCACCGTTGAAGAACGGGAACGCCGCATTATCGAAGCCATTGAACAGTTCTACCAGCACATTGCAACACTTGCCGATCGGCGGAAATCGCCCGGTCAAAAAGTGATTGCAATGGGACATCTATTCGTTCGGGCGGCAAAAACAGCCGGCAGCGAACGAATCGTCCACATTGGGAACCTGGGAAGTGTCCCCAGCACCATTTTCTCCGACACCTTCGACTATGTCGCACTTGGGCACATTCACCGCTATCAGCGCATCGCAGGCGCAACAAAGATCGTATACAGCGGTGCTCCGATCCCGCTCAGTTTTGACGAAGTCGCCATACCGCACGGGGTCATTCTTGGCAACTGGCAAAATTCCAACACGGTGGAAATCGACTTCCTCCCCGTACCACAGTTCCGCCTCCTCAAAGTACTGCGTGGCACTGTCGACCAGCTTCTGGAAGCAGTGGAGGCGTTGCCCGACAATTTGGAACTTTCTCCCTGGATCTCCTGTCTTGTTGAAGCCCCAGCCATCGGGATTGATGTTATCGAAACCCTGCGAAATGCTGCTGCTGACCGCAATGCTGAAATCCTCCAGATCCAACCGGTAACAGCTCGACCGGGCGAACACATTGACCGATTCCCCCAACTTGATCTCATCGCTGCCTTACAGCCAGAAACAATGTTTGAAAAACTGTGTGAGGAACGCGGCATCGACGCAAAACAGCAAAAAATTCTCCGCAAATATTTTCGCCAGGCTCTTCAGCGTGCGCAGGAACAATCAGCAGCAGCAGAATGAAAATTCTCAGGATCACGATCTCCAACATTGCTTCGCTCCAGGCGCCGCCACAAACGATCGACTTTACCCAGCCACCGCTTTCTGAAACAGGCATTTTTGCCATTGTCGGTCCCACCGGCGCTGGAAAATCCACCATTTTGGATGCCATCACCTTGGCATTATCCGACAAAGTTTTCCGCTACGGCAAAAAATCACCCGGCGCATTGATCATTACGCGAGGCGCCGCCTCAGGTTTCGTGGAACTCACCTTCGCCATCACTTCAGAGCAGTACCGCTGCCGGTGGGAGTTCAACTGCAAATCCGGCAACAAAACAATGGAGCTGGTACAATTAACGCCCACCGAGCAGATTGTGGAAACGGGTAGCTCCCGCGTGCCAAAAGCCGTCGAACAGCGGCTGGGTCTGAGCTTTGAGCGAATGTACCGATCTATGATCCTGATGCAGGGCGCCTTTGCGCAATTCATCCAGGCACAGCCGAAGGAGAAAGCAGAACTGCTGCAACAACTGACCGGAACAACGATTTACGCCGATGTTGAAGCGGTTGTCAAGCAGCAGGCGGAGGATCTGCGCGCGCAGGAAGAGCAATTAGCAATCCGACTCCAGGACTTCGCTGATGCTACGCCGGAAGCCATCGAGTCGATCGCAAAAGAACTCCGCACGTTGCAATCTCAAGCAGCAACATACCAGCAGCAGCTTCAGGAACTGGAGCAGCACATAGAGCTGTGGAAACAGATTCAGCAGCGACAGCAAGAGCTCCAGCGGCATCAGGAGCAATGGGAGGAACTCCAGCAGCAACACCAGCACCTCCAGCAGCAGGCTACTGCACTCCCCCAATACCAGCTCCGCGAATATGCTGCATTATTCGACCAGTATGCCCAACTGGCAGCCGAACGCCATACAATCAACCAGCGCATTGAGGAACACCAGCAACAAATTCAGGAGCTTACCCGCCAGATCACTGATGCCACACAGAGGCTGGAAACGATCACCCACCAGCGGGAGCAGCAGGAGCAGCAGTTGCAACACCTGCAAAAAGAGGTTCAGGATCATCAGATGCTGGAAACGAAAATCAACGAGCAACGCCGATACCTGCAGGATCTGGCAGAGCAGGGCAAAAGTCTGAAGCAGGAGCTGCGCGAGTTACAAAAAGCAGCGGAAGAAGAGCAGCAACTGATCGCACACCATCGTCGGGAAATCGATCGCATTCGTCAATGGATCGATACCCACGAAAACTACCATCACATTCTCCAGCAACAATCCGAATTTGCCAGCGCCCTGCGCGAAGAGCCGCACCTGCGCCAGCGTTTGCAACAAATTGATGCAGAGCTTACAGCACTTTATCAGGAAATGACCAGTTTGCAGCAAAAACAGCAAGAACTCCAGGCGAAAATCGAGCAGGAGGAGCAACAACTGGCGCAATGGAAAACGCATCATCTCACCGAGATTGAACGCGATCTCATCGCTCGCCTTCGCTCTTCGCTGCAACCCGGCGAGCCGTGTCCCGTGTGTGGTTCGCCCCATCATCCGGGCATTGCCTCCACACCTCTTCCTGCTCCAGCGACAGAAATTTCGCAGGAGCAACTGGAACAGCGGGAGCGGCAACTTCAGCGCCAGCGCGACCAACTGGAGCAGCTCAAAGGAGTGTATGCAGCAAAAGCTGCGCAGCATCAACAACTCACAAAGCAGCGATCGGAAATAGCAGCAGCACAGGCTGCACACCAGCCGCTCCTTGCCCGGTTAGCGGAACTGGCAGGTGCTCCCATCACGTCCACCGAGCAACTCCAACGCATCATTGACCAATGGCAGGAGCACCATACTCGCCTGCGTCAATACCAGCAGGAGCTTGATCGGGCAGAGCAGCGATACCGTCGCATTATGAAGCAGGTGGAGCAAAAAGAAGCGACACTACAGCACAAGCGTCATCAATATGCGCAACTCAAGCAGGAACTCACTGAAAACGAACAGGAATACCGGCGACGGTGGGGTGATCGTCACCCGCAGCAGGAGTGGAAGCAGGCACATCGACAGCTTGAGCAACTCAAGCAAGCGGAAAAGAGCCATCAGCAGCAACTGGAAGCACTTCGCCGTCAGCATACTGCTGTTGCAACACAACTGCAAACCTTTGTGGAGCGGCAGCAAACCATACAACAGCAATTGCAAGCACTCCACGAGCAGCTTCAGCCGATCCTTCAGCAAGCCAGCTTAGACTCTTTCGACGCCGCCCACCGCCTCCTGGCAAACCGTGAGGCTTTCGAGACCTTAGAGGAACAATTGCGAACGCTCCAGATCCAGCTTCAGCACAAGCAGACAACGATTCAGGAGCTTCAGTCGCAGCTTCAGCAATTACAGCAGCCGCCGCAACCGCTGGAAACTTTGCAGCAGCAGAAAGCCGTGCTTCGCAAGCGGTTAAACAATCTCCACCAGACGATCGGCAAGCTGGAACAAAAACTTTCAACGCTACAGGAGCAACAACGCAAAGCAAAAGCGCTGGAAAAAAAACTGCGGAAGATCCGTAGAGAACGGCAGCGATGGGAACAACTGGAAAAACTCATTGGGCGAAAGGAACTGGTCAAATTTGTCCAGCGGTACACACTGGATATTTTGTTGCAGCAGGCGAACCGTTATCTGGAACTCTTAGCCTCGCGGTATCAACTTCAGCGGGCAAATGAAATGGAAATCCAGATTCTCGACCGCTACTTTGCCAACCAACCCCGTCCGATCAAATCCCTTTCAGGCGGCGAAACCTTCCTGACCTCCATCGCCTTAGCACTGGCACTGTCCGACCTGTCACGTCAGCGAACCCGGATGGACACCCTCTTCATCGACGAAGGCTTCGGCAGTCTGGATGGGCAGCATCTGGATCAACTCCTGCTGCTTCTGGAAAAACTGGAGGCAGAAGGAAAACGCATTGGAATTATCTCTCACTTAGACAGCATCCGCGAGCGATTTCAGACGCAGGTCATTGTTGAACCCACCGCCAATGGTAGCAGCCGGATTCGTATTGCCACCACTGCTTTACCGTCACTTCGTCCTATCGGTTGATCTCTTTGCTGATCAATCTACTCAAGATTGCCCAGGATCAGCATTGCGTCACCATACACATAGAACCGATAGCGCTCTTTGATCGCCGTCTTGATCGCTTTCAAAAACAGCTCCTTCCCTGCAAAAGCGGCTGCTAATAATGCGGAGGTCGACCGTGGAGGATGGAAATTGGTCAGCAATCCGCTAATGATTTTGAACTGGTACGGGGGATAAATAAATTTGTCCGTCCAGCCTTTGTTGACTTTCACAATTCCGCTGGCTAAAACGCTGGATTCCAGCGCACGGGCAACACTGCACCCCACCGCAATCACACGCTTACGGGATTGCAATGCTTTGTTGATCACTTCCACCGACTCCTTCGGAATCTCAAAGTACTCGGCATACATCTTGTGGCGTGTCAGATCTTCCACATCGATCCACTCCAGCGCACTGTAGCTGAGATGGAGCGTTATGGGAACGATCTTCACGCCCTTGCGCTTCAATTTCGACACCAATCCTTTGGTGAAATGGAGTCCTGCAGACGGTACAACCACTGATCCCAGGCGTTCAGCAAAAATCGTCTGATAGGTCAATTTATCGTGCTCGGTAGGCTTTCGGGTAATGTAACTGGGCAGGGGCATCTCTCCAATCCGCTCCAGCACCTGATAAATGTCTCCCTGATAATTAAATCGAACCGTTCGCCCCCGCGACGTGGTGTTGTCCAGAATCTCACAGTAAAACCGGTAATCGTCAAAGTAAATTTTATTCCCAATACGCACCTTACGAGCTGGTTCGACGAAAATTTCCCACAATTTATCCTCTGGTCGCAAATCGCGCAGCATAATCACCTCAATGTGTGCATTCGTCTTTTCCTTTTTGCCATACATTCGAGCCGGATACACCCTGGTGTTGTTCACCACCAGGCAATCGCCTTTGCGAAGGTACTTGAGAATGTCGGTAAATTGCTGATGTTCGATCGTGCCCGTTGATCGATCGACGACCATCAAGCGCGAGGCATCTCGTGGCTCTACCGGATACTGAGCAATGAGATTCTTCGGAACAGTGTACCGAATTTCCGATAAGCGCATCCCCCGTCCCATTGTCGTCCAATGCCAATTTGTTCAAATTTCCTAATTTTGAAAGTTTGGCACTTTAAGAAGTTTATTGGATGGTTTTATTTTCTGCCGGGCACGAGAAACCAATGTGGCTCATTCTGGCACTGCTGCTGTGCACGCAAACTCCCGGCTGGAGTAGCACAGCATCACACATTCCGTGCCGGATCGCAACCCTTCAGCAGCGCCCTGCACTTCCCTTCCGGACCTTTTCTCCCAGCGGACACTTTGCCATTCATTACGATACTGCCGGTACCAACGGTGTTCACTCGCCAGACCGGGATCTCAACGGCATTCCAGATTTTGTTGATACCGTAGGCATAGCCTTCGACTCGGCGTGGAACGTCCTTATCCACACACTCCGATTTCCTATTCCTCCGCTGGATAGCGGGAAATTCTATGCCATTTTTATCCAGAACCTGGGATCGCAGGGACTTTACGGGCTAACTGCCATCGATCGGTTTATCGGTTCCGGCGGCGATGCTGATCGTTTTACAACTTTCATCATCATCGACAACGACTACAGCAGTACCGACTCACTGTATGGTGAACCAGTGTACTTCCTGCCTCCCGAACCGGCGCTGCGAACCACTGCTGTCCACGAATTTTTCCACGCTATCCAGATTGGAATCTACGGGCGCTTCTTAGACGAAGCGCTGTTCCACGAGCTCAGTAGTAGCTGGGTCGAGATGATTGCCTATCCGGATGTTCCCAGTTTTGTCCCCTGGACTCGCCTGTTGCTGCAGAACCCTGACCGTTTTCCTTTTAGCAATGCCACCGATCCCCTCGCTGGCTATGCCTATGCTCCCTTTGCCTGGTATTGTACGACGCAAAGCAGCGATTCTCTGATCCGCCGTATGTGGGAACTGCGCTCCGTTAGCAGGAGTTTCTATGAAGCACTGGATGCAGCCCTGTCCGAACAGCACCAATCCCTTGCTCACCTATGGTGCCAGTTTGCTGAGATCCTTTTACGCCTCGACCGTTCTGATGCTCTGCTCCCCCATTCCCGGCTCCTTTTTGCCCCGCAACCATTTGAGCAACAGCGTGTGAGTACCACCCCAGCAATGCTGACAGGCGCCCTCGATCCGATGGAACTCCGATTCTTCCGCTTCTTCCTCCCATCGGTCTCTCCCGCCCCCGATACGCTCGATCTGGCGATCGCTTCTGCTGACGTTGTGGCTACAGCAACACACACCCCGCACAAAGTGGAATACCGGCTGACAGTAGCTCCCGATCACTCCCTCGACCTTTCGTTCCTGCCCGTTAACTCCATCGGTTGTTGGGATACTTTGCTTTCCCCATCTGCCCCTTACGCCATTGCGGAAACTCCTTACCCGCAGCCATTCGATCCCGACCAGCACCGCTTTCTGTACTTCCCTGTCCCCAGGGTGTCCGGTGTACTGGAATCTGTCCGACTGGAAATTTTTTCCACCGCACTGGAACTGCTTGGCACCCAGCAGTTGCCCGTTGTCTTCGCAAACAATTACTGGAATGCGCGTTGGAATGGTCTGCTCAACGACCACCCCCTGCGCTCCGGTGTCTACCTCTATCGCATTTCTGCAAAAGATCGGTCTTTGTGGGGAAAATTCACCGTCATACACCGATGAAGCATACTGTGAAACTCCAGATAGAAAACCTTGGGAAGTCTTTCTTCTACCGCTGGATTTTCTCCGGTATCTCTGCTCGCTGGCAGACAGGTGACGTTGTTGGGATCACCGGACGGAATGGCGCTGGCAAATCGACGTTGCTCAAGATCATCGCGGGCATTTTTGCACCCAGCCGGGGAACTGTTTCCATCCAGCTTGATGGCAAAGAGCTGTATCCCGATCGCCTCCACCCGCACCTGGGATTTGTTGCTCCCTACCTGCATCTCTACACTGAACTTACACCGTGGGAACATCTACGTCTGGCTGCTCGGCTCCGCGGCGTTGCCTTCGAACCAGAAGTGGCTGAAAAATGGCTGGATCACTTCGCCATTGCCGCTGTTGCCCATCGCCCCCTTGCAACCTTCTCTTCCGGTATGCTGCAACGCTTCCGTCTGGTGTTAGCCCTCGTTCATCGTCCACCGCTGCTCTGTCTCGACGAACCCGGTGCGACCTTAGATCATCAGGGGAGCAAGCAGTTGCAAGCAGCGATTCAGCAATGCGCTTCACAGAGCCTCATCCTGATCGCCTCGAACGATCCCGCTGATTTAGTCCACTGCACCCATACACTGGCTATTGAGCAATATCACAGCGGCGCACAGATCGATCCACTATCGGCTTGATCGCTGCTCGCAATCCTGCCTGGAGTAACGTTCCGGCGAAATAAAAGGATCCCGTTACCAGAACGGGTAGCGGCTGTTCTCCCAGCACTGCGACCAGCTCGGCAGCAGATGGAAACACCATTGCCGGAACGCCCCGAATCTCCTGCGCCAACTGGTGAGGGCTCAACGCCCGCGGCTCATCGATTGGTGCCAGCAGAAACTGCCGGGCAATGCTCACCAACTGCTCCAGCATCGCCTCCCAGTTCTTCGTTCGCAAAGCGCCAAAAGCAATCAGCCACCGATCAACAGACGGGAAATGGTGCTGCACCGCCTGGACACCTGCTTTGATTCCCTGCAGATTGTGGGCTGTATCAAGGATGAACGGCGGTTGCGTTCGCACCACTTCCAGCCGCGCCTGATACCCTGCCAGTGTGTGAACCTCTGCCAGCCCTTTCTGGATCGCTGATGTGAACACTGGAAAGTGCGGTTGCAGCATTTCAACTGCTCGAATCGCCAGCGCCGCATTATGCAACTGGTGTTCACCAATCAGTGGCAGCCAGAAAGTTTCTGACTGCTGGGGTGAACGGTAATGGAAAGACTGTCCATTCGCCGCTCGCTCTACCACCCGGTAATGCACGGTATCACTCAGCAAGAACACAGGAACGCCACGCTCCTGCGCAATCGCCTGAAATACCGGAAACAGATCACGATCCAGTACCAGCGCAGGAATATCCGGTTTTAAAATGCCTGCTTTCTCTCTGGCAATTGCCTCGCGGGTCGTTCCCAGTTCCCGTGTATGATCCAGATCGATCGCTGTAATAATCGTCAACACAGGGAGAACAACATTGGTCGCATCCAGCCGCCCGCCCATCCCGGTCTCCATAACGGCAACATCCACCTGCTGCTCTGCAAAATACTGAAACGCTAAGGCAGTGGTAATTTCAAAAAAAGTCGCTTCGTAGCGATCCGCAAGGGACAACAATGCTGTGATCGTTGCTGCAAACGCATCCTCAGGAATCGTAGCGCCGTTAATCCGAATACGCTCGAAAAAGTGCTGAAGATGCGGCGATGTAAACAGTCCCGTCCGGTAACCGGCAGCAGCGTATATAGCAGCTATCAGGGATGCTACCGTGCCCTTGCCATTGGTTCCAGCAATGTGGACAACAGGGAAACGATGTTGTGGATTCCCCAATTGCTCAAGCAACTGCTGAATCCGTTCCAACCCCAGTTTTACTCCCCGATTTCGCCGCTGGTACAATTGCTGGAGCAGTTGATCAACTTTTTCCATTATCGCTCATTTTCCCTTGTTCCTGCAGCTTCCTCTGCACACGCGATCCCCACCATCTCCCCGTAGGGGCGATCTGGTGTGGTCGCCCACATAGACGAAGCATCGCTTCGTCCCCTACCATTGCGCCGGAAGCCCACGCTTCAGCGTGCATTCACTGGGAACGCACCCTCTTAGGGTGCACTCTCTTTTGTCGACTAAAGTCGGTGCTCCCAGTCCGCTGGGAACGCACACTGCCGTGTGCATTTCTTGCCGGCTAAAGCCGGCGCTCCCAGTGATGTGCCGACGAAA
>JALWJX010000111.1 GCA_026996895.1 Candidatus Kapaibacterium sp.
AGCTGGAAAAACCTTGATCCACGTGGTAGACAACGGCAAAGGCATTGCAAAAGAAGACCTTCCACTGGCAATCAAGCGCCACGCCACCAGTAAAATTCATTCTGCCGAAGATCTGCACCGCATTCTGACACTCGGCTTCCGAGGTGAAGCCTTAGCCTCCATCGCTTCCGTTGCGCAACTGGAAATCCGTTCTCGCCGCCGTGGCGCTTCAACCGGCTGGCGCTTGCTCTCGATGCCGAATACTGAACCCCGACTGGAGCCATACCAGTGCGATGAAGGGACACAGGTCATCGTGAAGAACCTATTCTATAACGTGCCTGCCCGACGAAAATTCCTCAAATCGGACCTGGCTGAATTCCGGATGATTTCGGACACAATGCGAAAGTTCGCCTTAGGCTATCCCGATATCCGATTTGTCTTCTACGACGATGATTCGCTGGTTTTCGACCTCCCTCCCGGTTCACTGCTGGACCGCATCGCTGCTCTTTTCGGTGCCGAATACGCCGAATCAATGATTGCAGTAGACTGGGAAGATCACGGAATCCGGGTGACAGGATACATCGGGCAACCCGATTTTGCGAAGAAGTCGCGAAGTGAACAGTTTCTGTTTCTCAACCAGCGACCGATCATTAGCCGGCAACTGCAACACGCGGTATACAGTGCGTACGAACACCTGCTGGAAGAAGCTCGCTATCCCGTCTTCGTGCTCTTTCTCCATCTGGATCCCGAACAGGTGGATGTCAACGTCCATCCGCAGAAACACGAAGTGAAGTTTGAAGAAGAACGAACAGTCTACGCCGTGGTACGAACGGCGGTAGCGGAAGCGTTAGCCAGTGCCGATCTTACTCCCAGAGTAGGGTTCGATCCCAAAGCACCATTTGAAAAACTTCGCATCCAGTCACCGCAGAAACCAGCGGAAGAACTGCTCATCAATCGCATCACCGGCGAAGTGCTTCGACCGCATCCTGCTACCGATTCCACGCCCCCTGCTAAGCAACCTCCGCAACGCACGACCGGCTCAGCCCGCCCTGTTTCCCAGGATTCTTTTGCCCCTTTTTCTCCACCCCCAGCATCGGAAGCAGCCGCATCCCCACCGCTACAGCGTTCTGCTCCCCGCCGCTACCTCCAATTGCATAACAAGTACATCGTGGTGGAAACCGCCGAAGGATTTGCCCTGATTGACCAGCACGCTGCACACGAGCGAATTCTTTACGAAAAAGCGTTGCGGGCAATGAACCGGGAATTCCAATATGCGCAAAAACTACTCTTCCCGCTCCGCATCGAACTTCCTGCTTCAGACGTTGCGCTGGTCAAAGAACTCCAGCCCACGCTGGAGAAACTGGGTTTCCAGATCACCTTTGTCGATGACCACACCATTGAGCTGCTCAGTGTGCCGCAGGACATTCCCGGCAACCGGGAGCAACAAGCCCTGCTGGATATGCTGCACTACTACAAAGAACACGCTGTGCTGGAATATCCCGATCAACGCGAGCAATTAGCTGCTTCCTTTGCCTGTAAAGCAGCGATCAAGTCCGGCGATGCGCTCTCCGATGAAGAGGTTGAACAACTCATCGCAGACCTTTACCAGTGCTCTGCTCCGTACGTTTGTCCGCACGGACGCCCCACAGTGCTGGAATTCCCGTTGAAAGAGTTAGATCTTCGATTTGGTCGGACACCCGTTCCAACGCAGGAGTCGCAATGAGTCGCCGCTTTCTGCAACCTGGCATCGTTTTTCTGTTCGTCTTCCAGATTGGTCTGGCGCAAACGGGCATTCTCTCCCTGCAAAATGTTCAACTTCAGGATACTGTCTGGACAGCAGAGGTCTACCTGAAACGAACTGGTTCACAGCCGCTCTATTTGACAGACTGTACCCTGTATCTGAACATCGACAGCACCAAATTCGGATCCCCACAACTGACCTTTACTTCTGCTTTGCCCGCTCTCTACTCCCCCAGCACGTACGTGTACACCACGCTTCCCAATCTGCCGTGGATCATCGCTATCGACATCACCTTTCTTTCCGCCCGCCCTCGAACAACGAACACGGTACAGATCAGCAATAGTGGCAATGGCACAAAACTGGGGACGATTCGCCTGACCGGTTTCACCCAATTCACTGGCACCTTTGCTCCGCAGTGGCGAACAGCGCATCCGTTGAAAACGGTCCTCTACACTTACGACCCCCAATCGCAAACGATCGTCCAGATCAACTACACAGCCTCTGCCATTCCATCTGTCCCCTTAGGACCGTTTTTCACACTCCAGTTGCGCAATCAGCAGGTTGCAGCAACACAGTACACCGCCGATGTTTTCATCCGCCGAACCGGCGGTACAGTCTTCTACCTTGACACTGCTTTCCTCCGTTTTCGCCTCGACACAACCGTTTTCGGTGCAAACAGCAATATTTTCTTTGAAGACCCAGCCAGTGCTCAAATTGAAGACTATTACCAGCTTTCTGCCGATCGTTCCGGAGACACGGTAACCCTGCACCTTGCAGCGCCTCGAACGACATCGCAATCCGAATTCACGCAAAAAATATTTCTCGTTCCTGATACACTGTTTCGATTGGGAAGCGTCCGAATCACAAACCTACGTCGTGGCATCAGCGTTGCCGATATCCAATCTGCGTGGCTACCAGCGACATCGATTGTCCAGCGCCGCCGACCTGTGGCGCCGTGGTATCGCAGCGACGACGTCACTGCCAATGGTTCGTGGGAGGTGTCGCCCGGTACCGTCACACTCACCCTGACAGCACCGACGACGCCGGACACTGTCTGCACCAGCAGTATTGATACCGTCCGGTGGAATGTCCTGAACGCCAATGCGGTGGAAGTTACCGTTGTTCAGCTTTCCCCCCACCGATCTGTTGTTTCCGTTGACACCATCAATGCTGAAATGGGAATGTTCCTCTGGAACGTCCCGAATTCGATGGCGGGAAGATCAATGCGATTTCTCCTTATCACTCTGGGAAGTGATGCTCAGCGCGATTCCTCGGCTTCCCGCTTTGTCGGAAGCGCTCCGGTTATCGTCAACCAGCCTCAAACTGCCTTTGTCTGCCCCGGTGACACCGCCATCTTCACGGTAACAGCAACAGGTGCTCCGCCTCCCACCGTCCAATGGGAAGTCAGCAATAACGGGTTATACTGGGGCGCTATCTTGGGCGAAACGACACCAATACTTCGCATACCGAACGTTCAGTCGGCACAGGATAGCCTGTACTATCGTGCCCGGATAGAGAACCAGTGCGGCACTGCTTACTCTGCGACTGCTCGATTGTTTCTCATTCATCCTGTTGCAATTCAGGCACATCCACTTCCACAAACGGTCTGTGCTGGCGATACGGCTCGATTCATCGTCCACGCTACTGGTACGCAGCCTCGCTTCCAGTGGGAATATCGCTCCGGTAATCACAGCCAATGGACTCCGCTGCCCAATGGTCGGGACTCCCTTCTCCTCCTTGCCAGTGTCCCTCCAATGTACGACCAGCGGCAATACCGCGTCCGCATCTGGAACGACTGTGGTGATACGGTCATCTCGCAGGCGGCACTGCTGACAGTATATCAGCCACCATCGATTACACTCTCACTGCCTTCGGACACCGTCGCCGGCTGCACTGGCGAAACCGTGCTGGTAACAGCTTCTGTAACTGGCACGCCACCGCCGTCTTTAACATGGGAATACAGCACGGACGATGGGAACACCTGGCAGGTAGCAGCGGCCAATGAAACGAGCTTAACACTTCCACTGCAACCTCATTGGCACAACCGCCTGTACCGATTACGGGCTACCAACACCTGCGGCGCTGATACCTCAACGCCTTTCCGACTTCTGGTCTATACTCCTCCGTCTGTCGTCCACGCTCCAATAGATCAATCGGTCTGCCCCGGCAATCCCATCACATTTTCTGTTGCGGTCGATGGATTCCCATCGCCGGCGCTTCAGTGGGAATACAGCACCGATACCGGGAAAACCTGGTTTCCAATTCCTGACTCTGATACGCTGCAACTTTCTATCGACAGTGTCCCGACAGACTGGAACGGAATCCTCATTCGCACCATCGCCTACAACCGGTGCGGTGCAGATACCTCAGCATCTGCGCTGCTCCACGTTTATACGCCACCCCGGCTTCTCTCACCCCCTTCGGACACCACAGTTTGCGCCGGTGATACGGTTATTTTCGCCTCCATCGTTCTTGCCGATCCTCTTCCAGCGTATCAATGGCAGCTTCAGTTACCAGATGATGACCAATGGATCACTTTGCCGGGTGCGACGTCGGATACCCTCCGGTTGCCGGCTGTCAGTTTCGATCAGAACGGCGAGCGATACCGCCTCCTGATCCTCCATCCCTGCGATACAGTGATCTCAGTTACCGCAACGTTAACCGTTGTTGCACCGCCACAGATACTCCAGCAGCCCGTTTCGGTTGAAACTCGCGTTGCGAAACAAGCGACGTTTACCGTCGTTGCTGACACCTTTGCCCGTTCGTACCAATGGTATCGGGATGGAACTCCTCTCCAGGATGGTGCTCGCATCGCTGGCAGCACAACTCCAACGCTGACGATCACGGCTGTTCATCCAACGGACGTGAGCAACAATTACTACTGCGTCGTCTCTGGAGAGTGTGGCAGCGACACCAGCCGTGCTGTTTCCCTGACTGTCATTGTCCCCGGCATTGCAATTACAGAACACCCGCAGGATCAGGTGCTCTGCAAGGGCAACATTGCCACCTTTCAGGTCAAAGCGCATCCTACAGAAGACAGCACCATTTTGCAGTATCAATGGCGCCGCGGCGCTGTCGCTCTCTCGGACGGCGGTAAATATCAGGGCGTGACCACGCCCACCCTTACCATTTTCAACGTGGATCCCTCAGATGCTGTGACCAATTACAACGTGCAAATCACTGCGCAGCCGGGCGGGAAAACAGCGTATTCCAAAAACGCTGCTTTGATTGTGAATGTGCCGCCGGTGATTACGCAGGCACCGCAATCCGCCAGCCTCTGTGCCGGGGAAACTATCGTGCTGGAAGTCAAAGCAGAAGGAACGGCACCTCTTCGCTACCAGTGGTTCCGCAATGGCGAACCCCTTGCACAGCAAACCTTTCCTCGCTTATACCTGGAAAATCTGGACTCTGCTGATTCTGGCATCTATACCTGCACTGTTGCGAACGACTGCGGTCAGACGCAATCTCCTCCAGCAACGATTCAGGTCCTGGAACCACCGATGCTCCAGCACTTCCCTGGAGACACGACGGTCACAGAAAACGATACGCTGATACTGCGCATTTCAGCTCGTGGATCCTCTCCACTGCGGTATCACTGGTTCAAAAACGGACAACCGTTCCGTTCGCTGGACACCAACATCCTGCGATTTGCGCCGATTCAACGATTCGATGAAGGCGAATACTTCTGCATTGTCGAAAATGCCTGCGGCTCTGTGCAGACTCCCCCATTCCACATCAGCGTTACCTTAACCACCATCACGCTTCCCCATCCCACCAACTCCGCCCCTGTAATGACACTCGGCGCCGATGCCCGACTCACGCTTCCGTCCCATCCTTCTCACTATCCCTTAACCATCCGCCTTTTTAACCTTGCTGGAGCTATCGTATTCCAGCAAACCATCCCATCGCCGCTTCCTGCGCTGCGACTTCCAATCCATTCGCTACCCCCAGGACAGTATTTTGTGCTGCTCCGCGGACCGAACGTTCTGCGGCGTGCGTTACTCTTTGTGATTCGCTAAATTGCCGTAAATTGTTGTTTGGCAATCCAGCTTGGCTGGCAAGACGTAGGATAACAAGGCACAGCAATGCGCAATCACTTAACAACAGACTTGCTCAAGTTGAAGATTTTTCCCATTTCCAGCCTGGTATTGCACGAAGAAATTGAGCCAGCACGGGTAGAGCGTTTGCGACAGCAATTGCAAATTAACTTTGTCCTGCGAAATCCTCCGGTCGTAACGCCGTTACAGCCGGACAATCCGGAAACGAAGGTGATGGTGCTGGATGGGGCCACCCGTACGACAGCTTTGCAGCAATTAGGCTACCAGTACATTGTGGCACAAATCGTGGATTACCGCAACGGTGTCTATCTGGGTTCGTGGCACCATCTTCTGAGCAATGCCCAACCCAATCGCTTCTACCAGCAATTGGCGTCACGCTTTCCCATCCGCCAGCTATCACTGGAACAGGCGCTGGAGCTGCTGGAGCGCCGCGCCATTGCCTGCTACTGTAGCTTTCCCGACCGCCGCATTATCGGGATTGAAACTGATGGCAATCTGCTCACCCTGGCAAACCGGCTCCGGGCATTGGTCGCCCTGTACGCAGAATATCACCCCATTCACCGACTGGCTTCCGAAGAGCTGGAACAAATCATCGAGCATCAGCGTCCCCAAACCATCGTCATCGTCTTTCCAACCTTTACCCCCGATGAAATTGTCACCATTGTCCAGAGCGGCTGTTGCCTTCCCACAGGCATCACGCGCCACCTCATCACCGGTAGAGCTCTGAATCTCAACTTCCCGCTGGAAATTCTCAAGACGCCTTCATCGCTGGAAGAAAAGAACCAGTGGCTGGATCAGTGGTTGACGAAAAAAATTCTCAATAACAAAGTTCGGTTCTATCCGGAGTCGGTTTTCGTCTTCGACGAGTAACGGCTCTGTCCAGATCTAACCAACACCTTGTGGCATCGTGCCACGCGCAGTGAAAACACCATCGCTGATCGCTCGCTCCAGGGTAGCGTACAGTTACCGTTTCCTTCGTAAATTTGCTGGAGATCAACGGAAGGAAGAGCCGTGAGGCGCTGGACAACCTTCGGGATAGCAATCGTTTTTATCTCCGCTGCGATCGCTCAACCTCCCTGTCGATTGCAGCCAATGCAGCAGGCATACCAAAATCTGATCCGCGACTCCAGCATCACTGGCACTTCCGAAGTTCGCCTTCTGGGTGTTGCTTTCCGGGACAGCACAACCAGTTTTCAAAACGATGGCTCAGGTGCAGCGGTGCTCCCCTATCAACCCGATACCCTTTCCCGACTCCTGATCTACAAAATCCCCCTCCAGCGCTCCGCATTTCAACGCCGGTACTACACGTTCTCCGTTATGGCACGGTCGGCAAAACCATTTTCTGTCGTTCTGATGGTCTGTGCTTATATGGACACCGTTCCTCAACCATTGCACCTGGCGCACGCTTCAACTTTCGCCCTGACCCGCTCTGACACCTGGCAGGAAATCGCTCTCGTGCTTGAGCCACCTGAGGAAGCAGCGTATGTCACGATCTACATTGATCGTTTTGATGGGCCAGAAAATGATGGCTTTGTGTGGATCGACCAGTTGTACTTTGGTCCCGGCGTGCGATTTCGTTCTCCTCCAGCGGAAAAGATTGCCTTCGATGGCATCAATGTCAAAGTCGACTGCTGGGGCAAAATGCAGCACTACACTCCAACTGGCTGGAAACCGCTGTTTCCGATAGCGATTTACTCTACGCATCCTGGGCGCGACTGGAGGCTGTACCGGGAACAGGGATTCAACACGTACATCTGGGCGTGGAACTACCAACAATTCCGAAAAGCAGCACAGAGTGGTTTGTTCGTTGGTTTCAACATCACCCGATTTGTCAGCAACAACACCCCTGATAGCCACTACTATGGCGATACGGCAACGCTCCGCCAGGAATTAACCCGGATACTGACCGATTCTCTCCGCAATCGCCTGATTTTCTATTACTGGGACAATGAAGACTACGACGAGCGGGAAATGGTGCAGCACATCGTTGCCTTTATCCGATCGCTGGAACACGATCTTGTCGGCGGTCCCTGGTGCCCGGTCTACGCGCTGCAGGGACACGCTGGCATTGCCCGAATGTTCAACGGCATTGTTGATCTCAGTGGTACGTACTTTTCTCGCTATAATGGAAACATCCACGACGCTGCCGCATTTACCGATGCCCGGCTATCGACCGAACCAACCCGCTGGTGGATGCTTCAGTTTCTGGAAGATCAGCAAACGATCCCCTTTCTGGCGCAACTGAACTACTATCGCCAATATGCAGATTTTCGAACTGCTCTCTGGCGCAGCCTGCTCGCAGGCGCCGGCGGCATCGGGTACTACAAAGATCCGCACTACCCAACCGGTATTCCTCTGGATTTGCTGCCGTGGTGGCAATCCCTTCCAGTGCTGCTTGATACGCTGAAACAGTTACTGCCTGCGCTGTATGCACCACCCGATACAGCCATCACTATCGAAGTAGCATCCAGGGAACAGGTGGACTGTCTGGATTGGACCGTTCGATATACCGACACTGCCCGCTTTCTTCTGCTGTTCAATCACTGTTCAGACCCCGTTACAGCAACAATTGTCATTCCTCCTGCTTCCGAGAATAATTTTCTCCTCTTCGATGGGTTTACTCACACCTTCATCGATTCAGTACGCAGCCAGTCTGAACGCGTGATTCCGCCGGGAACGCTTCAGTACTTTCTTCTCAAAACACCGCTGACTGGCATTTCCACCTCCAGATCCGCAGGAATGCAGCTCAGACAGTACGGCAACGAGCTGCTGGTTCAATTACCTGCTTTTTTTCCCTCCTGGAGCATTTACAATGAGCGGGGGCAAAAGATTGCTGAGGGCACTCTTCCTCCCGGTCGCACAACCCTTACTCTACCACTTCCGTTCCTCAGTTCTGGAATCTACTGGTTCTGCACCTCTTCATTAACGCAGCGCCTCTGTCAGCCGTTCCTCTGGCACTCGCCTCGATAGAAGTTCCGGACTCATTGCGGACATCACCTGTTACTTTTTCATCGCTGCGCTTGTGTTGCGGTATTCCCCGGTTGTAACCAATCCCGAACTTCCCGGATTGTACAAAACAGTTCCGAACTCTGGGACAGGACCGAGCAGTTGTGGAACAAATGAGGAATCGAAACGATGCGCCTGTTCTCTCTCTTCAGTCTGGCTTTCCTTTTGCTCACTTTGCCCTTACGAAGTTACGACCGCGTGATTCTGATTGAAGAATTTACCAATGCCGATTGTGGTCCGTGTGTCCAGGGCACAAAGAACCTGAACACCGTTGTGGATCCTGCCAATGGTATTTTCTCCATCCGCTATCACACCAGTTGGCCCAGCCGTTACGATCCGCTGTACACCAATGCACCTGATGTGAACCTTACCCGCACTCAGTACTACGGCATTACCGGCGTACCAACAGCAGTTCTCTATGGAGAACCTATTTTCCCCGGCGTAGCTACCAGCACGGGATTAGCAAAACTGAAGCAAAAAATCGATTCTCTCCAGCGCTCTCCAACGCCTGTCAAAATCTTAGTGAGCGAGGATCGCAGCGACCTGAGCAATGTTCAGGTGACGGTCCAGATCACCACTGATTCTGCCCTATCCTCAGCAATGCTCCGAGTAGCCATCGTCTCCCGAGTTGTACAGATTCCCGGACTTTCCGACACTTTAAAACCGGGCTCTAATGGGGAAGAAGAGTTTTACGATGCAGTCTTAGCAATGCTGCCGGATGCAATGGGGACGGCGTTTTCGCTTGATGCCGGAGCAACAAAAACCTTCACTTTTTCCTATGCATTGCCGAACCACTATCTGTGGGATCCAACCCAGATCTACATCGTCGCCTTTGTCCAGGATGATGCAACGCATACCATCTTGCAGTGTGGCACAAACTATCAGGAAATAGGAGTCGAGATTACCAGCAATCCCACCTATCAATGGGTAACAGCAACCGATTCCCCTGCCACAGGATTTTTCACGGTAAGGAATCCAGCGGATCACCCTGTGACCGTTGTGCTTCGGCTTTCAGGATTCAGCAAAATTCCCAAGACGTGGTCGGCGACGCTGGAAACGGAGCAAATCACGCTGGATGCACAGAAAAGCGCTACGTACGCCGTCCGGCTTGATCCGCAGGGATATGGCGGCTATGCAGAGCCAGTTGTCGAAGCCCTGGCAATAGAGACTGGCAAAGTGTCAAAGATTGCCGCTGCTCCGCTGGGCGGATTTCTGTCAACAGCTACGCGTTTCGTTTACTGGCGTGGTGATTCCTCTGTGTATTTCTTTCAATCGCGATTGTCAAAATTTCTCCAGCAATGGCAACCGTTTGCCAGCTACGGCGCTACCATTCCCCGGATGACCCCTTCGTTAGTTGCCGCCTATCCTCCTCCATCCTTTGATCTTACCATTCTTTCTGATACCCGATTTGCTCATGCACTCCGAAGTTTCTACTCGATCCTCTCTGACTATCTGGACGATGGCAAAAGTCTCTGGATTCTTTCTGCCGGTAGCCTTTCCCTCCTTACCAGTATTGATACCGACTTCCAGCAATGGTTAAACGATACGATTGGCATCTCCGACTTAGAGTCTCAGCGGTGGTCCAATTCCTCTGGCTATACCCCCTTTACCATCACTGGTGTTACCGGCGATACCCTCGGCGACGGCATTACGCTTTTGTTCAATGCCTCTGGCACACTCCCCAAAATCCCCTATACCGATGCCTTTCTGCAGCTTGCTCCGGATGTCATTCCTTTTCTTCACTACAGCAATGGGAGTGCTGCCGCCATCCGACGTATTCTCCCCTCTGGTGCCCGCATTGTTTGTACAGGCTTCACTGCCAACATCTCGAAATCGGAAGAAGCGGATTTCGGCACTCTCACCCAGCGGATCCTGCAATGGCTGCTGCCGGAACACGCTCCCGTTTCTGTGGAGGAAAAGAACAACGGTCGTTTTCGCGCCGTACTTGTCGGGAACCAGCACCTCCGCATCACGCTACCTCAGGGCGGTCAGCATTACCGCCTTATCCTCTACGACCTCCGTGGCCGCCGCCTGCGCGCCGCTGCTGGCGTCGCTGCCGGCGAAACGCTCTGGTGGAACCTTCACGACCTCCCTTCCGGAACCTACTATCTGGAATACGTAACCAACGACCGAGCCCTCAGCCAGCTTTTCACCCTGCTTCGGTAACTCCCATCGGAGCAAAGGGAGCAGCAAACAACCGCTGCTCCCTTTCTCTCAATTTGCTCTCCTACCGCCACACAACCGGCACTACCATCCGCTCTCCCCCAAACTCTATCACCCAGAAATAAACCCCTCGACTTACTTCTACCCCTCTGCCATCTTCCCCATCCCACTCTATTACCACTTCTCCGCTCCCTTCCGTTTCCCTCTCCCATACCTGCCGCCCGCTGTAATCATACACCCTCACCCGCACTCGCCCCCTCACCC
>JALWJX010000112.1 GCA_026996895.1 Candidatus Kapaibacterium sp.
TTTATAATGCGATAGAGGTAAAGTGTAGGGATGGCGCAAGGCAGCATGGCTCAGGATAGCGATCAAATTCAAAAAGTGCAGAAGCAACTCCATTGGTTTAGTATTGGGGTTGCATCCTGTGTATTGCTTCTTATTACTGTCGGTGGGCTTGTCAATAGTGCTGGGGCAGGACTTTCCGTTCCTGATTGGCCTACGACTTATGGAGAAAATATGTTTTTGTTCCCACTTCATAAGTGGAAAGGAGGAATTGTATATGAGCACGGACATCGACTCCTTGCCAGCTTGGTGGGATTTTTTATTGTGCTCCAGTTTCTGGGAGTGTGGATTGTAGAAAGGCAGCCAGAGCGGCGATGGGTGCGGTATTTGTCCCTGGCAGCGGTAGGAGCAGTTATTGTGCAGGGCATCCTGGGAGGATTAACAGTACTGTATCAACTGCCGCCGGAGATTTCTATTTCCCATTCTTTGCTGGCGGAGTTGCTCTTTTTGTTGACGATTCTGTTGGCAGTAGTTACCGATCCTCGTTTTCTGCATCGTGAGGTGCAACCTGTCCGCATCTCAGGGCGATGGCAAAAGTTTTTGGGTGTGGTCGTTGCTGCATTGTTTGTCCAGATTTTTTTAGGTGCTCTAACCCGTCATACCCACAGTGGATTGGCAATTCCTGATTTTCCGTTGGCATATGGTGCATTGATCCCGGAATTTTCAGATTACCATATCACGATCCATTATATTCATCGAGTCGGTGCTCTCATCGTTGGTATTTTGATTCTCGTTGCAAGTTGGAAACTGTGGCGACACCGTGCAGAATTGCCTCGGCTTCGCTTGCCAGTCATAATGCTCAACGTGCTGTTGGTAGTGCAAATTCTCCTGGGTGGTGGTGTTGTTTGGTCGTATCGGGATATTTTGATTACTACCTTACACGTAGGGGTTGGCGCTGCAATGCTGGGATTGAGTTTTTTGCAGTATTTGCTGTTTCGGTTTTATTATGCTCCTGGTAATGCCTCAGAAATGGCTGTGTCAGCAACGGATATAAAACGGTGGTTGCAAATGCAAAGTGAATTATAGGGAGGAAAAAACCGCCCGATGCCAGAATTCCGGTCACAGCAGGAAGAAGTTGCGGTTGTATCAAGTGCTGAGAAAATGCGAGCGTACTATGAACTGACAAAGCCAGGCATTGCACAAATGGTTGTGCTCAGTGCAGCAGCAGGATATTTGTTTGCCGTGGATCATTTTCTCCGCTATTTTGCGGATTGGCACCATGTTCTGCACTTTTTGGGCTTCCTTGTCGGTGTTGCCTTGGTGGCTTCTGCCAGCGGGAGTTTGAACCATTACATTGAGCGGGATGTCGATGCAGTGATGCGTCGGACGGCGAATCGTCCGCTGCCCAGCGGCAGAGTAACCCCGGCAAAAAGCTTGGGATTTGCTATTGCTTTGGCGTTGATAGGTTTTTTTATCCTGGCGCTGATCAATTTCTTTGTTTTAATTCTCGCTGTTTTAACGCTGGTTAGCTATATTGCGGTGTATACGCCGCTCAAAAAGCGGACGGTGTGGAATACCTACGTCGGGGCAATTCCCGGAGCTTTGCCTCCATTGGGAGGCTGGGTGGCTGTGCAGAATAGCTTTGATCTGTCGGGATGGCTCCTTTTTGCACTCCTGTTTCTCTGGCAAATCCCGCATTTTTTCTCTTTGGCCTGGTTGCATCGTGAAGATTTCAAGGCGGGAAATTTCCGGATGCTTTCTGTTGTTGATCCCTCAGGGAAAATCGTTGGAGTACATACGGTGTTGACAATACTTGCTTTAATAGTCGTGTCTTTGTGGTTGTATTTTGCCGCTGATCTTAATCTGTTATATGTGGTGGGCAGTGTATCACTCGGCATTTATCTTTTATGGCACGCTCTTCAGTTCTGGCGTCAGCCGGGAGATCAACAGGCGCGCAAACTATTGATTGCCTGCTATTTGTATCTTCCTGCCATATTGCTTATTCTGTTGCTTGGGAAATGGTAATTTGATGACTTGATTATGGCGAGGAATTTGTGTCATATCAAAGTTGCGTTTCTGGCGATGCCAGTCTGGTACTTTTCCCATCCTTTTTTGTTGCGCTTAGAAAGGAAGTTGAATAAATCACAGAGCAGGCTATGTACAGAACAGTGAGAATGCTTGGTATTGTGCTCCTTGGCATTGCGTTTGGGTGGAGTGGGTGTCAGCGACAGGATCCAATTATAGAAGAAGCGAGAAAAGCTTTAAAGGTAGTAGGAGAAGTTCCAGATTTTACAGCAGAGAATTACGATGGACGAGTCATCACCAAGGAGGATCTCTTAGGCAAGGTTTGGGTGGCAGATTTCTTCTTTACTTCCTGCGGAGGACCCTGTCCTATCATGAGTTCGCAACTATCAGTATTACAAAGTGAATTCGCAGATGTTCCCGACTTTAAAGTAGTCTCTTTTACTGTGGATCCCGATACTGATACTCCGGAAGTGTTGAAAAAGTATGCCGCAAAGTATGGAGCAAAACCGGATAAATGGTATTTTTTACGAATGGACCTGGATAAATTGATTCCTTTAGCAGAAAAGGGATTTCGCGTTGCTCCGCCGATAGAGCCAGCAGCGCATGCAACGCATTTTATTCTGGTAGACCGCTGGGGACGCATTCGTGGCTATTATCCCGGCACGGATACGCAGGCGTACGAAAAGCTAGCAGCAATGGTAAAGCTATTGCTGAACGAAAATGAGCCTGCGTGATTTGCCAACACTCAACGCTACACTAAATTTTCTGAGTTTTATTTTCTTGCTCATCGGATATCATTGCATTCGGCGCAAAAATGTCCGATGTCACCGGAAAATGATGCTTGCTGCTTTTACGACCTCTGTATTGTTTCTTCTCTCCTATCTTACCTACCACTTTGCCGTTGGGGTCATTACCCCATTTCGAGGTGCCGGGTTCTGGCGGATAGTTTATCTGGGTATTCTGATTTCACACTCGGTACTGGCTGCGATTGTGCCGTTTCTGGCTATTGTAACGCTTTATCGAGGATTAAAAATGCAAATGAAGCGCCACCGAGCAATTGCCCGGTGGACGTTGCCAGTGTGGTTGTATGTTTCTATTACTGGTGTTCTGGTCTACTTGATGTTGTATGTATGGTTTTAAGGGTAAGATTGTTCAGCATTCCGGAAGGGGAAATTTTGATGTCGGTGTTTACTGTATGAGCGAATTTTGTTATTTTTGCGTTCTTTGTAATGCCCCTTGCTGCTGATGCTATTGTGCAGGTGATGGTAGAGGCGGATTCGCAAGATGAGAGCAAGGGGAAACGGTGGGATGACAAATGGTCAATGAATTGTGATTCTGGTAAAGCGTGTAATAGTGAGCATTGGGATCAGAAGCAAAACGTTGCTGGTATAAAGAAGTTTTAGTACTCTGCTACCGGTGGATCCGGTCGGCAAGTAAGAAAGTGGGGTTTTAAAAGAGGGCAAGGGTGAATGTTTACAAAAGACATTGATGCCAAGATCAAACGCAGTATTGGACTGACCTTGTTTGTGTTAGTAGCCAGTGCTGTTAGTGCATATTTTGGTTTGCATCCCCGAGTAACCGATGTCGGATATCGACCGACCCAGCCAATCCCGTTTTCCCACAAATTGCATGCTGATACCTTGGGCATTAAGTGTATGTACTGCCATACAGGTGTTGAAATTTCAAAGCATTCTCCTGTGCCTGAGACACAAACCTGTATGAATTGCCATATTGCGGTGGGGATAGATAATCCGAAGCTGGCAGGCGTTCGAGAAAGCTGGGAGCAGAATAAACCCATTGCGTGGCGGCAGGTGCACAAGTTGCCGGAGTATGTGCATTTTAATCACAGTGTGCATATCCTCGCACAGATCGATTGTGCATCGTGCCATGGGGAGGTTGAAAAGATGGGGGTGGTAACGCAAGTGGAGTCCCTCACGATGGGGTGGTGCTTGAATTGCCATCGAAACCCTGAAAAATATGTTGTGCCTGCACGTCCGATTTCCGGAATTTTTACCGGGACCGAAATGGCAGCATGGGGACAGAGTAAACCAACCTGGGGCAGCGGTCGGTGGCTCAAGGTCAAAGATGGGAAGATTGAGGCGATAGGCAAGCAAGAATATCAGTTTGTTGCGGCGGACGTTGCAGGCATTGTCGTACCAAAGAAGCCCAGTAAGGGACCGGAAACGTGCTCAGCCTGTCATTATTGAGATTTTCTGAATGAGAAGTGTGTCTTAATGTAGGTGAAGATCAGATGAGTCAGAAGGGGAAGCGTTTACTGCATACCCGCAAAGGGTGGAAGACCCTCAAAGAGTTTTTCAGAGATCCAGCGACGCTTGCGAAGATGAAGGAGCGGCGGGAGAATGAATTTCCGGCAGGTTTCCAGTCACCAGCAGAAGATAATGGGATTACAATGGATCGGCGGACCTTCTTAGCATTACTTTCGGCATCTATGGCGGTGACCGCTACTGCTTGCCGCCGTCCAGACTATAAATTGGTGCCAGCGGTTAAATCCGTGGAATACCGGGTGCCGGGGGTTGCCAATTATTATACCACTGTTTTTCAGCACGGCAATGTTGCCTACGGGGTCGAAGTAAAAACTCGAGAGGGGCGACCGGTTCATCTGAATGGGAATGTGGATCATCCTGTGAGCGGTGGGAAAAGTAGCGCGCTGCTCCAGGCACAGTTGTTGACATTGTACGATCCCGATCGGATGACAACAGCACGGTTGAACGGAAGAAGTGCGCCTCCCAAAACCGTGTTGAAATCCCTGATCGATGCAATTGGGGTGGCGGCGATTTCCGGAGGGAAAACATACTTTCTTGTTGAGGAACATTGCTCTCCGACACTGGAGTCGCTCTATCAGCTACTGCAAGAAGAAGGAATAGAGGTCATTCAATTTCCCGGCGTTTTCGCTGATACGCCGGCAGCAGTGAATCAGCAACTCTTTGGAGTCGATGGAGAATTTGTACCGCAGTTGCAAAAAGCGGATACCATTTTGTCTGTTGATGCCGATTTTCTGGGAACCGACAAGTTGTGGGTGTATCATACACGCCACTTTGCCAGTGGACGCAGTCCATCCCCGGAACATCCCGAAATGAAAAAATTATTGGTCGCTGAGGCAGCACTCAGCCTAACGGGTGCAAAAGCGGATCATCGAATTAAACTTCATCCAGCACAGTACAACAATTTCTTAGCTACTGTGCTGCTCTCCGTTGCAGAACTGACTGGACAGAATCAGTGGAAAACCGTGGCGCAAAAAGCCAATCCGTCGGCATTAGAGGCTGCACTGCAGGAGCAAGCTAAACAGGTGGCGGCTGCGCTGACGCAGCAGGGGCAGCAGGGAGTTGTGCTGGTCGGAGCACACCTGTCGCAAACAGCGCACGCATTAGCAGCAGCCCTGAATCAGGCGCTGGGTGCTTTTGGAAAGGGCAAAGTTTTTGATCCCCGATATGTCCTGCCGTACAGTCATCAAAAGCAGCCGGGATTACAAAAGTTCCTCCAGGATCTGGCAGCAGGTAATGTGCAAACGGTTGTTTTTCTGAATACCAATCCTTACTACTACGGTTCCGCTCAGTTGCAAGAGCTCTTGGACAAAGTAGAGGAGAAATATAGCTGTTCTCTGTACTACGATGAGACTGCCCGGAGGTCGAAAGGCTTTATCCCAGCAGCGCATTTTCTGGAACACTGGAACGATGCAGAAGCTTTCGACGGAACTTTAACATTACAACAACCAGTCATTGCCCCATTGAACGAAAACAGCATTGACGTTCCGAGTCTTGTCTTTGAAGTTGCGAAGGCACTTGGAAAGGTTGAGGACGAAAATTTCTTTGCTTATTTGCAAGGGCGCTGGGAGGCAGAATGGGAAGTTTCGGAAGCGGAAGATATTGCGGATTATTTTTCAGATCACTGGATCAATGTTTTGCGGAAAGGAGCCTATGTGCCGTGGGCAGCTCAAACGCGGGAGGTGTCGGTGGCAACACCTACTCCGGAGCAGATTGGTGCATTAGTACAGTCAACTTCTGCTGCCCAGAATCTTGTATGTTACGTAACGCCGGATTATACCCTTTATGATGGCAAGTATGCCAATAATGCCTGGTTGTTAGAGCTACCGGATCCCATTACCAAAGTGGTGTGGGATAATGTTGCCGCGATGAGTTATCAAACGGCGAAGAAGCTGCATTTGAAGCAAGAGGACGTTATCGAATTGGAAACACCACGGGGAAAAGTGTTAGCGGCTGTCTATTTACAGCCTGGGATGGCAGATGATGTGATCCATATTACCTTAGGATGGGGACGTACCGCAGGAGGGATTGTGAGTGAGCGCAAAGGTTCCAATGCGTATCGACTGGTGAACGGAGTTGTCGATGGGCAAACAATTGGGTATTATGAGGCAAAGCTTCAGACGACGAAACATCGGTATCCAGTCGTGACGACCCAGGAACACTTCCTGATGGAGGGAAGGCCCATTGTGCTGGAAACTACCTTATCGAGAATTCAAGCAGGCAATGAGGAGTTAATTGAGCGAGTCGAAGTTCCCGGAAAACCGGAAGATCAACCATTTGCAAAACCGCCCAGCATTATGGCAGAATATGAGTATGAGGGACATCGCTGGGCGATGGTGATTGATCTATCAAAGTGCACAGGTTGCAGTGCCTGTATTATTGCCTGTCAGGCGGAGAATAATGTGCCGACGGTAGGAAAGGATGAAGTGCGGCGGGGGCGCGAAATGCACTGGATTCGGCTGGATCTGTACTATATTGGTGATCCTGAGAATCCGGAAGTTGCTGTTCAGCCAATGCTTTGCCAGCATTGTGAAAATGCTCCGTGTGAAAATGTCTGTCCCGTGGCTGCTACGGTTCATAGTCCTGAGGGACTGAATGAAATGGTGTATAATCGGTGTGTGGGAACGCGGTATTGCTTGAATAACTGTCCGTATAAAGTGCGGCGTTTCAACTTCTATGACTATCATACGGAGACTCGCTCGCCGATTGAAATGGTCTTTAATCCGAATGTGACTGTCCGGATGCGAGGGGTTATGGAGAAATGTACTTTCTGTGTGCAGCGGTTGAATGAGGCAAAATGGCATGCCCGGCAACAGGGACGAGACCGGGTGAAGGATGGAGAAGCCGTGACGGCGTGTCAACAAGCTTGTCCTGCGGATGCCATTATTTTTGGCGATCGGAATGATCCGCAAAGTCGAGTGCATCAACTGTGGACCAGTGAACGTGGATATTGGGTCTTAGAAGAGTGGAATACCCGTCCACAGGTGACTTATCTGGCGAATGTACGCAATGATGATACCGTTGCATAGAGTGAAAACTTGTTTCATTAAAATATGTAAGAAAGCCTATGGAAGTGCAGGAATACGCAGGTGCTGAGGCGAAACAGAAACGATGGGATTGGGGGAAGCTACGGGAGCCGCTGGTTTTAGGCGAACCCACACTCCACAAGGTGACAGCTGACATCGGGCAAATCATTGATCGTCCGCCGACAGTCAAGTTCTGGATTGCTATCCTAATTACGGGAACCTTAGCAGCGATTGGATTTGCCTGTATTGCTTATACGGTCGCGGTAGGAATTGGTGTCTGGGGAAACAATAATCCTGTCGGCTGGGGATGGGCAATTACGAATTTCGTGTGGTGGATTGGAATTGGTCACGCCGGGACGCTGATTTCCGCTATTCTGTACCTGTTCCAGCAAAAATGGCGAACAGCCATTAATCGCGCTGCTGAAGCGATGACCATTTTTGCTGTGATGCAGGCGGGTTTGTTCCCATTGATTCATACCGGACGTCCGTGGTTGGCAGTGTACTGGCTGTTTCCGTATCCCAACCAGATGCAAATGTGGGTGAACTTCCGATCACCATTGGAATGGGATGTTTTCGCTGTGGGAACGTACTTTACGGTGTCGCTGGTGTTCTGGTATACCGGTTTGATTCCGGATTTTGCTACACTGCGAAACTTCTTCCGCAGCAAAGTAAAACGTTCTGTATACACCTTCTTTAGTCTGGGCTGGACTGGGTCAACACGGGCGTGGCGGCACTATGAAATGGCGTATCTGATTCTGGCAGGACTCTCAACGCCACTGGTGTTATCGGTGCACTCCATCGTTTCGATGGATTTTGCAATGGCGATTCTACCCGGCTGGCATACGACCATTTTCCCGCCGTATTTCGTCGCCGGAGCGATTTTCTCCGGATTTGCAATGGTGATCACTCTGATGGTCATTGCACGCGAAGTGCTGGGACTCCATAACTATATCACCCTGTACCACTTTGACAATATGAATAAGATTTTGCTTGCTACCGGGATGATGGTTGGGTATGCGTATTCAATGGAGTTTTTCATTGCCTGGTATGGAGCAAATCCGTACGAACAGTTTGTGTTTATCAACCGGGCGACCGGTCCCTATTGGTGGGCGTATTGGACGATGGTCTTTTGTAATGTCGTTGTGCCGCAGATCTTCTGGTCGAAGAAAATGCGGCGAAACATCCCGGTGATGTTTGTTGCTTCGATTCTGGTCAATGTCGGGATGTGGTTCGAGCGTTTTACTATCATCGCCACTTCGTTACATCGGGATTTCCTGCCAGCCAGCTGGGGATATTATGCGCCGACGTGGGTGGAAGTTGGTATTTATGTGGGAACAATCGGATTTTTCTTAACGCTGTTTATGCTTTTTGCCAAGTATGTTCCGATCATCGCAATCTCTGAAGTTAAAGCGGTGCTGCCGGGATCGCAGCCGAAACATCATTGATCTGATGAGGTAAGTTGAAAAAAGGATACAGAAACAATGGCGGGGATGAAAAAGACAGCACCGGTTGCCGTAATGGGTGATTTTGAGGATCCAGACGCGCTGCTGAAAGCAGCGGAGAAAATTGCCAATGCTGGCTACACAACTTTTGATGTTTACACTCCGTATCCTGTTCACGGTCTGGATCGGGCAATGAAGTTGCCGAAAACAAAACTCTCGTTTTTCTCATTGCTGGGAGGATTAGCGGGGTTCTTTGTGGCATTGCTTATGATCTGGTGGACCGGTGCAGTGGATTACAAGCTGAACATCGGCGGTAAACCTCTGTTTGCCTTCCAGTTTGCTGTGCCGGTTACTTTTGAATTGACTGTACTGTTTTGTGCCCTTACCACCTTCGCTGTGATGCTGGTATTGAGTAAACTGCCGAGGTGGTATTCTCCGTATCAGCACGATAAGGGATTTCAACGAGCTGTCGATGATCTCTTTGTTGTCGTGATTCCCGCCAGCGATCCCCGTTTTATCCTGGAAGATGCTATGCGCTTGCTGGAAAATATCGGGGCAAAGAATGTTCGAGTTGTAGAAGATTAAGTGAGATGGGATCGATGAACAAACAAGTACGATTTCGTACCGTTTTCTGGGGTCTGATAGGAATTGCTTTCACTATTTTCTGGATTCTATTGTTGTCTGGCAATATCCTCTGGACCTCTGATACTCCGCCTTTGCAGGTGATTCGTGATATGGATAATCAGATGCGGATTATGCCTCAAGAAGAGTATCCATTTTTCCTGGATCGTTCTTCGGATCGTCCACCATTGCCCTACACGGTTCCGCGATATGCGCAGGTGTATACGCCGGAGACGGTGGATGAAGCTTTGGAGAAGTATCCGGAGAATCCTTTGCCAGCGACGGAATTTGTTCTGGCGCGAGGAAAAAATCGGTTTGAAACTTTTTGTGCACCCTGCCACGGTTTTGAAGGAAAAGGAGATGGTACGGTTGTCCAACGTGGATTTCCAGCACCGCCCGATTTGAATCGTGATATTACTCGGGGATACCCCGATGCCCAGATTTTTCATATTATCAGCCGTGGACAGAATGTGATGCCCGGTTATGCAGATAAACTTTCGGAGACTGACCGGTGGGCGGTTGTGCATTATGTCCGGTGGTTGCAGCAACGGGCAGCACAAACAACAGAGAGTTCGTCAACGGAGGCGGGAGAGTAAGCAAATGGAAAAGTACGTATTAGGAAATGCCGCTCCATTCGTACAGAAATTGAAGCGCCTGGCGTTGATTTTGATTGTGATTGGAGCAATCGGGAGTGTTGCTGGCATTATTTTGAACTATTCCCATTTTATGCTGAGCTATCTGGTAGCAGTTATGGTGGTGGGTGGCATTAGCGTTACCGCATTGTTTTTTGTGATGATTCAATTCCTCACCCGGGCAGGATGGAGTGCACTGATTCGGCGAGTGCCAGAGTTTCTGTCGGCATTTACTCCCTTCCTGATTTTTGCCTTTCTTCCGATTCTTTTTGATGCCTGGGTAACGCATTCAATTTTCGAGTGGACGCATAAAGAAGTTGTGATGCAGGATCACGTTTTGCAAAGCAAAGCACCGTATTTGAACGAAGTTTTCTTTACGGTTCGAACGCTGATCTACGTATTGGCGTGGTTCTGGATGTACCGAGTCATCATTGGCAATTCCTTGCGGCAGGATGAGACAACCGATATAGCGCCGACTTTAACAAACTTTAAGCGTTCCGGACCTTTTGTTGTCTTGTATGGTTTAACCCTGACCTTTGCTGCTTTCGATTATCTGATGTCTTTACAACCGCACTGGTATAGTACAATCTTTGGTGTCTACTTTTTCGCTGGCTCTTTTGTTGCAACGATTGCTCTGATCACTATTTTCGTCGTTCTTTTGAAAGAAGGAGGATATTTGCCGGGTGTGACAGTCGAGCATTATCACAATCTGGGGAAGTATTTGTTTGCCTTTACCGTGTTTTGGACCTATATCGCGTTTTCTCAATATTTCCTGATCTGGTATGGTAACATTCCTGAAGAGATCCTCTTTTATCTTCGACGGTATGAACCCGGCTGGATCGTGGTGAGCTGGGCGTTGCTCTTTGTGCATTTTATTATTCCTTTTGTCCTGCTTCTGCCGCAAAAGAGCAAACGGAATCCCAAAATGTTGCTATTTGTATCCGCAATAATTTTGGTGATTCATTATTTCGAAATGCATTGGGTTGCGGTTGCTGCTCATCATAAAACCTTTACGTTCGGCTATGAAGAAATTGCAGCGATAGCTCTGCTGGGCGGGATCTTCTTGTGGATTGTGGCTCGGCAGTTCGCAAAGCACAGCTTGGTTCCGGTTCAGGATCCGTTCTTGGAGGAATCAAAGGAAGCTGTCTCATGGGGTAACGCCAGTTAAATTGTCAACTTGCTCGCAGGCTGCTCCTCAGCGG
>JALWJX010000113.1 GCA_026996895.1 Candidatus Kapaibacterium sp.
TCCTTCATCCCCTGAGACATCACTAAACCTCACTGCGAAACGGGCTGTAGTTGCATCAAATCCTCTTCTGTCATCGGCTGTGTTCGCCCTTTGGTCATTTCACGCACCTGAGCAACCATTTCCGGCGTAACTGAATCCGCGCTATTGCCCCAGCTATTGCGTACATAGGTAAGAATTTGAGCTATCTCTTCATCGGACAATTGATTGCCAAATGGAGTCATTACCCCATCATATTCTTGTCCATTTCGCCGGATTTTCCCTCGAAATCCATAAAGCACAATAGCAATAGAATGAACAGGATCTCCCTGCAGCAACTCTGACCCTGCTAATGGAGGATACACCTTTGGCAGTCCTTTCCCATTGGATTGGTGGCAGGCAGCACAATGCCGGGCATATAGCTCCGCTCCTGGTCCCTTTGCCGCCTGCTGCTCTTGCCCTACTTCCTGAACTACCTGCTCAGTTCCCGCTGGAGGTGTCCATTCCGGATCATCCTCTGGACGGACAAAAAATCCCTGGAGATTGGAGAGCAAAATGAGCAAAACTGCAGCAATAGCAACACCCGTTACAATCCGAGCATACGGGTAGAACTTCGACTCGTTTGCCATTCCCTACGACTCTACTATTTCTTGAACAACGTCTTCGATCGAAACCGGAGGTTGCGGTACTTTGGGAATTTCTCGAGTTTCTCCCTGCTCATCGATGATGATCGCTCGTTCCCGATCAATCTTCTCCTGAATGAACATCAGTGCTTTCAACAAAGATTCTGGTCGTGGCGGACAGCCACCGACATAAACATCCACAGGCAAAAATTGATCGATGCCCTGCACCACAGAATAGCTGCGATACATCCCCCCAGTCGAGGTGCAAACTCCCATTGCGATAACCCACTTTGGATCAGGCATCTGATCGTAGATTTTCCGAACCACCCAAGACATTTTATAGGTCACCGTGCCGGCAACGATCAACAAATCAGACTGCCTGGGTGAAAACCGGAAAACTTCAGCACCAAAGCGGGAAACATCAAACTTGGGACCGGCAAATGCCATCATTTCGATAGCACAACACGAGATTCCCAGAGGCATGGGCCAAAGGGCACTTTTGCGCGCCCACTTTACCAGATCTTCTACTGTGGTGGTCAGAAATCCCTGCCGCTCAACGGTTTCTATCAATCCCATTCCAGTGCTCGCTTCTGTACGACATATACAAAGCCTACAAACAACAGGATCATAAACAACACCATTGCTATATAGCCCTGAACTCCCAAATTCCGAAACTCGGCTGCCCAAGGATACATAAAGACGATCTCGATATCAAAAATGATGAACAGCATTGCAACCAGATAGAACTTAATGGTAAAGCGCTGTCTTGCTGTGTGGAATGGCATCATCCCACTTTCGTATGTTGTCAGTTTCTCAACTGTCGGTCGTTTCGGACCGAACCACTCGTGGAGTTTCAGCATAAACGCACCAAATAGAATACCGGCAAAGGTCGCCCCAAAGATCGGCAGATAACTTTCGATCATTACCACTACACCCTGGCTGCTCTTTTCTACAAAACACAAAACTACAAAATTCCTTGCTACTGCCAAAACTTCCCTGATCTCTGGCTGACCTGTTCTATTGAGTGGTTCGTGCTTACCAATAACCCAACTTACACGCTATCCATTGCCCGAATCGTTATCCTCATTTTTGATAACCGGAGAATGCAGCTTCCAATGCCATTCCGCGAAGATTGCGAACGCTGGGGCAACTGGCTCTTTCGATATCGCAGCTACATTCCGCTCCTCTTTCTCCCTGTACTTGCAGCCACTTTTGCCTTCAGCAAAGATCTCCCCACCCCATTGATTCACGCACCAGCCTGGGAAATTTTCTGCTTTCTGGTTTCCCTGCTTGGCATTATTTTCCGAATATGGGTCATTGGTCAGGTGCCACCCAATACGTCTGGTCGGAACACCGAGGAGCAAATAGCAGAGGTTCTCAACACGACAGGACCATACTCAATCGTTCGGCATCCTTTGTATCTGGCAAACTTTTTGATTATGCTGGGCGTAGTCAGTTGGGCAGCTTTATGGTGGCTTGTTCTTCTTTTTATTACTTTGTTCTGGCTGTACTACGAACGAATTATTTTTGCAGAAGAAGCATTTCTGCGGCGGAAATTCGGGCAACAGTTTGAGCACTGGGCAACCTCCACACCGGCTTTTATTCCGCGTTTCCGATCTTATCGCCCCTCTAATCGTCCATTTTCCTGGCGCAAAGTGCTTCGCCAGGAATACCCAGGCTGGATCAATCTTCCTATTAGCTTCTTTGTCCTGGAGATGCTCTATTCCCTTTTCCATCCTGCCGCTCCTATCCATTGGTGCTGGGGATACTTTGCAGCTATTACGCTCCTTGGAGGAATAGTCCTGCGATGGCTGAAGTACCGCACTTCTCTGCTTCAGGATACAATCACCGCACCTTAAAGGTTGCCATTGTCAGAATGGCTAAAATGACAGCAACGATATAAAAACGGATCACAATTTTGGGCTCCGGGATTCCTTTTCGCTCAAAGTGGTGATGGAGAGGCGCCATTAAAAAAACCCGCTTCCCCGTTCCGGTCCGCCATCGGGTATATTTATAGTAAGCCACCTGAATAA
>JALWJX010000114.1 GCA_026996895.1 Candidatus Kapaibacterium sp.
GGTCCAATAGTCAACAATCCGCTTTTCGTGATCCACCACTGGCAATACTGAAAGAGAACGGCGGATAAAAAGCTCCCGCAGCGCCGTATGAGACAAATGGTGATCCTCAAAAACCACGATGGGCTCCGGATTCATCGCCTGCTCGACCGTGCCTTCCAAGGTTCCACTTCGCAAGATATAGCGGCGAATATCCCCGTCGCTGATCGTCCCCAGGAGTTGCAGCGAATCATCCACGACCAGCAGAACTTTGGTGGCTGCTCTGTCTAATTGCTTCAACGCCTGCGTAATGCTCACGGAAGGGGTAATAAAAATGGGATCTCTGTCGCGCTGTTGAGGTGACATCCTCTGTTCGCCGCTCACTCTCATCCTGCTAATTTCAATCAATTTCCTGTCAGGAAATTTCCCTCATTGTTGCTAAGACGCCTTGCAAAACCGGAACGTATCCCGGAAGCTGCCGAATCACATTCTCCGCTCTATCTTCCTGATATGCATAGACCGTGAGATTGTGTGCCTCTACCATTTCCAGTAGCCGTTGGACGTGTTCTTCAGAAACGTATCCCGCTGCGAAAAACTCTCGTATACAGGAACGTGGACTCCGACATATAATTCCTTCATATTCCAGAACAATTTTCAAAGCCTTCCAGAAGATTTCAAAAGTAAACTCAAAGCGCTGGATTGCCGCATCTCGATAGAAAGCATAATCTTCATCGCCTCGATGCTGTTGTACTTTTTGCAACGCCTCTTCCAATCGTTGCACTGCGCGGTCCAATGCCGCTACGGTTTTGTGAAGTCTATCCACGTTTGTCCCTCTTTCAACACTTCCTCTTGCACACTTCCGGGAAGATGGGCAAAAAGAGCAATGTCCACCTTGTGCGGAAGGCGAGAATGTTCTAATATTTCCTGTAACTTCGCCACTGTCGCCATATCCGCTTCCCCGATAATGGCTAAATCCACATCAGAGTGTGGTTGGTGTGTCCCCCTGGCTCTGGAACCATAGAGCACCACTCTCACTCGTTTCCCTGTTTCAGCAAAATACCGCGATAAGAAGGCTCGAAGCTCTTCTATGGTCGCAATCTTTGTCTTTTCCTGTTCTCCGATCTTCACCATATTTACAGTTCGACAACAAAAATTCTTATCCTATAGCTAACCTGCTGAAAATCTTCTGGATCAAGGTTACATCACCTGACTTTCAATCCAGAAGAAATCTCCCCAGATATTCGGACTCATCACGCCCCATCCTCGACGAACAAAGAACGTCGCGCCGTCCAGCAGACCTTCTTTGCCAGATGGGGCTATGAACGGTTGCAACGCTTCTTCGACGCGATGCCACCGAGGATCTGAATCATTGAGAATCTTCGCTCCCGTGAGGGCGATTACCGCTGCGGAATTGTCCAGAATGTCCCGGTGCTCACTTCGGAAGTCCCAGGGGACCGTACCATCAGCGTTCACATTTGCTAAAAAGTACTCTGCCAGGCGTTCTGCGTACGCTCGATAGTCGTTATTTCCTGTATAATGCCACGCCTGAGCAAATCCCAGAATCCCCCACGCCTGTCCGCGTGACCACACACCATCGGAAGTATCTCCCTGAAAATTCTCCCGGAACAATACCTCTCCAGTTTCCGGGTCAAACCACACCGTTTGCCACACAGATCCATCATCACGCAACAAAAGCTCTGCAATTCGGCGGAAGTGAGTTGTCACCAGTTCCTCCGACTCAACATCCTTGAGCTCCTTCGCTGCCCACCACAGCAGTACCACATCCGGCAAGGTATCGATGATAGACCCGGTATATCTCCGTTCATCAAAGCGATAATCGTGGTAAATCATCCGTGCTGCTGGATGGAATCGCGACTTCTGTGTTTCCACCGCATCCCGTGCATACTGCAACCACTGTCCATCTCCAAGGATCTGGTAGCCCCTCACAGCAGAATAGAAAAACATAAATCCCACATCAAACGTGGGGCGAAACCGCAAGGGCGCTAATTCTTCCATTTTTCGCTGAATCAATCGCAGCACACGCTCTGCTTCCTCTGTATTTCCGTCCTCGCGCAACATCTGATAATAGTGCCACAGAATCCCGATGAAGAATCCACCGCCCCACTCCCCATCATTCAATACATACCGCCCATTCTGCACGTAATATGGGAATCCCTCCCGCTGCGCCAGGGGAAGCATACGTGATCGGATCAGATCTATCAAGCTCTTGCTCATCTCACGGAAGAATGTAAGTTCCTACTTCCGGCAAGTGCTCAAATTCGTGCTCTTCAATCCACACTGCCTGGTCACCACACTTGACCAGAACGCGATCCTGATCGAGCGCCAGAATTTTTCCGGGCTCAATGTTTGGCAAATCAACTTTTTCTTCCCGAACCTTCCATACTTTTGCTTCCCGATCTTGATATTCGATGTGAGCCCCAGGATATGGTCTGGTCAATGCTCGGACTAAGTTATAAATGCTTCTACTACTCATCCGAAAATCAATTTTCCCATCCTGTTTTGATCGTTTTCGCCAATAATTCGCCCGACTATGATCCTGCGGGATACGCTGATACGTTCCCTGTGCCAATTGCGGAACAAATTCTTCAATCTGCTGGAGCGCAATCTGCACGATCCGATCGTACAGTGTACGTGCAGTATCTTCATACATAATTGGAACGTCGCGCTGACTCAAAATATCGCCGCTATCCGCCCCTTCATCGAGAAAAAAGAACGTCGATGCCGTTTGCTCCAGCCCTAAAACCAATGCCCATATGATGGGATGTCTCCCTCGATTCTGGGGCAATTGGGCCGGATGAAAACCAATCGCTCCGATCGAAGGAATATCCAGCAACGGTCTGCGTATAAGTTGCGACCAGCCAAAGACGAAAAGTACATCGGGTCGTAACTCCCGGATCCACTGGATATGCTGCTCATCATTGATATTGCTAACATACCGAACTGGAATTCCGTGAGCAGAACACAGCGGGGTTAAATCTTGAAAATCTGAATGAAAGGTTGACTGCTTTTTCGTAATCACTCCTTGAATCTGAACATACTGCCCCAATTCAATTAACTTCTGCAACGCAAAAAACTGAATTCGACCGTTCCAACAAAGACAGCTCTGAAACTCATTTATGCGGGCACCTGAAAATCAATTTTGTAAAACGGTTTTATGACAGAGCGAAGATCCACCTGCTTTAAAACCTCAACGATGCGCTCTGCGGCATGTCCATCCCCGTATGGGTTCTGGACAGTCGGCAACATTGATTGAAAGTCCGGAGAATACAACTGCTGGATCGCTCTCTCGATGGAGTCTTCTGTTGGATCACAATCTATAACGCTTCGGGCGCGAATTCGACCATCCTGTCGGCTTCCAATATTGATTGTCCCAATATGAAAACTTGGTGCCTCAATGATTCCGCTGGAAGAATTTCCCACAACGGCATCTACAAACTGCAATGTGGACAAATAACGTAATTGCCCCAGCGATGTAAAAGCAACTGCGCGGTCAGAGTGGCTTTCAACAAACTGATCGATCATCTGATTGATAATTCGCCCCTCAGTGTCAGCGTTTGCCTTCGTGAAAATCAACTTAATCTCACGAAATCGATCCAGTACATTGAGCAATGCGCGGAAATAGGGTTCTGTTTTCCCTTTCTCCAACGTTACTGGATGAAAAGTCACCAGGAGATTCTTTTTGCCAAACTGAAATCCAAGTTGGCGTTCTAACTCCTGCTTTGTCAACAATCGCATTGTTCGGATATTATCCAGTCCCAGAGCACCAACGGCAAATACTCGATCCGGCGATTCGCCCAACTGGATAATGATCCTCCGGTATTCTTCCGTCGACGGAAAATGCAAAAAGCTCAACTTCGTAATTGCATGGCGGATTCCCTCATCTATTGCCCCATACGTTGCCTCTCCCCCGTGAATATGAGCAATCGGAATGCGATGGATATACGCAGCAACAGCGAATGCCAGCGCCTCGAAGCGATCTCCCAGCACAACTGCAATATCTGGTTGTAGCCGTTCCAGTGCTTCAGCATACCCGATCGCACCCAATCCAACCGATTTCGAAATACCAACAGGAGTATCAGAGCTAAGCAAAATTTCCACCCTTTCATCAATGGTAAATCCGTCCGCAAGAATATCACGATACGTTAACCCAAATTCTGGTGAAAGATGCATTCCAGAGACCAGCAACTGTAACTGCAATGCAGAATCTTCCTGGATAGCTCTAAGCAGTGGTCTCAGTAAGCCGTACTCCGCTCGGGTTCCGGTAAAAACGCAGATGCTTCTCATTCCCAACTCAAACTCATAGATTAAAATTCAATCAGCTCATCCGCGGCAAAATCCCGGGGAGCGGGTTTTCCGATTATCTCTTGCCATCGCATCGGAGAAATCCCGGTTCCAGGACGTTTGGTTGTTAGATTCTCCTCGCTAAGAATTTCGCCTGCCCGAATGGAGCGGCGGGCAACGATGCTTTTGCGCACCACCGGTATGTTCCGCTGCTCTGAAGCTGACGGTTTTTTGATTCCACTGCCCAGGGCTTTCTCAATATTGCGAATTGCGGTAATCATCGCTCGGAGCTCTGTCGGTTCCAAACTGGCTTTGTGATCCGGACCCGGTAGCGTCCTGTCCAGTGTGAAATGTTTCTCAATCACGGTTGCGCCCAGCGCGACTGCTGCAATGGGAACTTCGATCCCTTCAGTGTGATCCGAATAGCCAACGGCAACCTGAAAAGCGTTCCGGATGGTCACCATCGCCCGGAGGTTGACATCTTCCATTGGCGTCGGATATTCCGTGTTGCAGTGGAGCACGGTAATATCTTCCCGCTTCGTCCCATTTGCCACCAGAACATCTAATGCATCCTCAACCTCTCCCAGGTCTGCCATACCAGTTGAGAGAATCACTTTCGCTTTGTAGCTGCCGATTTCCCGAAGCAGTGGGTAATTGGTAATCTCTCCCGACGGAATCTTGATGATCGGTAGTTGCAGCTCCCGGTACAGAAAACGGGCACTGGGAATATCAAAAGGTGTCGATAAAAACAGAATACCCCGCTGTTGACAATATTCTTTCAATGCCTGAAATGCTTCAAATGGAAGGGTTAATCGACGAATCATTTCCAACTGAGATTCCTCTGGATCCGTGGTTTGCAACTGATAGGCTGCCTTTGGCGCCCGGGTACTGACAACCTCCTCAGGAACAAAGGTTTGAAATTTCACTGCGTCAGCTCCCGCCTCAACGGCAACATCCACCAACTGTTTAGCTAATTCTAACTGTCCATTATGATTGACCCCAGCTTCCGCGATAACAAATACACGTTCTCCCATCCGACCTTGCCGCTATTGCTTTTCTACACCATCTATATTATTTTCGGACGCACACGCTATACACCGAAACGAAGAAGTGCTCCTTCGTAGCCGTGCTACGTGCACCACTATCCCTACAACAATCCTTCTTTCCGCAACAACTCTTGCAATCGTTCATCTTCCTTTGCTAACTGCCGCACTACCGTCAACAACCGTCGCAACCGTTCCGGCTTGACTTCCCGCTCCAACTCCTCGATTGTCTGACGTCTTGCCTCAGCAATGATCGTTCGTCTATCCCAATAGGCAAATCCAATTACAACAGCAACCAGAGTCGTGAAAATCCCGCTGAGAATCCACAGAAATTGGGTCAAATTCTCAAACCGCCGATTGATATCCTCAAATCGGTGGTTGATGTCCTCGAACCGTTTATTGATATCCTCGAACCGTTTATCAATCAACTCGAATTGCTTTTCGATCAACTCGAATCGCTTTTCGATCTGTTGAAACCGTTCATCGAATACCGCCTGCTGCTTGCGAATTTCTATCAACTGCTGGTAAATCATCTCGTTGGTAACCCGCTGCTGCGCCAATCCTTCCTCAACTCCTCCCATCCATATCCCCACGAACACCACTACTGTTCGCACTATACCGAGATATGTGCTGGAGAATGCCACGGAGGTAATCGATGGTCTCAACGCTGCTGTTCTCACTACGCCGAGATATGCATCCCATCTGGACCAAAACCACCTCATTCCCAGCGTATGTCCCACCTTGTCATCTTCATCGATCATCATCGCAGCGACCCTCCTCTCCACATTGATAGGCCCCGATGCATCTTCACCATCGCTCGAAGAGTGTAACGAACGCCTCTGCGGCGCCGAATCCACTTTCGCTTCCACGGAGTACTGCTAACGCTCGAATTGCTTCCTCACTGCGAGGAAAGGGATGTACTCCAATCTCAGAGCGATAGATTTTCATAATCTCAATTTTGCGATCCAGAAACGGCGTAATGTCGACATAGTAGTTAGACGTAAACGGGAGCGTTCCGGAGAGTGCAAAATTCGTCTCACTTAGCACCTCCATCATTCGAACTGCCCGGAGTGTCGGTAAACGAAATACTTTTGTGGCGGAATGAAGCGCTTCAACGATAATCCGATGATCACTATGTACATCACCATAAAAAGGAATGTAGAGTATGTCAGGTTTTATCTGGTGCAGTACCTCGCTGATTTTCGCAGTGATCTCACCACGTGGAATCTGATCCAACCGTGTTGTCGGATACCCTAAGGACCACACCTGCTGAAAACCATACCTTGTTGCAACCTGCTCGATCTCCTCATCTCGCGTATGTTCCATTGCAGCATACTGCGGAATTCCCTTTACGGTTGTGACGATTACCCAATGCAGGACATCTCCGTCCTGCTGGTGCCGAAGCAGTTACCGCCAGCCCCTAAGGTTTCGTCATCAGGATGAACAGCGATGACGGCTATGGTCATTTCCTCATCCCTGAGCTTCAAATCGAACACCTCCCAATTCAACGTAAGCCCCCGGATATCCCGGATAAGCACAGGCTCGCACTCGGCGCCGGATCTCTTCAGGCGGCATATCCGGTGTTACCCGGCACAACTCTTCAAGATCCCGCCGACGATAGGGACGTCTCTGCCATTGTTCATCACCTACCGGGAAAGGTTCTCCACGCAGCATATAAGGAAACAGCTTGGCAAAAGCGTGATAAATATAAGCGTAACATCGTTGTGTAAGGGTGTAAACGGTATCGTTCGGAAATACGGGAAATCTCTCCACCAAAATAATAGGTCCCGTATCAACTTTTTCCGCCATATAATGTGCCGTAATACCATACTCAACCTCCTCATTATACAGGGCAAAGTTGGTACACCCTATGCCCGGATATCGCGGATCTCCAGGATGAAAATTCACGTGAGCAATCTTTACTTTCTGTAAAAGCGCCGCTGGAATAATCCATGGAGAAAGATAAGAAATCAGATAGTCATAACTTTGAGGTTCCGACAATGGGAATGGATCTGTTGCAGAGCCAATAAAGCTATCTACTGTCTGAAAATGTAATTCTAAAAGCTGCAATGCATCCTGCATAAATGGACGATCCTTAGCAAAAAAGGCAATACGATATTTCAACTTGTTATCTGTCAACTTCTCACCCCACTCGGTATATTCACAATCCGTTCTGCCAGCCATTCCGCGGTCGAAAGGTCGCCGCGTGGAGCACTCCGATACATCGGCAAATGGTGCAACAGAGTCCACACGGGGCGGGTCATCACTCCCTGCGCATTGGTGAATTCCAGGAAAGCGTCGCGCGCAGCATAATTTTCCAGCACAATGGCATTGAGCCAATAGTTTGAACGTGCACCGTCCGGCTCGGTGATAAATGGAATATCTTTTTGACGAAAGAACTCGGCATACGCTGCTGCCGTTTGCCTTTTGTTGTCAACAAACGCAGAGAGTTGCTCCATCTGAGCAACCCCGATCGCTGCATTGACGTTGGGCATTCGGTAATTATATCCCACTGCATCGTGCTCATACTTCCACGGATGGGGTTTCTTCGCTGTCGTGCTCAGATGGTATGCCTGTTCCGCAACAGATGGATCATCGGTCAGAACCATCCCCCCGCCGCCGGTCGTAATAATCTTGTTCCCGTTAAAGCTCAGAATCCCTGCTACACCGAAAGTTCCCGGATGCTTGCCGCGATACCAGCTTCCCAGTGCTTCAGCAGCATCTTCGACAACAGGCAAATGAAAGCGCTCAGCAACCTCCAGAATTGCATCAATGCGGCACGGATGACCAAACACGTGTACCGGTACAACAGCAGCTATACGCCGACCTGTTTGGCGATTGATCAGTTGCTTTGTCGATGGATGAAGTGTCGCGTGCTCCTCGAGCCATTCCTGCAATTTCTGCGGTGACATTCCCAGAGTATCTCGCTCCACGTCTACAAAAGCGGGAACGGCACCACAATGAGCGATGGCATTCGCAGTGGCAACAAACGTCAATGGTTGCGTAATGACTTCATCTCCCGGCTGGACACCAACGACTTTCAGTGCCAGATGCAATGCTGCTGTTCCATTGACTGTCGCCACAGCATAACGGGCGCCAGTGTACTCGGCAACTTTCTTCTCAAACCGTTTCACAAACTCCCCGACGTACGATACAAAAGTCGAATCGATGCACTCAGCAAGATACTCTTTTTCCCTGCCTGTAAAGACAGGGCTGTGGAGCACGACCGGGTTGGTGGAGTAAAGTTTTTTTACAAACCCAACAAAATCTTTATACCACATATTCCTCAGCCCGATAAAAGGGCAAATGCTGGTTTTCCTGAAACCACTTTATGGTTTTTCTTAACCCCTCTTGTAAAGTATGTTCTGGAATCCACCCCGTTAACTGTCGCAACAAACCAGGATCCCCACACAACCTTGCAACTTCACTTTTCTGTGGACGCAATCTTTCACTGTCAACTTCAATATGTGCTTCAGGATTGATCATCTGGATGAGCAAACGCGCTAACTTCTCTATGGAAATCTCCCGTCCCGTTGCAATGTTTACATCCCTGCCCACCGCCTCATCAGTTTCCGCTAATCTGATAAATCCCTGTACTGTATCTTCTACAAACACCAGATCCCGTGTGGGGAACAACGCCCCTAATCGGATAGTCCGCATTCCTGATAGCAACTGTGTGATGATCGTTGGAATGACTGCACGAGCGGATTGCCGGGGTCCATATGTATTAAACGGTCGTACGATTACCACGGGAAGATCATAACTCCGATAAAAGGACTCTGCCAGACTATCAGCCGCAATTTTCGTCGCCGAATAAGGAGATTGCGGTTGTCGTGGATGCTGCTCATCAATCGGTACATATCGTGCAGTACCATAGACTTCCGACGTTGAGGTGATCAAAACTCGCTCAACCTCGCTATCTTTTGCTGCCTGAAGCACGTTGAGCGTGCCAACAACGTTCGTTTGCACAAAACTTTCCGGATCTCGATAGCTATGGGGAATGCTAATGAGAGCAGCTAAGTGAAAAACCACCTGTTGCGCCTCCATTGCTTTACGGACACTGGAAAAATCCCGAATATCCCCTGCCCAGATTTCTATTTGCTTCTGAACCTCTGGCGCGCAGTGATCCAACCATCCTCTGAGCCCCAGGGCATTGTAGCGCACAAATGCCCGAACATTACAACCATAGTGCACCAGCGCTTCTACCAAATGGCTCCCAATAAAACCTCCAGCCCCCGTCACCAATACTTTTTTCTCTGCTAAGTTCATCCTGGGTCTCCTGAACAAATATCAAGATACTTACACTTCTGAAGCATCAACAGGCCCCCTCAAATACAGGACAGCACACAACATCAAAATCCTCCTTCACCATTCTTCAGATTGTTCCACCAATCCACTTGTTCACTTCAGCTTACCAATTTCGACCTACAACAACCGGAAACTTCGGAGTACTTCTGCTAACTTCGGATCTTCTCGCGCCAGTTGACGCAACGCCGCAATTAAATCCCGTAACCTTCCCTCTTTCTCTATCTCCTCGATCGCTTCATCCCGTGCTTTGCGGATGATCGTCCGTCTGTCCCAATATGCAAATCCGATGACCGCAACGATCATCGTGGTGAAAATTCCTGTCAACATCCACAAAAAGGTCATCATCTGTTCAAATTGCTGATTGACCTGTTCAAATCGCTTGTCAACTTGCTCAAACCGTTTATCAAGCTGCTCAAATCGCTTGTCGATCTGTTCAAATCGCTTATCGACCTGCTCAAACCGCTTGTCAATCTGCTCCATAAACACTTTCAGGGTTGTCTCCACCCGGATCAACCGTTCCCGGTCTTCTTTGCTAAATCCCTCACGCTCTGCGTAGGCAAGACCAACGATGGTGCAGAACACAAGAATCGTTGTCACAGCTTTGGTTTTCATTTCTTCAAAGGCTTTGGCAAGCTCTCAATACTCATAGACTTCCTGTTTCCACACCTTCGGCAGACTGCAGATGCCGGCAGACGGTTGGTGCTTTCAGGGATACACTCTCAGCGATTGGGAGTGCACGCTTGAGTGTACATCCTCTGCCGGCTGAAGCCGGCGCTCCCAGAAGAGAATATCCTACCAACTGAGCTTGACGCTCCCAGCAATCTCCAAATAAGCACAACCGGACTAACGCTTCTTCTTTCTGCACACTCCCGCCACGTCAGTCCCATCGACATCGATGTAGCCACGCGAGAATTACCTCTGAAATACCTCACCGCATACACCAGCTTCTTCGTACCATCGCATTAGATATTGATATATGGGCACAAAATCACCATACAAGGGCGACTGGGGATCCAACAGTGATGTTGCTGCCTTCTGGCCTCGTCTTAGCCCCTTCATCTCTTGCCAACTTCGCACCACCATCAGTAATGCCCTTCCTAAACGAGAGGCTTCCAGCAATTTCTTAATCTGCCGACGAACGGTCGGCGGCTTAATATACCTTGAAACATATGTCTCAAAAGCTTTATCTACTGTTTCCCTTGCCAGCGCCATTGGCATTGTTGTCGCTCTCTGCAACTCTTGAGCTATGTGATCCCGGAAACGTTGATACCGCTGCCGATAATCCGCCGATTCCATCTCAACAGTCCACGATGGTATTGTTCGCCCTGCAGAGTCAGGTATGACCCGACGA
>JALWJX010000115.1 GCA_026996895.1 Candidatus Kapaibacterium sp.
CCCCCTTCGACAACTGCACCCCGAAATGGAAAAGATCATTACCGCCTTAACCCCTTTGCCAGGCTAAGGCATTTGCAAATATACACACTTTTCAGCACGCAACCAAAGATCCCTCAATCCGTGCGCAAAAGCGGGAGTGTTAACGAATACCCTATCACCAGTATTGTGTGCTTTACAAAAGGGATCGAAAACCACCCGCTTTTGCGCAAAGCAGGCGTGTTAACGATTAACTCAAGATGATTATTGTCCTTGCGATGCTCGCTGATGAACAACAGCGTGAGAGATACTCCAGGGGTGTTCAGCAACAGAGATGGAGAAAGGGTGGGCGATGCAATATGCATTGCTTTTTGCGTTCTGATTCAGAAGACTTCTTTCTTTCAAAGTCACCAGTGTCATTGTTTCTCTGCGTACCAATAATAACCTGGACCTTTGGGAAACTTTGCAATGGAAAGATAGCTCACCGTACCGGCTGCGACACAAGATCGACCAACGTTTCAGCGATTTTTTCCAGTGGCAGAACATAGTCGGCAATTCCGGCTTCGACCACAGCCCGCGGCATACCGTATACGACACATGTTTTCTCATCCTGGGCAATAACGATTCCACCCTGTCGATGAAGTTCAATAAAGGCTTCTTTCCCATCACTCCCCATCCCGGTCATCATCACCCCAATGATGGCACCACCGAAGACTTTCAGGGCAGAAAAGGTTGTAACATTAACCGACGGCTTAAAAATCTCTTTTTGCCCACGTTCGACGTGATCCACAACCGCTACGGTAGCAGTATGACCTCGATTTGGTCGCAAAAGCATTTGCCGTCCACCGGGAGCAATGTAAACGGTAGCAGGATGCAATACATCTCCCTCGGCTGCCTCTTTCACTGTCACCTGCGAGAGAGTATTCAAGCGATCAGCCAGAGATTTGGTAAACTGTGGTGGCATATGCTGCACAATCACCACCGGCAGAGGAAAATCACCGGGAAGGAGCGGAATAACCTGTTGCAGTGATAGAGGACCACCTGTTGAAATACCAATAATGACCACTCGTGGACGATGCCTGCGATTGACTCGAGGAGATTCAGGCACGACTGGCACCGTCTTGCGGTGGCTTATTACTGCAGGGCGACGAAAGGGCCGAACTCGCTGGAAGCGCTCCTTGTGGGTTCCCACAACATGAATCTTCTCCACCAGCGTCTTCCGAAATTCATCCACCGTTCCTGAGCCAATCAAAGATGCAGGCTTGGGGATGAAGTCCGCCGCTCCTTTTTCCAGAGCCTCAATCGTTGCCTCTGCCCCCTCTTGCGTCAGGGAGCTCACCATAATAACGGCTGCTTTCGAGACTTGCAAAATTTCCGGCAGCGCTTCCAGCCCGCTTTTTCGCGGCATCTCGACATCCAGCGTCACAACGTCCGGCTGTAGCTGTGCCGCTTTTTGAATTGCATCCTCTCCATCGCGCGCAACGCCAACAACCTCAATCCGGGGATCTTTTTCCAGCGTTTGTCGGATAAAGGCTCGCACAAAGGCAGAATCGTCTACAATTAAAACCCGAATTTTTTCCATTGATCTACGATGCTGTCGCTACATTACTCCCACGTAGTAACCGTGCCCGTTGAGCATTTCGAATCAGCTCGATAACATCAATAATTAAAATTACCCGCCCATCACCCAGAATCGTCGAGCCAGCGATGCCAGGAATTTGCTTAAGAAAATCTCCTAAGGATTTGATCACGATTTCTTTCTGTCCCAGCAACTCATCGACGACTAAACCAATCCGATGCTCGGCAAATCCAACAACGCACACGTAGCGATTTTCCAGATCTTCCCGAATGGTGGGTGTGTTCAGCATTTGATCCATTCGAACCAGTTGGATAATATCATCACGAATGCAGATAACTTCCTGCTGGTTAACAGTGTAAATCTCGTAGTCATTCGTACTCACAACCTCGATCACGGAACTCAGGGGAATGGTATACACCTCCCCCTGTACTTCCACCAGCAATCCCTGGATAATAGCCAGGGTCAGCGGAAGTTTAATGGTAAAAGTTGTTCCCTCACCCGGTTTTGAGTCGACTTCGATGATTCCTTTCAGCTTCTCAATATTGGTACGAACAACATCCATTCCAACCCCACGACCAGAAACACTGGTCACTTTGTCAGCCGTACTAAAACCTGGCAAAAAGATCAGGTTGTAGATCTCTTTATCTCCCAACTGCGCAGCAACTTCAGGCGAAATCAGTCCTTTTTCCAGCGCCTTTTGCTTGATCTTTTCCGCGTTCAATCCTCGTCCATCATCCCGGATCCGAATAACGATGTGATTTTCCTGATGCTCGGCTTCCAGCCAGATCGTGCCATAGCGCGGCTTTCCCGCCTGAATGCGTTCTTCCGGTGGTTCAATTCCGTGATCGCAGGAATTACGAATCATATGGACCAGCGGGTCCACCAGTTCCTCAATGATACTGCGATCCAGCTCCGTCTCCTCTCCTTTCAGCACCACCTTGATCTCCTTTCCAAATTCCCGCGCCAGATCCCGAACAATTCGCGGCGCCCGCTGGAACAACTTCGCAATAGGAACCATCCGGGTCTTCATAATAGCTGACTGAAGCTCCGTAGTAATAAAATTGATCTGCGCCATTGTTTCCTGTAATTTCTTAATGAGCTCGTGTCCCCGGAATTCCTGAACCAGCGACTCTGTGATCTGCGTCAGCCGATTTCGTCCCAACACCAACTCTCCCGAAAGGTCCATCAGCGCTTCCAGGCGACGGACATCGACCCGAATGGTATTGTCTGCCATTCCCCGGAGGCTGGCGCTGAGTTTCTTCGTTGACACTGCTGGCTGCGATGGCGCTGCCTTTGGTTTTGCTGGTGGCGTGGTTTTGACGGTCTCCCTACTGGGAGCTTCCGTCCCCCCACTTGCCGAAGCTGTCCCCTCAGGGGTTGATGAAGGCTCTTTTGATTCGCTCACCTCCGAGGGCGTTTGTTCCTTTTTCGCGAATTCTTCATTAATCTCCTCAAATGCTTTGTCCAGCAATGCATATTCTTCGGGAGTAAAATCATCAGTCGCTCGCTTACCAAACTGGGGATCAGAGAGTACCTTATCCAGAACCCGCTCCTGGTGCTCAGACACCGAAGCCGTTTGTGCCGACGATTCGGACTGCGCTGGTGTCTCCGGTTGCTGCTGTCGCAAGCGCCGAAGCGTTTCTACAAGACCCTGATAATCAATCCCTCCATCATTTCCCTGCGTCGCCACCTGTTCTACCATATCTGTTAGCACCTGGTGGACATCCAGCAATGCATCAATGATTTCAGGGGTCACTTCCAATTCTCCTTTGCGCAATTTATTGAGCAGATCTTCTGCTTCGTGGGTTAAACTGGCAATATTTTCAAACCCCATAAAGCCAGCAGTTCCCTTGATCGTATGAAATCCCCGGAAAATGGCGTTGAGGGTGTCACCATCTGGATTGGTTTCCAGGCTCATAATTTCCTGATCCAGTGTCTCAAGAATTTCGCGGGTTTCAACCAGGAAACTCTCCAACAGTTCTTTCATCTCATCCATTGCTGGTGCCCCTTTCTATTCGACTCAAATGTTCGCCTTTACGGTCAACTAATCGAACAAAGCGTTAATGTCATCTTGGGCAATCGGCTTTTTTGCATCATCTTCCTGGGACGGGGATGAAGACTCCGACCCTGGTTGTTCACTTACTGGCGGTGCTTCTGTTGTTTGACTTTCAGCTGGTTGCGCAGATGCTGCCTGCGTCTGATCGGATTCAGCTCCAGATGAAGCTTCTTCCTTCGATTCGGTAGAAGCAGCTTCGGACAATCCTCCTCTTTCAAACTGCTCCATCAGCTCTTCAACCATTTGCTGCCGATGCTTTCCTCCTTCCTCTAATCCCACAATGGCTTCTTCATCGAATGCGATTTCTCGATGTAGTTTTGTAACCTTCGCTTTCTCGGTTGGCTGCTGCTCCGATTTTTGCCGAACCTCTACATCCAGATCATCCAGTAACTTGTCCAGTCCCCGGGTATAGAAGCGCTCAACAATGCTACGCAGTTGCTTCTGGGTCTCTTCAATCAAATGATTGACCGCTGCCAGTTGCTGCGCTGTAATATCCTGCACCTGTAAGGTCATCATAATCTGGGTTGCATCATTACTGATGCTTTCCATCAAATTCGCTGCTTCCTCCGTTGCTTTCTGCACCTGGGTATGGACATCCATTCGTTGTAACACCGTTTTAATTTCCCGGAGTTCATCTGCCGCCGGATTTCCTTCATCGATCAATCGCTGGATCCGATAAATAACCTGCTTCCGACTGGCTTCTTGCCGATCGATCAGTGCCTGAATCTCCCGAGCATTTGCCTGAATGACCGAGGCTTTATAGGTTATGCCTTCCAGCGTATTCAAAATCTCTGTTGTCGCCATTTCTGTGGCTTTCGTCACCTGTTCCAGTTGCTTTGAAGCATTTGGTATGTTCTGCAGATTTTCCTCAATAGAACGACTGATCTTCGCTAATTGCGGCGTCAATTCCTGAATAAAGAGGAAGATTTCTTCTAAAAACGGAATCACTCGCTGTCCCAGAACAAAAAGAGCTCGCAGCTCTTCTGTTTTCTTGAGCAATGATACAATATCCAGCTCCTTCATGGCTCCCTCTCCTACGCTTGTGCCTGAAGTTTTGCTAAAATCTTTTCAATTTTCTCTTTCAGGATGTTCGGGGTGAAAGGCTTTACAATGTAATTATTGACCCTTGCCTGAAGCGCCTGCAAAATGTCTTCTTTAAGCCCCCGGGTGGTTACCATCAGGATTGGCAGATTGGAAAACTTTGGATGGCTTCGAATCGCCTTGGTTAACTCTAAGCCCGTCATATTCGGCATATTCCAATCTGTGATCACAAAGTCAATATTGCCCTCACTTTCCAGTTTCTGTAACGCTTCTTGTCCATCTGCTGCTTCGACAATGTCATCATACCCAAAGCTGCGCAAAGCGTTGATGACGATACGACGCATAGTCGGCGAGTCGTCGACAACCAAAAATCTCATAGTCGTACACTCCAGATTTATGACACTTCCGTCTTTCAAAAGTAATTGAAAGTTTTGTGCAGTCAATTATTTTGTCTCTGCCACTGTTTTATTCCTCAGGTTTGTAATACACCACTGTTCTGGGCAACTGGCGCATTCGGAATTTGGTATTCATTCCAATCAGCGATTCCGAATACCCAATAAACAAAAAGCCTCCAGGCTTTAGCGCTCGGTAAAAATTATTGACTATCTGTTCTTTGACTTCAGGAGAAAAATAAATGAGAACATTGGCACAAAAAATTACGTCAATATTATGCATTCGCCGCATTTGTTGTTCATCCTTAAGATTCATTTGAAAGAATTTCACCATCTGGCGAATTTCATCCTTGATCACATACGTGCCGTTCGGCGTCCGGGTGAAATACTTGTCCAGATACTCCTTCGGCAAACTCCGAATGGCATAAGTCCGATATTCTCCACGCTTGGCTTTTTCTAATACTGAGGGACTGATGTCATTTGCCAAAATCTCAAATCGCACTCGAGGAAAGCGGCGGAGAAAATGCTCTCGCACAATCATCGCGATAGTGTAAGGTTCTTCGCCGGTAGAACATCCTGCACTCCAGATTCGCACCGTCCCCTGCAACTTTTTACGCTGGAGGATTTCAGGCAAAATCACTGTCCGAAGAGCATTAAATTGGGCTTCATTCCGAAAGAAGTACGTCTCATTGATGGTAATGGCATCAAACAGCTTGTTAATCTCCGTTCGGGCATTGAGACTACTGCGTTGCAGATACTGGTAATACTCTTCGAACGACTGTAATCCCAACTCCTGAATGCGCGACCGCAAGCGATTTTCCAGTAAATACTTCTTATTATCGCTGAACACGATGCCTGTCAACTCGTGGATAAAATCCCGTAGCTTTTGATATGTCTGTTGTCTCAGTTCCACCGCAATGCTTATTTATTCCGTTTCACTCTCACCCTCCAGATCCAGAAGCTTGGGCAGATCCAGCAGAATAATCAATCGTTCCTCCAGTTTTGCCAGACCTTCAACATATTTAGTATTCACGTTTTCCATTAACGCCGGCGGTGGCACGATAATATCTTTCGCTATGCGCTGCACCTCTGATACTGCATCCACCACAAATCCCACCAGGACATTATTGACCTGCACCACAATCACTTTGGTTTCATCGGTAATTTCATCATTGCGTTCTACCCCCAGACGTTGTGTAATATCCACCACTGGAACAACCTTTCCGCGCATATTAAAGATTCCCAGCACATATGATGGTGCATTCGGTACACGGGTAATCACTGGCATTCGGATGATTTCCCGGATGTACAAAATATCGATACCAAATTCTTCTTTCCCCAGCCGAAATGCCGTAATCTGAAGGGTATCCCCATCAACATTCCGCGGCTGAAGCACTTCCGTTGTTGTTGCTCCCATTCCGCAATCCCACAAATTGTTCAACAGAAATTGTAATTTACAAAACTCCATCCAAATAATGCCATCGGCAATCGTCCATAGAAACTTTGTAAGCAAGTACGAGTGTATCAAATGGATAACAAAGCAGCTATGCTCAACGCCGGAAATGAATTCTCATTGCACTGGAATTTATCACCATTGCAGAATTTTATCCTGCTAATGTTTCTGCGCCAGCCACATTCTGCAACAGAGAGGTGCTTGAAGCATCGTGCTTTCCTAATTTCCTTCTCTGCAATTGCTTGTCCCAGCAATAGGTCTTCAGTAACATTCAACGTCATTGCAGCACCACATCAGGCTGGTCTGGACAATTGGCGCCCCTCCTAACCAATATTACAATGGCAAGGCGATGAAAGCACCGTTATCTCTTGATCGGCGATACGGATGGTTAGTCCACCTGCCCTGCCTGCCAGCTCCAGACGGAATTGGAGACTTTGCCGCTGCCGCTCAGCTTATTGACGTCCTGCAGGCAGCGGGCGCTACCTTGTGGCAATTGCTGCCACTCCATCCGCCCGGCTACGGTAACAGCCCTTATGCGGCGTTCTCTGCCTTCGCCCTTGATCCATTGTTGATCAGTCTTCAATGGCTGCAAGTTCAGGATCTGCTGCCACCTTCCCTATCGGTTCCGCCACCTTTGCCGAAAAATCGCATTGATGTTACTGCTGTCGCGCAGTGGAAGTATCCTATCTTCCGCGAGGCTTACGAACGATGGCGCTATCGCGGGGAACGCACCGCCTTTGAGCGCTTCTATGAGCAAGAACGATTCTGGCTGGAAGATTTCACCTTGTTCTGGTTGCTGAAACAATTGCACAATCACCAACCGTGGCATCAGTGGGAACCCGAAGCACGCAATCGGGAGGAATCGTTCCTCCGCAAATTGAAAAGAACCTACACACAGCAACTGGAATTTTTCGCCTTTCTCCAGTGGATCGCTGCTCAGCAACTGGATCGTGTGCGACACCGTGCCCGGCAGGCTGGAGTTCTGCTGATTGGAGATTTGCCGCTCTTTGTCGCTTACGACTCCGCTGACGTCTGGGCACATCCGCACCTGTTCAAGCTGGATCGTCACAAGCGACCGACTGTCGTCGCTGGCGTTCCGCCCGATTACTTCTCACCGACCGGTCAACGCTGGGGCAATCCCCACTATCGCTGGCAGCACCATCGCCGGGAACGATTTCAATGGTGGACTCGCCGACTCCGGCGATTGTTGCAGTGGTTTGATTACGTTCGGATTGATCACTTCCGTGGACTGGCGGCTGTATGGGAAATCCCTGCGTCAGCTCCCGATGCCCGTACCGGTCGATGGGTCCGCACACCGGGTGCCAGCCTGTTTCGCCACTGGCTTCGAACCTTTAAAACCCTGCCGCTCCTGGCTGAAGATTTGGGAACGATCACCCCGGATGTTATCAAACTCCGCGATCGTTTTGGCATTCCCGGAATGAAAGTGCTTCAATTCGGATTGGAAAGTGCCGATCCCGCTCACCCATTTCTACCGCAAAATTTCGATTCTCCCCTGGTGGTTTTTTATACTGGCACGCACGACAACGACACAGCGGTGGGGTGGTTACAAACAATGAATCCCTCCACCCGCCAGTTCATTCAGGCGCTTGCCCAACGGGATGATCTTTTGTCCCTCGCTGAGTGGATGATCGATCAGGTACTCTTTTCCACCGCTCGCTTCGCCATCATTCCACTCCAGGACATTCTCCATCTGTCCAGTGATGCGCGGCTGAATACGCCAGGGCGTGCTGAGGGAAACTGGATCTTTCGCTTCGCTGCTTTGCCCTCCCCGGATCGTTTATCCCAACTCAAGCACAAAAGCTTTCTGGCAAATCGCCTGCCGGCAGTTACTTCCCACCAAACAGGCGAAAAACCAGATTCAGCAGGATCGTTAAAAGCAGACTCAGCAGGATCATCGTGGTAATGGGAATGTAAACCGTCACATCATCCTTCTGCCACACAATATCGCCGGGCAGCCGTCCCAGGTGAAAAACTTTGCCCAGAAAAATCATCACCAATCCCACAAGCAGCAAAAAAGCACCAATGCCAACAATCCATTTCCCCATTTCTTGCATTGGCATCCTCCTGCTCATCCAACCGGGACAGTCTAACGATCGATCCACTGCGGAATTTTCCTGACTTTCAGCCCAAAATACGGTTCCTGTTCAAGCGTTACTGTGTGGATAACTGAAGCTGTGCAAATAAGGAGATGCAGGGACAATGGCATTAACACGAGAGCGGATTATTCCGATTGCAATGGAAGACGAAATGCGGGATTCGTACCTGGACTACTCAATGTCGGTCATTGTTTCCCGGGCATTACCAGACGTCCGGGATGGGCTTAAGCCGGTGCAGCGGCGAATCCTGTATGGAATGCGAGAGTTAGGATTGTTCCCCGGAAAGCCGTATAAAAAATCAGCCCGGATTGTAGGAGAAGTGCTGGGAAAATACCACCCCCACGGCGACTCGGCGGTATACGATGCGATGGTCCGGATGGCACAGGAATGGTCGATGCGCTATCCGCTCATCGAAGGGCAGGGAAACTTCGGCTCTATCGATGGTGATTCTCCGGCGGCAATGCGATACACGGAAGCTCGGCTCGCACCTATTGGTGCAGAAACAATGCGCGATCTGGAAAAAAACACCGTCGATTTCAAACTCAACTTCGACGACTCACTGCAAGAACCCACAGTCCTGCCAACGGTCGTACCACTGTTGTTAGCAAATGGTGCCAGTGGCATTGCCGTTGGGATGGCAACAAACATTCCGCCGCACAACCTCACGGAAGTCATCGATGCCCTGCTTGCAATGATCCGAAATCCTGAGATCACAACTGAAGAGCTGATGCAACATCTCATTGCACCGGACTTTCCCACCGGCGCCATCATCTACGGCTATGAGGGAGTGCGGGAAATGTATGAAACGGGAAAAGGGAAAATTATTCTCCGCGCCCGTGCCTCGATCGAAACGGGCAAAGGAGGGCGGCAGAGCATTGTCATCACGGAAATTCCCTATATGGTCAACAAAGCACATTTAATTGAAAAAATTGCCGACCTGGTACGCTCTAAAAAGCTGGATGACATCACCGACATTCGGGATGAATCGGATCGGATGGGACTCCGCATCGTCTTAGAATTGAAGCGCGACGCTACACCGCTGGTTGTGCTGAACAATCTGTACAAGCACACGCAATTGCAGGTTACTTTCGGGGCAATTTTGTTAGCACTGGTCAACGGCCGCCCCAAACTGCTCACGCTGCGGGATATGCTCAAGCTCTTTCTGGAATTCCGCAACGAAGTCCTCATCCGTCGCATCCAATACGATTTAGAAGCAGCGCAACGGCGTGCCCATATTCTGGAAGGATTCATTATTGCACTGGACAACATCGATGAGGTCATCCAGCTCATCAAAAAATCCCCTGATACCCCAACGGCAAGCAAGCGATTGCAAAAACGGTTCGATTTGAGTGAAGTGCAGGCTAAAGCGATCCTAGATATGCGACTCCAGCGGCTAACGGGGCTGGAACGATCGAAGGTGCAGAAAGAGTACAAAGAACTGCTCCGAACCATCGAGCGGCTACGCAGCATCCTCAACAGTAAGGACCTGCAAATGCAGGAAATTGCTCGTGAGCTGGAAGAAATTCGCGACAAGTATGGCGACGAACGGCGCACCGCCATTATCTATGAAGCCAGAGAGTTCACCATCGAGGATATGATTGCCAACGAAGATGTCATTGTCACCATCACGCACAACGGCTATATCAAGCGAACGCCCGTTGTCAACTACCGACGCCAGGGTCGCGGTGGGCGCGGAAGCACCGGGGCACAACTGAAAGATGGCGACTATGTGGAACACTTATTCCGCGCAGCAACCCACCATTATCTGCTCTTCTTTACCAGCAAAGGGCGGTGCTATCGCGTGCGCGTTTTCGACATTCCTGAAGGAAGCCGCAATGCTCGTGGTCGATCCGTTGCCAACCTGTTAGCGCTGAGTGCGGACGAAAAGATCACGGCGTATCTGCCGGTTCAGGAATTCTCCGATAATCGCTACATCCTGATGGCGACGGAACAGGGATATGTCAAGAAGACCGCCCTTTCTGAATTTGCCAGAGTACGTTCCAACGGCATCATTGCCATCACTCTGCGCGAGGGTGACCGTCTGATCGCTGCTCGCATTACCGATGGTACGCAATACGTCCTGCTGGGCTCCTCTGCCGGCTATCTCTGCCGGTTCCGCGAAACGGAAATCCGCCCAATGGGCAGAAATACAATGGGTGTTGTGGGAATGAAACTGGGCAAAGAAGATCGGGTGATTTCGCTGATAACGCTCAAATATCCTGAAACGCACATTTTGACTGTTGCCGAGAAAGGATACGGGAAACGAACGCCGGCGGCAGAGTACCGTCTGACCCACCGTGGTGCCAAAGGGGTCATTGCAATGAACGTCACGGAAAAAACGGGCAAGGTCGTGGCAATGCTGGACGTTGCAGACACAGATGATATCGCCATTGTCACGGTTAGAGGCATTCTTATCCGGCAGCCCGTGAAAAGCATTCGTGTCACTGGACGGAACGCACAGGGTGTCCGGCTCATTCGCCTGGAGCCGGGCGATATGATCGCTGATGTTGCAAAAATCCCGCACGAGAAAACGGCAGAACAAGCAGCGGCACCGTCGAGCAACGGCGAGCTCGTGGAAGCATAACGACCGTTACCCGTGAATGCGTCATTGGCAGCCATCCTTCCCTTTCTTTCTGCTGATCGCTGCCGTATGCTATTTAACACCACTGTACAGCTATGGATGGGCGCAACATAGCGGAGAGGGTGTGCCTCATTCTCCATCCATTGCTTCTACCTGCTCACAACCACCAACAGCACTCTGCCATCCCATCCGCTTTGCCATAATGCCTCCCCTTTCATCTCTTACCAGTACGACCCCATCCACTGAAGTTGCTACCACAACCCGGAATCTGGATCTTTCCCTTGTCCGTTCAGCTCACAGTGGGTGGAACGGCGCTTTGCCAGATGTGCAGATTGCCGCAGCACAATTCTTAGAAATGCAAAATCTCTTCTCACTTCCTGCGCTCATTGGCAATTTCTTTCCTTTTCTCCCGCTGCTGGTTTCCGACGAAGGGAATCCGGGTTTCCTCTGGTTCCCTGGATTTTTCATCTCTCCGGGCGGCGGTATCCTGCTCAATGGACGTCCTGCTATCGACCCATACACTTTGAGTTACAACTTGAGCTGGATCTCTCCGGAATCTATCGAGCAGGTTGAGATTTTTCTCGGATCGAAAGCCGTCGTTTTGAGCCCTTTCGCGCAGGGCATCGCCCTGAATCTTCGAAGCACAACGTTGAACACTCGCTATCCCTACACTCGCATCTGGTTCGCTCAAAGTGCCAACTTTTTTACTGCCTCCGACGCCACGTTCAGTATCAATCTTCTGCCGACACTCAATGTTTTTGCAGGGTATCGCCGGATCAGCCGGGAGAATCAGGCCCCCAATAGCTTTGTCGATCTGTGGAATGTTCGATGGGGACTGGCGTGGCAACCCAGTTCTACTCATACCCTGACCATCACCGACTTTTTCACCAATGATTTTGAAGGGAGCAATGGAGGGTTGCGATCGCCAGATTTCGATCAACTGCCCACCCTCCAGATTGCAGAAGTTCTGCTCCCAGCAACGCAGCAGCGCATCTACCGACACGATCTCACGCTCAACTGGCAATGGCTCCTTGCACCGCGTTTTTCGCTTCGAACAACTGCTGGCTATAGCCCCGCAGAGTGGAACTTAAAACATTTCCCACGGCAGGACTCCGTAGCACGCCGGCAGGACCGTTCGCAACTGTTTTCGCTGCAAAGCACACTGCTATGGCAACGGGATCGCTGGAGCGGTGCTATTACGGGATCAGTGCGGCAGCAAGCAGTAGCGACCGGTCAGCAATGGACGGCTTCTGCAGGATTATGGTCGACCGTTCACTTTGCTGGTGGCTCGCTCAGTGCCGGTGCACGGCTATTTGCACAATCGTCTGCTGTTTACTGGAATGGCGGCATTCGACTTATGCTACCATTATCGAAGCAATGGACGGTATGGGTGGATGGCAGCAGTGCGTATGATCCACACCTGCCGGATTCTGTTGCTACCCGCCGTTTCCTTGGCATTGCCTGTATCCAATACCGTCATCCCGCTGTGCAGTGGGACCAATTTGTGCTCTACCATCAGCCGAGTGCTATACCACAAGGACAGCTCCTGATGGACTCTACCGGCACCGTAACAGGCATTCGATCCACGTACCAATCTGTTCCCGATGCTATAGGTATTGCCGGATCCATCCGGGGGCGCTTAGCAGCGTGGCAATGGTATTTGCAGTATGGCTATTCCCATCCACTCCGCACATCCAGCGATGGGGCTGTTTCCCTTGCTTTTGCTCAACTGCACCTTTCCTACCACTTTGAAGCCTTCAAACACGCTGTCCACATTGCTGCGTTCCTCCAGTGGCGCAGCCGTCCTTTCCCGTACCGGTGGCTGCCAGTTCAATGGCAGTGGGTCCCTGAAACTGGCCCGTCCTCTCCCCTATGGAATGGACTCTCGCTGACAGCTACCGTCCGATTCTCCACCGCGGTTGTAACCATCGGGATCAATAACCTGTTGAACCAAGCGTTCTACACGGTACCGATCTACCCGGATCGAGGTCGTTCGCTGGACATCATTGTTCGTTGGGCAATGCAAGATAATGGATGACTGTGGCGGTATCAACATCCGCTGTCACACCAAAAGCGACGCTTCAGAAACAAACTGCATCCGCACGCAAGCAGTCCCGGTTGTTCTCTCCTCCGTTTCTCCAGTTTGCCGCTGACTTCCTCACCTTTTTGCTCAGCTACGTTCTATACTTCCTAATCCGCATCGAATCCGGATGGTTTGCAAACCGGTTACAGCCAGGCTGGGATGAGGCGATCCTGGCGGGATTGACCCTCAGCGTTTTCTGGCATCTTTTCTTCTGGATCGCTGGTCTCTATCGCAATTGGTATGTCCGTTCCCCTTTTGAAGAAATCGCCAGCATTTTTAAAACCACTTTCGTTGGTTGTATGCTCCTTTTCATTACGATCTTTCTGGACGACCTGAATCGATCGTCTGCTACATCAGCTGCTCTTAATTCTCGCTTCGTGCTGCTGATCTACTGGGCAATGCTGGTGATCTTTGTTTCTCTTGGTCGTATTGGATCGCGGATTCTCCAGCGAAAACTCCGAACCCGCGGTATTGTTGTCTATCCGACGGTGTTGATCGGAACGCCAGCAGAAGTTGCCAGTTTCTCTCACTCCTTAGCCAGAGCACCGGCGCTGGGCTATCGACCTATCGGTGCCATTGTGACTGAGTATCCAGCACAGCCTGAGCAATTTCCCCTGCCGATCTTGGGAACGGTTAGCGAAATCCGGACGTTGCTCCAGCAGGAGCGTCCCAGCGTTGCGATTATTACGATGGAACACGGCCATTCGGAATCTCTGCTGGAACTGGTGCACACTGCCCAGGAATTTGGCATTGCGGTCAAAATTGTACCCAATCTGTACGAGGTATTTTCGGGGCAGGTGCGCACGATGCAGATCTACGGCACTCCGCTCATTGAGATTTCTTCGCACCTGATGAAACCGTGGGAAATGGCAGCAAAACGGCTGCTGGATATTACGGTTAGCGCCGCTATTTTGGTCGGGGGACTGCCGCTGTGGCTGCTGATTGCCCTGCTGATTAAGCTGGATTCACCCGGCCCCATTTTTTACGTCCAGGAGCGGGTCGGTAAAGGGGGGAAGATCTTCCGGATGTACAAATTCCGCTCAATGGTGGTCAATGCGGAATCTCAGGGTCCTCAATGGGCGCAGGCGAATGATCCTCGAGTCACGCGCATCGGTCGCTGGCTCCGCAAAACGCACCTGGATGAAATTCCCCAGTTCTGGAACATTCTGAAAGGCGATATGAGCCTGGTGGGTCCCCGACCGGAACGTCCCCATTTTGTGGAGAAATACAGCAAACTCATTCCGTATTACAAACGCCGGCTGGTCGTTCGTCAGGGATTAACTGGATGGAATCAAATCAAGCGAACGGACTACGAACAGGAAACCCTGGAGATCATCCGGGAACGGCTGCGTCACGACTTCTTCTACATCGAAAATATGTCGTTCAAACTGGATTTAGAAATTCTCATTCGGACGGTGTTCATTATGCTACGGGGGAAAGGAACTGCATGAAACGGGAAGGATTGATTGTCATTCCAACCTACAACGAACGGGAGAACATTCAGCAGTTGATCCCGCAATTGCTGGACATTCATCCGGGACTGGACATTCTGGTAGTTGACGACAATTCACCAGACCAAACGGCTGACGTTGTACGACAATTCCAGCGCCAAACCCAACGGGTGAAGCTGCTGGAGCGCCCGGCAAAAATGGGGCTGGGAACTGCATATACAGAAGGGTTTCGATTTGCCTTAGCCCACGACTATCCACTGGTGTTCGAAATGGACGCCGATTTTTCCCACAATCCGGAAGACATTCCACGGTTCCTGGAAGCCATCGAGGATGCGGATCTGGTGATTGGTTCTCGGTATAAAACCGGCGTTAACGTCGTCAATTGGCCCATCTCCCGACTGCTGCTCAGTTACTTTGCCAATATGTACACCCGCATTATCACCCGGATGCCGGTTTATGATGCGACCAGTGGATTCAAATGCTTCCGCACCGAGATTCTCCGGCTCATCGATCTGGATAGCATCCATTCTAATGGCTACGCTTTCCAGATCGAGATGAACTACAAGGTATGGAAAGCGGGAGGCAGGATCAAAGAAATTCCCATTATCTTCATCGACCGCCGAAGCGGCGAATCGAAAATGAGTAAAGACATCGTGTGGGAAGCAGCGTGGATTGTGTGGAAGCTTCGCCTGTTCTACCGCCCCCCAAAAACGCGACAGCCAGCGAAAGCAGTCCAGCCAGCCGTAGCGCCAGAACCGCCGCAGTAATCCTGTTTTTTCGATAACCGGTAATGCCATCAGGGATGTCGACAGCGTTGATACATCGGCACCAGGGGCGAAGAGCGCTTGTACCTGTGTGCATACTGAAAACACATATTCTTAGGGGTGCACTAACTGGGAGCGCACACTTCAGTGTGCAAAGATGTCGGCCGACGCTGGCACTTTCGGTGGCGGCATCCATCCCCTCCCCATTTCCCACCGGTAGGGGCGACCGGCCGGTCGCCCGTAGGGGGCGAAGCACTGCTCCGCCCCTACAGATTGCGCTGGAAACGAACGCCCTTAGGCGTGCAAAGATGCCGGCTAAAGCCGGCGCTCCCAGTTGTTGCCGACTGAAGTCGACGCTCCCGGTAAAGCCTGCCAATGATTGTCGCCGAAAGTCGACGCCCACCGGATTGGAAGCGTATGCTGCCACGCACAGACTGTCCTTAATTTCTGTTTATAGCTCACCCTGGCCTTCAGCAAGGTACTGGCTCCATAGCAGAAAATTCGTAATTTCGTAGCACTGCTTAGGGTATATTCACAAGGGAAAGGGACAGGATGCGACGTAGCGTATGCCTCTTTGCACTGGGATGGTTTCTTACGCTTTCCTGGATGGCTGCCCAGGAAACGCTGTTGCAATCAGGTCCAATGGTAGGCTATGCAGACTATCGAGAAGTCGCGCTCTGGGTTCAAACAACGCAGGAAGCGACGGTATACTTTGAGTATTGGGAAGTCGGGAAACCGGAGCAACGCTATCGGACAACCACTGTCCGAACCAAAGCGGCAGACGGCTTTACAGCCCGAGTCATTGCTGACCAACTGGAACCAGGACGTAAATACGAATATGCCCTCTTTATCAACGGGCAGGAGGTCCCACGTCCGTATCCGCTCCGTTTCCAGACCCTACCGCTGTGGCAATGGCGAACGGATCCTCCGAACTTTCGCATTGCTGTTGGAAGCTGCCTTTACATCAACGAGCCAGCATACGATCGCCCCGGTCGTCCTTACGGAGGTGATTACGAAATCCTAAAAGCAATCCACGAAAAGCAGCCAGACGCGATGTTATGGCTGGGGGACAATGTCTATCTGCGGGAAGTGGACTGGAACACTCGCTCAGGGATGATCAAGCGGTATACGCACACCCGTTCTACTCCCGAAATGCAGCCGTTGCTGGGTTCAGTTCATCACTACGCTATCTGGGATGATCACGACTATGGTCCGAACAACAGCGATCGTAGTTTCTGGAATCGGAAAGCGGCGCTGGAAGTATTCAAACTTTTCTGGTGCAATCCCATTTACGGAGCTGATGGAACAGACGATATTTCCGGACGCTTTGAATGGGGTGATGTCGAATTTTTCCTGTTGGACAATCGGATGCATCGTTCTCCCAACAATCGGCTTACAGGGAAGCGGGAAATTCTGGGTGAACAACAACTGGAATGGCTGATCGATGCCCTTACATACAGCAAGGCAACCTTTAAAATCATTGTGATTGGCGGACAGGTGCTCAATCCGGTAGCCCGGTGGGAAAACTATGCCACCTATGCTGCAGAGCGAGAAAAATTGCTGCGCCGAATCGAGCAAGAAGGAATTACCGGGGTTATCTTTCTTACCGGTGACCGTCATCATACAGAGATCACGAAATTAGAACGTCCCGGCACCTATCCACTGTACGACATCACCGTTTCTCCTCTCACTTCACGCGCCTATAATGCTGAAAAAGAGCCGAACTATTTACGAGTACCCGGTACAATGGTAGGCGAGCGGAACTTTGCGATCCTGGAGTTTTCCGGACCACGGAACGACCGAAAACTCACCTGTCGGGTGTTCGACAAAGATGGCAAAGAGCTGTGGTCGTATGAGATCAAAGCATCGGAGCTCAAATAAACGCTGGAAATGGCGCACCGTTCAGAGCAACAGATCCAGGTGATCCGTGGCGTCGAATGCCGCATTCGCCGCATTCCCGCCGCTCGTCGGCTGACGCTGACAATCCACTATGACGGCACCGTGCTGGTGACTGTTCCCAAAAGGGTAACCAAAAACAAAGTGCTGTCGTTTGTCTGGAGCAATTTTTCCTTCATCGAAGACCAATTAACCCTGCTGGAAGAATATCGCCGACCGCTGTATGAATCGCCACCAAAAGTGCTGTATCAGGGACGGTGGTACCGGGTCCGATTGGTCAAAGGCAATGAGTGGAAATTGCGATTCTTTGCAACCCACTTTGTCTTCTGGCATCCGCGAATCGCCGATCTTGCAGTGCATTTGCAACAACACTGGATCGATTGGAGTCGGCGCAAAGCAAAGCGCATTCTGCCAGAATTGATTCGCAGCCTTGCGCAGGAGGTCGGTGTTCAGGTTGATCGCATCAGCATTCGCAACCAACGCTCGCGATGGGGCAGTTGTACGGCTGCTCGCCGCTCCATTTCCCTGAACTGGCGGGCAATTCTCTTTCCCACCAACGTTCTGGAATACCTGATTTACCACGAGCTGGCACATTTACGCTATCCCCACCACGGCAAACCTTACTGGCAATTGGTCGAATCGTGGATGCCCAATTATCAGGAATGCGAGCGCTGGATTTCAGCCAACGGTCCAGCGATTATGGCACTAACAACGGTCTCCAAACGCCGGCACCCCATCCAATTTGAACTTTTCGCGCAGCAATCAATGAACAGAGATCGTTCATAAAAAAGGAGTTCTCCAATGGCTGATGCATTGTATTACCGGGATTACCTGCAACTGGACAAAATTCTCAACGCCCAGCATCTCATCAGCGCTGATTACGGGCAACCAGCCCACGACGAGCTGTTGTTCATTATCACCCATCAAGCCTACGAACTGTGGTTTAAGCAGGTACTGGCAGAGGTGGATTCCGTCCGGCAACTGTTGACGCAGCGTCCCGTGCCGGAAAAAGACGTTGCAACAATCGTTTTCCGACTGGGACGGGTCAACCGCATTTTAGACCTACTGGTATCGCAGTTCGGCATTCTGGAAACCATGACCGCCCTGGACTTTATGCGTTTTCGCCAGTTTCTGTTTCCAGCCAGTGGCTTTCAATCGCTGCAATTCCGAGTGCTTCAGGCAAAAATGGGACTTCAGGATGCCCTACGGCATACGATCAAACGCGAATTTTTCTATGCCGCTTTAGATGAACGCGATCGGGCAATCATTGACCAGGTGCTGCAGGAACCTTCCCTGTTCCGCCTGGTAGAACGCTGGCTGGAAGCAATGCCGTTTATGGAAGCAGAAGACTATACGTTCTGGGAAGAATACCGCAAGGTGATTGAAGCAATCTACGCGCGTGATCGGGAATTGATCCTTCAGGAGCCAACACTGACAGAGGCGGAAAAACAGGAACGTTTGCAGCAGGTAGAGCTGAACCGGCAAAGTTTTGAAGCACTTTTTGATGAAGCACTGTATGCAGAACTGCAAAAACAGGGCATTTTCAGCTTCTCATTACGCGCCTTCCGAGCCGCTCTGTTCATTGCCCTGTATCGAGACTACCCCTTAATGCAACTGCCCTATCGCCTGCTGGATGGCTTAGCCGAATTCGATGAGCTAATGGGACTATGGCGCTATCGCCACGCTCGAATGGCAGCTCGAATGATCGGCAGCCGGATCGGTACCGGCGGCTCTTCCGGCGTGGAATATCTGATGAATGCCGCCGTGCGGCACAAGGTATTCGAGGACATTACCAATCTGAGCTCTTTCCTGATCCCACCGCAACAACTGCCGCCGCTGCCAGAGGATATCGCCAGACAACTACACTTTGTGTACGAGGTGAATGAAACGCAGCGCAATTAAACATCGCATCAGGCAATTCTCACCCCTTCTCACCCTGAGCGCTGCCCTTCTGGATTTCCTCGCTCCGCAGCAGTGTGTGCACTGCGGGTGTCGGCTGCCTTCCTCCCATCAGGAAGACCAAGAACACAGTACCAAGTCACAACGATCTGTGCCGCTCCTGTGCACGCAGTGCCAGAATGCGGTGCCATTCGTGGAACGATCCGTGATCCGGGAACTGCGGCAGCGGTATCCCGCACCGTGCACCATTGCTGATCTGTGGGTGCTATACCAATACACTGAACCCATCGCAGCCGTGATTTACGCCATTAAATACCAGTTTCATCGACGCGCTGCTCGACGGCTGGGCAATATGCTGGGCACGATGCTCCAATCACAGCACCATCCCCCTCTGGATGCCATCGTACCGGTTCCGCTCCACCCTGCACGGCAGCGGGAGCGGGGCTACAATCAATCGGAGCTCTTAGCAATGGGAGTTGCCGATATCCTCCAGCTTCCCGTCCGTACCCGATGGATCCGGCGCTCTCGGTGGACTGCATCCCAGACGCAGCTTTCCGATGCAGAACGTCTTGCCAATGTCCAGCACGCTTTCACCGCCGGGAAACAAGCCGAAGCGGCGCGTGGCAAAAACATCCTCTTGATCGACGACGTTGTCACCACCGGCGCCACGCTCTGCGCCTCTGCCGCCGCTCTGCAGCACCTTGGAGCACATAAAATCTTCGCTGCTGCTGTTGCCATTGCGCCACGGTAATCATTCACCCCTTTGCACTCCTGTTCCAATCGCCGACCGATCTTGCAGAACGCAGCCTGTTCGTGACCAACCTCTGAGTACCATTCCACGTTGCCCCACAAGTCCAGCAGGATCAACTCCTTACCATCGGTGCTCCTTTTGTCTTGCTGCGACCACCTTCTCTGGATCCTGCCGCTCTTGCTGCTGACATTTCAGCGGAAGCAGTTTCCATATTCTGAGCGTCAGCGGGCAAATCCAGATACCAGCAGATCGAACGCTCGCCAACAGCAACGGCTGCGGTGCAATCTTTCTTCGGGCTTTGCGACTGTACAATGAACTAAGAGACTGCGAACGGATGGCATACGTATTGTACAATGCACCGAGCTCGCAATTTCCCCTCCAGTGGGAATTACCCCAATGTCTGCAAGCAGCAATCCAGCAGGATCAACTCTCCGCCATTCTGATCATTGTTCCCACGCACCGGCTTGCCCGCCGATTGCAACGGCAACTGATTCAGCAATACTACGAAGTCCACCGCCGAGCGCTGGATACGTCTGTATTCCTCACTCTGGATCAGCTTGCTGCAACCATTTTAAGCCGTCTTGTGCACCGTCCCGCTTTGCGTCTGGTCTCCGACGCCTACCTGATGGTGCTGCTGCAAAAAGCCATCGAAACAGCACAGCCGCAGTACTACACAGCAGCATCCGTTGCCCGTTCTCCTGCAATCTTAGAACGCCTTTTCCGCATCATCCAGGGGCTCAAGGAAGACGGCATCACCCCTTACCACTTAAAGCAGCAACTCGAAGATCCTCAACGGCACAAAATCATCAGTCGCCATCGGTTCAGCGATATCGCTCGCATCTACGAGCGCTACGAAGAACTCCTGGGCGATACGCTGTTAGATCCACCAGGACAACTGCTCCGGGCGATAGAATTTCTCCGGGGCGTTCGTGATCCGGTATCCCTCAAGCCGGTGCTGATCCCCGATACAACCAGAGAAGCCCAGCAGCGACGATATCGCCAGGCTTTTCCTGCCACGGAGCTCATTCTCCTTAGCGGTTTCAGCGATTTCAAGCCTCCGGAACAGGAACTGCTGCAATTGTTACAGGCTGCGCCGTTCCACGTTCGCATCGTGCTGGACTTTTCACCGAAAAATGGTCCGCTGTTCGGCAAATTCCAATCGGTTGTTGAGAGCCTGCGCGCCAGCGGCTATCAGGCTTTTACGGATGACGCCGAACCTGCGGAGGAAAGTCCGCCAGAAACGTGGGAGCGTCCGCTCTACCTTCGGCGCTGGCTGTTCAATACGGAAGAAGCACTGGCTCATCCCGGCTTTTCCCGAATGTTCCGCATCTACCGGGTCGAAGATCGGGTTGAGGAAGTCCGATTCTTAGCCAGACTCATCCAGTGGGTGCATCACAACGAGCACGTGCCATACGAGCGGATGTGCATCGTCTCCCGAATTCCTGAGCAGTATGCTGACCTCTTTCGAGAAATTTTCCCGCACTACCGCATCCCCATCAACGTAACGGCTCGTTTCTTCCTCCACCACTCACCGGTTGTCACCGCTATTTTCGCCGTTCTGGATCTGCTGCTTTATGGCTTTCGCCGGGAGGATCTTCACCGGGCATTGAACACGCCATACCTGCGATTTGCAACGACGGAGAAATTGCCGCACACTGATCCCAACCTGCTGTACACTGTTGCTCTCAAACACCGCATTCGAGGCGGGTACTATCAGGAAGGGCTCGCTGGCTGGCAGCAACGGTTGGAGCAGCGATTGCAGCAACTGCGCCAGTATTTGCACCGTCTGGAAACAAAGCCGTATGCCGATCCGGATACCATCCGGCAACTGCAACAGGACATTACGCAATTGCAGCGGGCTCAATCCATTTTGCAAACCCTCCACCAATTTCCAGTGCAGTCCATTTCAGCGCAAAAAATCACTGCCCGCGAGTTTGTCGATTTTGTCCGCAACGCCATCCTCCACCACTTCGGCATTGCCGAGAGCATCCTGCGCTTCTATCGCCACGTCCGTTCGATTCCGGTCGACTCCCTTGCTGAACGGATTGTCCTGTTAGAAGAGGCGGGAAAAAGATGCGCGTGCCTATACCCGCTTTCTGGAAATTCTGGAAGAGATGCTCTTCATCGAATCCGAACTTTTCAATCTTCCCCGCCGCTCCTTTGAAGAATTTGTGCTCCAGCTTCGCACCGCTGTGGAACACGCCCGATATCAGGTGCGGGAAAAAATAGGCTACGGCGTTACCATCACAGGCTTAGAAGAAATTCGTGGCATTCCGTTCGATTACGTCTTTCTCTGCGGCGCTATCGAGAAAGAACTGCCGATCAGCTATGTTCCCGAAGCGTTTCTGGGACAGTCGCTACCAGAATCAGAGGAGCATCACCTCCAGCAGGAACGAATGCTGTTTTACCAGGTACTGACCAACAATCCGGAAGCACTGCGATCGGGAACGTTCCGGCTGGTCATCACCTATCCGGGTTTCCAGGAAAGCCAGGAATTAGTCCGTTCCTCCTTCGTGGACGCGCTGCTCAAAATCACGACGCTCCAGCACGACGGCTGCGTCTGGGATATACCGGAGCTGCGGAAGCAATTGCTTCACCCTGAGCACCGCTCAACTGCTTACCAGCGACTTGAGCAACTCCAATTTCTTCAGGCATGCTACACGCCTGCCGAAGCGATAGTTCAAGCAGCGCTGGCACAGGCTCGCGGGGATAAATCCGCTGCGGCGACGATCCTCTCACATCTTCCGGAAGCAGAACGCCAGCGAGCGCAAAGGGTAGTCACGTTCGTCAGGGAATACGAAACCCTTCAGCAGCAGCAACAGTACGTCCGGCTTCCCTCTGCGGTACTGGAACAATTTCCCCTGCTCAAACCTGCTGAACCGGTTTCTGTCTCAATGCTGGAGCAATTCCAGCGATGTCCCTATCAGTTTTTTGCTGAACGCGTGCTCCAGCTCCGTCCCATCGAGAAACCCGACTTCGGCCTTTCGCCACTGGAGCGCGGCACGTTGCTCCACACCATCGTCTACCGATTCTTTTCCGAACTCCAGCAATCCTCCGGTGGTCAACCCATCGCGCTGGATCCTGCCCAGCAGGAAACATATCAGCAGCTTCTGACTCACATCGCCAATGAAGAACTGGATCGTCTGGCTTTCGACCATCCATTTTTCCAGTTGGATCGGCAAGTACTGCTGGGAACAGCAGATCAGCCCGGTGCTCTGCAACGCTGGCTGGAAGCAGAATTACGGCTGGTCAGCCGTCACCATTATCCTTTCCGCCCCGCCATTTTTGAACTTGCTTTTGGAACCAGCACCGAAACGCAAGCTCCACCACCGGTACTGCTGAGCGACTCATTGCTCCTGCGTGGCAAAATCGACCGCATTGACCTGCGAATTTCTGAAAGCGGCACTCTTGAGTTTGTCATCGCTGATTACAAGACGACAGACCGGGGCGTGCCCAAACAGGTTGAGCTGCGTCGTGGAACCGCTCTGCAAATGCCGCTGTATCTCTACGCTGCGCAGCAGCTTCTGGCACAGCAATACCACACTGAGACAATGCCCATCTCTGCCGTGTACATCGTACTGCTTCCTTCCCAAAAAGAGCCAGCGATCCATCGGTTTCTCTTCCCTGGCAGTGGCATTCCGCTGGATACGTCGAAGAAGAAAGGACTGATCAAGCCGGGAACCGCAGTGTATACCGCCATTGCCACTGCCAGACGGGTTGTGCAGCAAATCCGCGCAGGACATTTCCCCGTCAAACCGGAAACCGCCCGCGTCTGCCAGCTTTGCCCCTACGCCAGCGTGTGCAGAATCAACCAGTTCCGATTTTCGGACAACGGCAAGTCTGTTGAATCAACGATGGAGAAATAAAAATGCTTCTTCGACTGATGCTTCTGGGTGCGATGCTCGCCACGCCCGGCTTTGCACAATCCTGGACCGTTCGCAATGCGTCGCTTCTGATCTTTCGCGATGGCGCGATGGTTACAGAACAGCGAAAGATCCATCCTGATCGGGAACGCCGGGGATGGATTGTGCTCCCACCCGGTGCAGATCGATCCTCCATTCAGGTATGGCGACACAACCGTCCTGTCCGCTTTCTCCTCCATCCTGCCCAATCACCTGAGGAAAACTTCTGGAAGCAGCTATCCGGCAGGAAAGTCACGCTGCTTGATCCTGAGGAAACGGTTCGTTACACGGGCACGCTGCTTGCCGATCCCCGCCAATTGCCGCTGCTTCGATTCCCCGACGGTACCCTGCTGTACATCCCCAATTTCAAAAAGTACCATCTGCTCACCGATTCGCTACCGCTTCCGCCCGCAACGGGCGATTCGGTCGAATGCTTTTTCGATACCCGCCAGACAGCAGTTCCTCTGGAACTCCGATATTTCTTTCCGGAGCTCCGAACCCGTCTTGTTTACACTGCCCGGCTCAACGCCGACAACACCCATCTGGATCTGGCATTGATGGCAGAGCTTTCCAATCGCAGCGAAAACGTTTCTTTCCAGAACATTCAAGCCGGACTATTGATCGGCGAAACCTTAACGCAACGTACTCCTCCGAGGGCGCTCTCTGCTTTCTCAAAAGCAGCGTTAGCACCGGGGGAATCGCAAATGGAATACCAACCAGAACCCACCTTTGAATACTACCGATTTACATTCCCGACCCCGCTGGATCTTCCTGCGAAGGCAACGCTGAGCCATCCGCTCCACTATGCTGCTCGAATACCGATCAAAGTGCAGTATCAGGCAACGGCATCCTATCACGACACGCACCGCCAGCTTCGACCGACGATTTCGATCCGCTTTGTCAACGACTCTGCTTATGCCCTTGGAACCCCTTTGCCAGCCGGCGAAGTGCAGATCCTCTTTCAAGATAACGGCGGCATCATTCCGCTGAGCACAACTCGTTTTCCCCCGGCGGCGATCGGTGACACCATTATGCTGGTCGTTGGGCAAGCCTTTGATCTTCAAGGAAAACTCTGGCTTCACTCCCGAACGGCATTGAGCAAACAACTGGAAGAGCGCACCTTTGCTGCTACGTTCCAGAATGCGAAAAATCGAGATGTTACAATCACGCTGCGATTTGAAGTTCCCGACTACGGCGAGGTGTCGCTCCTTTCTTCGTCCATCGATACAGTAGTGCGCCGCGGCAATGCGTTCATTTTCCACATTCCCATTCCTGCCAGCGGGAAGCACAACGTGCAATTCCGCATCCGGTATCAGAAGCCGCGGTAAAAGGGGCAGCGAGGCTGCGAAGCACCGGGATGAATGTGCCGACGAAAGTTGGCGCCTCCCAGTAAAAGCGGCAATGCGGATGCGGTACTCTTCCTGATAGCAGTGCTATCGATCATCAACGTGAGTTTTCTACGGCACCTGCGTTACCACAAAGGTATTGTTGCGAATCAGGGATCGATCGGAAGCATTGACCACACCGTCCAGCGTTGCATCTTCCGTCACATAGCCGGTAGAAAAGAGCGCATTCCGCGCCCGTACCCGATCCCGCGCATTGATGATCCCATCCAGCGCAACATCTCCACCATACGCAGCCGCTTTTCCGGATGGCAGAATTGCTGCTGGAGCAGCAAAATCGGAAAAGAGATTGGCGGTAGTCGTCATCTCAAATGGAGTACTGCTCCCAATCTGGAGTGATACCGGGACATTGCTCATCAACGGAATATGGTTGCGATGGTGCACACTGAGATAATAACTCCCGGCTGGAACAAGGGTGCTGGGCACCAGCGCCTGCGGAAAGCCGGATTCATCCAGAACGGTACCATCTGACCGCAGCAGTGCTGCCGTCGTCGCCACGATAATCGAAGCATTGGTGGCGGAACGAAAGCGGATGAGAATCCAATCAACAACATTCGTTGCCGCTGTACTTCGCTGCTCCATTCCAGCGTAGAAATAAGGAGCCGCTGTAAAGGGCTGGTTCAGCGGCAGAGAAGCTCCCAACAACGTCTGCATCGTGCCAGATGTTGTCGCCCCCTGAAGCATTACCCGCAAGTTGACGGCTGTCTGCGTGGAACTGTAAATGCTCAAAGATGCGGGCAACTCATCAGCGATAGTGGGATCGGTAGTAACAAAAATGCGGATCGATGCGCCGGTTGTCGGTGCATCGGGAACCGTCCACCCATAGCTGCCGGTATTCGGTACTGCTGCTGCAAGCGGCTGCCACGCCTGATGACTCCATCGCCGCCACTGCAGCGTGACCGATGGAATGCTTCCACTCCACGTCCAGGTGATCGATGTCACTGCTCCACTCCAGAGCACCGTCCCCGCCGTTGGCATAAGCAGCGTCAGGGTTGGAGCAAATGGCGTCGCCTGGACTGGTGAGGAGCGGTCAGAGGAAAAGCTGCCCACCAGCGTCCGAACCGCATATTCATACGTTGTCCCGTTCGTTACCGAGTGATCGGCAAACACCGTCTGGGTCGTTGTGGTAATTTGTGAAAAAGTACCGGTCGTCAGCCGGCGGTCGATCGCATATCCTGTGACACCACTGGAGGTCGATGCCAGCCACGACAGAGTAACAACGGCATTTCCTGCTGTTGCGACAACGGAAGAAGGCGGAAAGATTGGAACAATGGTAAAGAACCCATCGCTTTGATCGCTCACGGCTGGATCTCCTGCATCGGAAACCCGGATCAACGCCATTGTGGTTGGTTCGTCTGGCACTGTCCAGAGCATGCTTCCTGTTGTTGCCGCAGTGGTTGCGATGGTTGTCCAACTGCTTCCGCCCGTGGTGGAATACGCAACCGTTACGGTTGTCACATTCACCGACTGCCACGTTACCGAGTAGCTCAATCCCACCTGCCACTGCTCACCACCATTAGGCTGATGGACCGTGATGGAAGCAGCCGTCGCCGGTGATACGATCGTAAACGGTGCGTTGCTGCGATCTTCAACCATCGGCATATCAGCAAAAGCGATGCGGATCAGTGCGGTGGTCGTTGCAACGGCAGGGACCGTCCAGAGCAAGGAACCGGTGTTGCTGGTCGCCGACGCAATGGTACTCCACGATTGTCCACCATTGGAAGAAAACTCAATCCGAACCGGTGTACTGGTGCAATTGGTACTCCACTGGATCACCTGCTGCGTTCCTGCTGTCAGCGTTTCGTACCCATTGGGATAGACCACCGTTGGTGGCAACACATATCGAAAGCGCATCATTGGTCGGTAGTTCGATGTAAAACCACTGCTGAGCTGGCAGATATCCGTTGTTCCCCCTGCAACCACCGTTGCATTGAAACGCGCGTTGCTCATATAGGTCTGCGTGTTCTCTGTACCCGTGAAAGTGTTTTCAAAACAGGTCTGGACAATCAGATTGGAATCCGGGGACAAAGCGAAGGGCTGCGAAAAAGAATATTCATTCCAGCCAGTGTGTGGAGTGGTCACGCTGAGCGAGGTAACCGTCGTAAAATTCGATGGGGCTGCGAAAGCAGTGCTCACTGCAGTATCCGACGTGTGTGCCAGTCCGATCGACCAGTTGGAATTTGGACTCGAACGGACGGTGGCAACATTAAAGGCTATCGCTGTCAGGAATACTGTGCCGGGGACCGGTATCTCGTGTCGGCGGATCAGCATCTGGTGCTTCGACCCGTTGACGCTATAAAATCCGTATGGCGCAGGGAAACCTTGTACGTAATTCACGTTCCTTGGCTCACCAACGATGAATTCTGAAGTCGTAGCATTGACCACCTCAAACGCGCCGGTCAGCGAGTCATTCTCGACGTTTGCATCATCTGGATGGAGCGTGCGGGCAAAGCACATATACTGGTGCGTATTGTTCAAATGCACCGGGGGTAACGTCAGCGTGTAGCTGGTACGCGGAAGCAGGGAAACCGGCAATGTGTCCTGATGTCGATAGACGGTATCCCACGTGATCCGATCAACGATGGTATAGCGATACGGAATGGAAGAAATGGTGGAATCGCCTGCGTTGTGAACGGTGAACTCAGGAGCAAAACAGCCGCTGATCTTGCTCCAGGACGCAGGAAATACCAGATCCGTCACCTCCAGATCCACAGGGACGGTAATGCCGAACAACACACTCGTGGTCGAAACCGTGGGATTATCCAGTGCGGAAACTCGAATCCGTGCCTGCTGTGTTGAATACGCTGGCACTGTCCAGTCAAGGTGGACCGTCCCATAGCTTACCCTGACATAATACCGATCCTCGATAAGCTGCCACGTCTTGCCATCGTCTGGACTCCACTCTACCGTCACGAACATGTCCGAAGAAACCGAAAAGCTGATCACCACAGAATCCCCTGCCGTGTAGGTCGTGGAAGATGTTGGTGCAACCAGTGTAATCGTTCCATTGAGTGGAGCGCTGGAGACGGCAAAGGGGAGAGTCAACTCGTTATTGCTCATCACCGGATCTGCCGACGCATTGGTCACAGTGGCGCTCACCTGATAGATGCCCGTAGCAGTGGTACTGAAATTCGCAAAACTGAGCGTCGCGGTTGAAAGCCCCGCTAAGGAGGCAAGGACCGCGGTAGAACTGTAGACCGTTGTCCCACTACTTGTCGCGATACGGACCGATACCGTCAGTGACGTTTCCGCCGTATTCCCCCCATTTTGCACCACAACCTGTGGCGTAATGGTTGCTGTGGTCCCATAGACGCCGCCGGGCACTGGCTGGAGCATTGTGACCAGTCGGAGATCGTGGTTCTGCGGCTTTGACGTTGCGGTTAGGCACGCCGCCTGCTCAACCTTCTGGCGGATATATGCAGCAACGACCGGATGGAAATAGAGACTGCGGGAAGAGCAGTAACTCATAATCGTCCCCGCCCGAGCTACAGTCGTACTGAAACATCCCCCTGGGGGAACAGCACAGGAATCGATCGGGGGATTCCAGAAGCAGTCGTGAGTATGCCGCGATCCAAAGTTGTGTCCCAGCTCGTGCGACATTACAAAAGCATCCCACGTGTATGTGGAAGAGGGATAGTTGTAAGTCGCAAAAATTCCTGAAACTCCGTAGCCATAATTGCTGCTGCACAGCTTATCGATATAAGCACGTCCTCCAATATCGGCACGCACCAGCAAATGCGTCAGGGTACGGCGAACGTGGGTCATATTCGAATTCCAGTAGGAGCGAAGCTGTGTCAGCAGCGTTGCGGTGTTGGTTCCAGTATATGGTCCAGTCGTTGTCCATATTCGCAAGAAATTGATCCGGAGTTGGCATCGGACATCTCGCTGGTAGATCGCAGAGACAGCAGCAACCAGAGCAAAAGCATATCGAACAGCACGCCCCACACTCTGTCCCAGAAAATCATAGTACCGTTTGTCGCACTCAATGGCTAAATCTGCCCGGTACATCGTCGGCGACCATTGTTGTTGCTGTTGCCGCCGCTTTCGGAACTGCGGGATCTGCTCCGGCGCTACCGGTTCCGCCTGACAAAAAAGTTCTCGCTCCAGCGCCGTATCCACTACCAGCCGGTACGTTCGATCTGACGCCTGCTGGAACGAAAACAACTGGCGAACCGGTTGCGCCAGCGAAAGAAATCCAAAAATCTCATCCTCAAACACCAGCAGATGCACAAAGCTCCCCGGAATCTCTGCAATATCCCCCAGAAAGGCGCGATGCCGCGGTGGGGTGAGCATTGCAAACGCCGTGTCACTCGCGCGCAAAATTACTGCGGTTGGACTCAATAAAGCAAAAGAACGGAGTTGCAACGTAAGCTCGACCCCATTCCACCAGAGAGGAACGCAAACAGTTGTATCGGTAGCCCTCAACAACTTTCCCACCTCCTCACGTTGCAGAACATACCGATGATCTTCTCCAGGCTGGAAAAGGTAGTAGCTAGGACACTTCTTTTTCGAGTCTCCTTCCTGTGCCCACATTGGCACACCATACGCCAAAAGGGCGACAAGTAACCATAGTGCCCACATTTTCGTTCCCCCACATTGTTTCTATCCCAACACCTCAAAAAATCTCTGCATCTCAAGAAAAATCTCTGGCGAAACAAATCGTTACAGTTGACGATGATAGCACTTCCCTGTTCCCACTGACCGATTTACTCGCTACTACTTCTGCTCACCTGTAAGTAGGACTCCTGCGTTTTCTTTCCTGCAACGACGGTCAAACTTCGATATTGCGGTCGATTTTCAGGATCCTCCCAGCGTATTGTTCCCATCCGCTACAACTCCGGCGATCGAAGCTCGTTAACTTGAGTTTTTAGCCAGTGCAAGAAGGACACAAGCAGCAATGCAATTCCTGAAAAGAACAGTCACGTGCGGTGAACTGCGAGAAAAGGATGCTGGACGAACGGTGGTGCTCAATGGATGGATTGCTCGAAACCGCGACTTGGGCGGGGTGATTTTCATCGACCTGCGCGACCGCTATGGTATTACTCAGGTTGTCGTTGAGCCAGAGCACCGTCCCGATCTGGCAGAATTTGTGCGTTCTCTGACGGTCGAAAGTGTGATCGCTGTTCGCGGTACCGTCCGACTTCGATCGAATCCCAATCCAAAACTTCCAACGGGACTGATCGAAGTGGTAGCAGACGAAGTACAACTGCTGAACCCATCGAAAGTTCCACCATTTGAAATCAGCGATACTGTCGAGCTTGGGGAAGAAATCCGTTTGCGATACCGTTACTTAGATCTCCGCCGTCCGAAGATGCAACGCAATCTCCTGATCCGTCACCGGGCGTACCAGGTTGCGCACCGCTATTTCGATGCGCACAATTTTGTTGAAATCGAAACCCCGATGCTGACCCGATCCACGCCGGAAGGGGCACGAGACTATCTGGTACCCAGTCGGATTCACAAGGGCAAATTCTATGCACTGCCCCAGTCACCGCAACTGTTCAAACAACTGCTGATGGTCGCCGGCTACGATCGGTATATGCAAATTGTCAAGTGCTTCCGCGATGAGGATTTACGTGCCGATCGCCAGCCGGAATTCACCCAACTGGATCTGGAAATGTCCTTTGTCACCCGCGAGGATGTGATGCACATCAGCGAGGGATTCATCCGCCAATTGTGGAAAGAAATCCACGATCTGGATATTCCAGCCCCATTTCCGGTTCTCCGGTATCGTGAAGCACTGGAACGATACGGAACAGATAAGCCGGATCTTCGGTATGAATTGCCAATTGTCACGATCACCGATATGATGCAGAACGTTGAATTTCGGGTGTTTGCACAGATAGCGCAATCTGGTGGCGTCATTGCAGGATTGGTTGCCCCCGGCTGTGCCTCGTATTCCCGAAAGCAACTGGATGAATTAACCGAGCTGGTCAAACGCTATGGGGCGAAAGGACTGGCGTGGTTTAAGGTGCAGGAAACAACGCTGCAATCGCCCATTGCAAAATTCTTTTCTGAAGCACAACTCCAGCAGTTGCGCGATCAACTCCAGGCTTCCCCCGGTGATCTCATTCTGATCGTTGCTGACCAGTATCCCACTGCATACGAAGCACTGGGCGCTCTGCGACAGGAAATTGCCCGACGCACCGGGATATTAGAACAGGTTGCAGGACAGTTCCAGTTTCTCTGGGTTGTTGATTTCCCCCTGCTGGAGTGGGACACGGAAGAACAACGGTACGTTGCGCTGCACCATCCGTTTACGGCGCCGCATCCTGAAGATCTTTCCCTGCTGGATTCCGATCCCCTGAAGGTTCGGTCCTTAGCATACGATCTGGTGCTCAACGGCTACGAAATCGCTGGCGGCAGCATTCGTATCCACCAGCAGGAATTGCAACAAAAAATCTTTCGATTGCTGGGGATTTCGGAGCAGGAAGCTGAAGAAAAGTTTGGATTTTTGCTGGAAGCCTTCCAGTATGGAGCACCACCCCACGGTGGCATTGCCTTTGGCTTCGACCGATTGGTGATGCTGCTTACTGGCGCCTCCAGCATTCGGGATGTGATTGCGTTTCCCAAGACCACCAGCGCACTCTCGCTGATGGACCACGCACCAGCACCAGTGTCGCCGCAGCAACTGGAAGAGCTGCACATCCAGGTCCGGAGCAAAAATGGATCATCAGATTAAACGTTGTTTCGTGCGACAACGAACGGAAGAAAACTGATGCTGCCGCTGGATCTTACACTGGATGACGTCGAAGTGATTCTGGTTGCCGATAAAGTATTGATCAAACCCCGTTCGGCGGAGGAGCGAACGAAAGCCGGTTTGTTTCTGCCGCCGGGAGTGCAGGAGAAAGAGAAAATTTACGCTGGATATGTCATCAAAGTGGGTCCGGGATACCCCATTCCGGCAGTGATGGACTATGATGAGCCGTGGAAAAAAGCCGACGAAAAAATCCAGTACGTTCCCCTCCAGGCACGCGAAGGCGATCTGGCTGTCTATATTCAGCGTGACACGTATCCGGTAGAAATCGCTGGTACGGCGTATGTGATCGTCCCCCATTCTTCGATCCTCCTGCTGATCCGGGATGAACACCTGCTGGAATAGCAGCATCCCTCCAAATCGTCGGTGGACGAAGCATCGCTGCACCGCTGCACACTACACCGGAAATGCTCATTCCAGCGTGCATCCACCAGAAGCGCACGCTCCAGCGTGTATCAACTGGCAGCCCACACCTTAATGGGTATCTTCTTTGCCGACTAACGCCCCCGGTTCGTCCATCGTGGATGCCAGCTCAAGCCAGCGCCCCCGAAACTATCATTTTTGCAGCCGCATTCGTCAACAGAGAAACGGTTGAACAGGCAAAGCACGAATAATGCTCGAACTGCCATTTCCTTTGATCTTAGCTTCTCAATCGCCGCGGCGAGCAACCCTGCTGCGCCAGATCGGACTTTCCTTCACCGTTCGCCCCGCGCATTTAGAAGAAGAGCAACTGCCACTGCCACAGGATCAATACGATGCGTATGTTCTGGAGCTTTCGCACCGGAAAGCCGAAGCGGTGGCTGCACAGATTGATGATCCTGCCCTCATTTTAGCTGCTGATACCATCGTCGTGCTCGATGGGCGCATTCTGAACAAACCCGTCGATGAACAGCATGCCTACCGGATGCTCCGGCAACTCAGTGGGCGAACGCATACGGTGTACACCGGCTACACCCTGCTGCCGGTCCAGCTCCCCTTACCCGTAATTCGCAACTTTCGGGCGACCGAGGTCACCTTCCGCTCGCTGGACGATGAAGAGATCCGGGCATACATCCGCACAGGTTCGCCGATGGACAAAGCAGGTGCGTATGGCATTCAGGATGACTTTGGTGCTGTCTTTGTCGACTCGATCCACGGCTGTTATTATACCGTTGTTGGATTGCCGCTTTCCGCCGTGTATCAGGATCTGAAACGGCTTATTCACCAGTTCTACGCTGCTTCCTATGCGTCGGCGTCGCAATCATACCGGGGTTGACCGACCAACAACGGCGCTGGTTCTCCTGCTGCCGTGGTTGTTGAGCTTTGCCATCTTCTGGCTCTACCCCTTACTCTACGCCCTGTATCTGAGCTTTACCCACTATGCGACTCTGACCGGTGAAATTCGCTGGGTGGGATTGCAGAACTACCGGGCACTACTGGATGATCCTCTGTTCTGGAAAGCGATGCGCAACACCGTCTTCTTTACTGTCGGCACCGTGCCAATCACCACAGTATTTGCAGTGATCGTCGCGCTGGGCTTGAACCGCCTGCACCGACTGCGCCGATGGGTACAATCCGCATACTTTGTGCCTTCGATCACCTCGCTGGTAGTGCTGGCTCTGATCTTCAGCAACCTCTATGCGTACGATGGTTTGTTGAATCGCCTGCTGGCAGCACTCCACCTGCCCTATCCCGAAGAAGGATGGCTGCAGCATCTTTCTCTGGCGTTACCATCGATTATGGCGATGGATGTATGGGCTGCTATCGGGTATTATGCTCTGATCGTGCTGGCGGCACTTCAGACCATTCCCACAACGCTATACGAAGCAGCGACGCTGTCGGGCGCCACTGCCTGGCAGCAATTCCGCTACATCACCTTTCCGGCACTGCGCCCCATTCTGACCTTTATCGTCATTCTGAACACCATCAAATCGCTCCAGGTGTTCGTGGAAATTTACGTAATGACCCGTGGCGGTCCTCTGGGCGCCACTACCACCGGCGTGTACCTGGTTTACCAGTACGCCTTTGAGCATTCTGATACAATGGGCATTGCTGCCGCCATCGCCTATATCCTTTTTGCGGTGATTGCCCTGTTTGCCCTGGTGCAATGGAAATGGTTCGATCGTACGGAGAAAGCCGGATGAAGAAGATCGCTTTACAAAAAGACACAACGGTAACGACTTATCGCATTCACTACGAGCAGGAGCTCAATGCGGCACAATTAGAAGCGGTGCTGCACACCGACGGACCGGCGCTGATCATTGCGGGAGCGGGAACCGGGAAAACCCGCACGCTCGTATACCGGGTCGCCCGACTGGTGGAAAACCGAATCCCGCCGGAAAACATTCTGCTGCTCACGTTCACCCGCAAAGCGGCGCGAGAAATGCTGCGACGAGCAGCCGTCCTGCTGGACGGACGCTGCCAGCGAGTAATGGGCGGCACCTTCCACTCCTTTGCCTATCTAATCCTCCGCCGCTTCGCCGAATTCATCGGCTTTTCCCCGAACTTCTCCGTCCTGGACCAGACCGATGCCGCTGATACGATCCAGTTAGTGCGCACAGAGGTGCTGGGCAAACAGAAGCAGCGGTTTCCCACCAAAGAGACACTCCGCTCTCTATTCAGCGCCGTTGTCAATCTCCAGCGTTCGCTGTCAGACCTGGTCGAAGAGCGATACCCGCAATTTCTCGGCGTGGTGGATCGCATCGAGGAAGTTGCGCAGCGCTATCGGACCTACAAGCAGCAGCACCAACTGATGGACTATGACGACCTTCTGCTCTATCTGCTCCAGCTTCTTCAGGACTACCCCGACATTCGCCGGCAACTGGGCAACGAATTCCGATACGTGATGGTCGACGAATATCAGGACACCAACTACCTGCAACACCAGATTGTCATCGAACTGGTTGCTGAACACCGCAACATCGTTGCAGTCGGCGACGATGCCCAGAGCATCTACGGCTTCCGCGGCGCCCGGATCGAAAATATGCAGGATCTCCCGGCAGTTTTTCCCGAATGCCGGATCATCAAACTGGAAGAAAACTACCGCAGCACCCAGCCGATTCTGAATTTCGCCAACGTGATTCTCCAGAACTCTGTGGAATTGTTCCCCAAGCATCTGTACACCCGCAAGCAGGGCGGCGACAAACCCGCTATTGTCAAAACAGAAACCGAGCAGCAGCAATCGCAATACATTGTGCAGCAGATCCTGGAGTTCGTCGAAGAAGGCATTCCGCTCAGCGAGATAGCCGTTCTGTTCCGCGCCGCCTATCACTCAATGGATCTGGAAATCGAGTTACAGAAAGCGCGAATTCCATTTCAAAAATTCGGGGGATTGAAATTTTCCGAAGCTGCGCATATTAAGGATGTCCTTGCCCACCTGCGGCTGATGTTGAATCCCACAGATGCTGTAAGCTGGCACCGCGTTCTGCTGCTGCTCAAAGGCGTTGGTCCACGCACTGCTCAGCGAGTGGTCGAAGCGGTTGCCAGCGGGAAACTGCAAATAGGACGTTCGAACGACTTTTCCTCATTTGGCAAAGCCGCATCGTCCATCGAATCCCTGTTCCGGTTGCTGGGCAAGAGCGCAACGGAACTATCTACCCCGGCAGATCAACTGTTTGCAGTCCTGGAGTACTACCGCCCCATTTTATGGGACAGATACGACGATGCGCAGCGTCGCTGGAACGATTTAGAAACGCTGCTCTCCATCGCCGATCGGTACGAACATCTGGAAGGATTTCTCACCGACATTGCGCTGGAACCGATCGAAGGATCGCTGGAAGCCGTGCAACCAGTATCGCCGGAGGAAGAGATTCTCACGCTCTCCACCGTCCACTCAGCCAAAGGGCTGGAATGGAAAGTGGTGTTCCTCATCTGGATGGTTGATGGACGATTCCCGCCACCGCAGGCGCAGGAGAGCATCGAGCGGATGGAAGAAGAGCGCCGACTCTTCTACGTCGCCTGCACCCGTGCAAAAGAGCATCTCATTCTCACCTATCCAGAGCAGATGTACTCCCGCGAACACGGGCGAGTTCTCACCCTTCCCTCGCCATTTCTTCAGGAACTCCCTCCCGACATTGCCGAGCACTACATCGTCGTAGAATCCGAAGAGTGATCTCCAGCAGCAATCGCACGCCACCAGTGAGTGACAGGGGCACAGCGCTGGTGCGTCCCACGGGCGATCCGGTGGATCATCCCTACAGGCAGAGAGTTGGATAATCCGCCGATCACGACTGGGAACGCCGGCTTTAGCCGGCAAAGAAAATAGTAGACAAGCCTGTGGCTTGTTCTGGACAATCCAGAGGATTATCCTACCACGGAATGCAGTCTAAAGTGTGCACTCCCAGTGGCAAGCGAGCGTTCCTGCTGGGAGCGCCGACTTTAGTCGGCAATGCACGCTGAAGCGTGCGCTCCCAGTACGTGCATCTTAAAGCGTGCGCCTCTCTTTTGGAGCGCCAACCTTCGCCGGCAAAGGATGCCCGCTATAGGGTGTACCTCAAGGAACGTGTAGGGACGAAGCAATGCTTCGCCCGATGGGCGACCAGCCGGGTCGCCCCTACAGGGGGCAATTCCCTCTCCTTCCGGGAGAGGGTTCGGGGAAGGGAATTTGCCTGCTGAAATGTGCGCTCCCGGACCTCTTTCAACGGTCTTGCCTGTGTCCGGAATTTTTTGTATATTTGCTCCATCCTTGAATAGTGAGTTTCACAATTTCAGGATCTGGAAAATGATGAAACTGAAAACATTTTCTGCAAATCGTGTGTGTGTGTGTGTGTGTGTGTGTGTACACACTCCTGTTTGCGATGACCCTTCCAGCACTTGCCCAGGGCTTGCACGTCTTTGAACGCACCATCGGACTTTCCAACGCTGTGACCCGAACCTTTGATCTGGAAAAACCCGCCGTGGTCAGAGAAGCAATCGTGGG
>JALWJX010000116.1 GCA_026996895.1 Candidatus Kapaibacterium sp.
ATAATGATGATGGTGTTGGTAAAGTCCACAGTTCGACCGTGGCTATCGGTCAAACGCCCATCATCTAACACCTGCAAAAGGAGGTTAAACACATCGGGATGGGCTTTTTCAATTTCATCCAGCAGCACCACTGAATAAGGATGACGCCGCACTGCTTCCGTCAACTGCCCTCCTTCTTCATACCCCACATATCCCGGTGGCGCGCCGATCAGGCGAGTAACCGCAAATTTCTCCATATACTCGCTCATATCAATGCGAATCATCGCGTGCTCATCATCGAAGAGAAATTCTGCCAGTGCTCGCGCTAATTCGGTTTTCCCAACTCCCGTCGTTCCTAAGAAAATGAAGGAACCAATGGGTCGGTTGGGATCCTGCAAACCCGCCCGCGACCGCCGAATTGCATTACAAACCGCACGAACTGCTTCATCCTGTCCCACAACACGCTGCTTGATCCGCTCCTCCATTTTCAACAGCTTTTCCCGTTCCGATTCCAGCATCCGGTGCACCGGGATACCGGTCCACTTGGAAATAATCTCTGCAATATCCTCAGGCTCTACTTCTTCTTTCAGCAATTTTCCATCTTTCTGGACCTCTTCCAGTTCCTTCTGCGCTGCTTCCAGCTTCTGCTTGAGTTCTGGTAACTTCCCATATCGTAACTCTGCAGCCTTACTATAATCCCCCTCCCGCTCCGCTTGCTCTGCTGCCAGTCGGGTTTGCTCAATCTCTTGTTTAATGCCCCGAATCTTGTAAATGAGCGACCGTTCTACCTCCCATTTAGCTTTAAGTGCTTCGTACTGTTCCTGTAACTCTGCTAACTCCTTCTCCAGTTCTTCCAAACGCTTCTTTGTCGCTTCCATGGTTCCGTATTCTGCCATATTCCTTCCTTTCCTCTGTTGTACTTTCCTTATCGTTGAAATCCCTTAACGATCGATCAATGACGGAATTTTGCAGCGCAGTGTACCAGAAATTTCATTCATTCGTTTTTGTACCTTCGCTGATGGAAGACACAAAGAAAGGATAACGGGATGGGAATTGCTATTGGGAATCTGATACTGGTTGTCGTGCTGTCCTACCTTATTGGCTCTCTCCCTACTGCTCTGATCGTTAGCAAAAAATTTTTTGGATTTGACATCCGGGAGAAAGGCAGCGGCAATATGGGCAGTACCAACGTTTTCCGGGTGCTGGGGGTGAAATGGGGCATCATTGTGCAACTGATCGACATCCTCAAAGGATTCGTTGCTACCGCCTTCATTTCCCAGCTCTACTTTGTGGACTTCCCCTTTCCCAATCCCACCCCATTCGAAAACGCCACATTGATCAAATTAGCGGCTGGATCAGCAGCCGTGCTGGGACATATGTTTACAGTGTTTGCTGGCTTCCGCGGAGGGAAAGGTATTAACACCGGGCTGGGAATGTTGATCGGCATCGCTCCCGAAGAAGTTGCTATTGTCGTAGGAGTATTCTTGTTAGCCCTGTTATCCTCTGGTTATGTCTCCTTGGGCTCTATTATGGCTGCCATTGCCCTCCCCATCAGCCTGGTCATCCGTTATCACATCTTCCACGATGCCATTCCAGATTATAACACCGTCGTTGTGTTTTTCTCCGTCCTGGCTGCCCTGATTGTCTATGCCCACCGGAAAAATATTGCCCGGCTTCTGAAGGGAACGGAGAATCGGTTCGAAAAGCTGTGGATTTTACGATGCCGGAAAAAACAAGCCTGACTTCCGAAAACCGCTACCGTATTGCTATCGTTGGAGCAGGGGCGTGGGGCAGCGCTTTAGCCTGTATTGCAGCAGAAAATGGTCATCAGGTAGTGCTGTGGGGACGCCGTCCGGAAGTGGTGGAAGAGATCCGCTCTCATCGAACGAACCGGCAATATCTACCAGCCGATATCCGGCTCCACTCTGCCATTGAACCCACGACCGATGTTGCTCAGGTCAACCAGGCTGAGATCATCGTCCTCGCTGTTCCCACTCAATATATCCGCCCATTGTTGCAAAGCTACCCCTTTGATCTTCGTGACCGACTTATTGTCAACGTTGCCAAAGGAATCGAAATCGGAACTCACCGGCGGATTTCGGAAATCTTGCTGGAGGAAGCGCTGGTCGACCTGGATCACTATGTTGTGCTGACCGGTCCCAGCCACGCAGAGGAAGTATGCCGCCGTGCGCCAACAACGGTCGTGAGTGCCTCGCTGGATCTCCGGAAAGCAGAGATTGTGCAACAAATTTTTTCCACTCCTTTTTTCCGGGTCTATACGTCGCACGACGTCGTTGGAGCGGAAATGGGCGGAGCGTTGAAAAATGTTATTGCCTTAGCTGCTGGAATGGTGGACGGTCTCCGCCTGGGAAGCAATGCCAAAGCGGCTCTGATGACCCGTGGACTGGCGGAAATGAGCCGATTGGGCGTGGCGATGGGCGCCAATCCCCTGACTTTTTCGGGATTGTCAGGGCTGGGCGATTTGATTGTTACCTGCATCAGCCAGTATAGCCGAAATCGCCGCATCGGCGAGTTGATCGGCACGGGACTGTCGCTGGACGAAGCACTTCGCCAGATTCCCGGCGTAGCTGAAGGGGTCAGCACCGTTCAAGCGGTTAAGGAACTTGCCACCCAGTATCGCATCGAAATGCCCATCAGTTCGGAAATCTACGCTATCCTCTTTCAGGGTAAATCTCCTCACCAGGCTATTACCGACCTGATGACCCGCGACGCAAAGCCAGAGCTGTGGGGCATCGCCTGAGGGTGGAACACCTTCTATCCTGCCGAAAAATCGTAATTTTGTAATCTTTGAGCTTTTTGTCCGAACGAAAGTGGAGAAGTGCTATGGAACTGACGGAGCGTTCCTTTCTGGTGCTTGGTGGCTGGGGCTTAGTCGGAACAGCGATTTGCCGAAAGTTACTGGAATATCGACCGAAACGCTTAATTGTGACCTCTCTCCGCCGCGAAGAAGCCGAAGAAGCAGTCGCAAAACTTCGAGCTGAATTTCCGGACATTCCGCCGGAGACCATCCAGCCAGCGTGGGGCAATCTCTTTGTCCGTCACGAGTGGAAAGATACTCCCCGATCGCAACTGCTTGCCGATCCCGAAACTCGAATGGAGCTGATCCGCGACATTCTGGAAGAGCTGACTCCTCAAATGTTAGAACAATCCGCCCTGTATCGCCTGCTGGTTGACACGCAGCCCGACGGTGTTATCGATTGCATCAACACGGCAACAGCAATTGCTTACCAGGATGTCTACTCCAGCGGGCTGGATTTGCTGCATCAACTGGAACAGGGAATGCTGGAACAAGCATCGGTAGAGCACCTTTTAGCCAGTCTCTACATTCCACAGCTCATTCGCCACATCCAGATTCTATTCCACGGACTGAAGGACGCTGGCACTGCTGCTTACATCAAAATCGGCACCAGCGGCACCGGTGGTATGGGATTGAACATTCCCTATACACACAGTGAAGAACGTCCTTCGCGAGTGCTCCTTTCCAAATCTTGCGTTGCTGGCGCCCACACTTTGCTGCTCTTCCTGATGGCACGTACGCCTCACATTGGCGTTGTCAAAGAGATCAAACCGGCGGGTTTGATTGCGTGGAAGCGAATCGGCTATGGTGAAATCTACCGCAAAGGGCAACCAATCCCGCTGTACGATATGCCAGTGAATCAAGCACTGTCGCTGCAATCGCCGGTAACCGCCGAAACAACTGCTGCACAACCGCTGGGAAAGAATCTGGAATCGGTCTTTATTGACACCGGTGAAAATGGCATCTTCGCCCGCTCCGAATTTGAAACGGTGAGCACCCTACAGCAGATGGAGTTAGTCACCCCCGAAGACATTGCCGATGCCGTCATTTACGAACTGCAAGGGGGAAATACCGGATATGACATCATCCAGGCGTTAGATGGGGCGGTGTTAGAACCCACTTACCGCGGCGGCTTTTTGCGAGAATACGCGCTGCGAACGTTGAAAAAGCTGGAAGAACAGCATCAATGCGACAGCGTCGCTTTCGAACTCTTAGGTCCTCCCCGGCTCTCTAAGCTCCTTTACGAAGCGTATATGCTCCGCCGCGTTGCCCGCACCCCTCAGACAGTGGTTGAAATGGAATCCTCTTCGCTTCAACAAGCACTTTACGAACTCCTCCAGCAAGACCAGCAACTCCGATCGGAAATTCTGTCCATCGGGCTGGCAATTCTTCTACCAGATGGCACTTCCTACCTGCGCGGGAAAGAATTGATCGTACCGCACATCAAACCCGGAGCGTCGCTGGAAGTCACCCCTGAACGCCTTGAGCAATGGTGCTATGCCGGCTGGATCGATCTTCGCCTGCAAAACGTGCAAAAATGGCAAGATCGGATCCGGCAAATCATCGAGCAGGTGAATGCTATCCCTGAAAACGATACAAGCTCACGATACGCTTTTACCCGTGAATACTGGGAGCATTTCCGCTCCCTCCACCCCGGCAAACTGGTAGCGTGGATCCTGCACTTTGAAGAAGGGGGATGGCGAATGAAGGGATAGTTGTGCCATCCCCATCCGAACGTGCTATTTCCGATAGCGGCTGAAGACAAAATCGTTTGCCTGTTGCGATGCGTGGCAGTTGAAACACGCTGCTTTGGGATCTGTGACCACTCGCTGGCGGGTATCGCCCTTAAAGCCCTCGAAACCCCATCCTCCAGTTTCTGCAAACCGCTTGCTGTCCTTGACCATCACTCCCACCACTTTGCGCTTTCCCTCTACAATTGCATTGTCCTGCTGCTGCGCCTCCAGCAAATCAAACACAATCACCGAACCATCCGGGAACGTGCGCGTCTTCCCATAGTACGCCTGCAATGCTTTGTCATTGGCGTAAATGTGATGGATACCACCAAAAGCCTCATAGAGCGGATGCCCTTTTTGAATAACCATCGACTTGATATGCACCCACTCCCGGTACCCTTCCGGATACGGAACGACCGCCTTCGGTGGACGCAAAAGCGAGAGAGCGGATATCCCACCAAAAACAAATGCGACAGCGATGACACCAGACCACAATCGCCTCATCGGCTGTCCCTTTCTATTGTTCAACAAACACTTAGGAATCCTAATCAATTTGCAAATATACAAAATGCAACGGATTTATGCAATACCCCTGCTGAAAACCCAACCTTCAGCACTCCCCTGGCAGAGCGGAATGTTTTTGCAAAGAACAACGTCTATAGCGTGCAGCAGAAGTGAAACAAAGAACACCTTAGAGAAATGCTGGACCCTCGAATTGAAATCATCCGTGGCGACATAACCAGGCTTCAGGTTGATGCGATCGTGAATGCAGCCAACCCAACCCTTCTGGGCGGCGGCGGTGTCGACGGTGCGATCCACCGGGCAGCCGGACCGGAGCTTCGGGAAGAATGCAAACTCCTGGGAGGATGTCGAACAGGGGAAGCAAAGATCACCCGCGGCTATCGACTTCCCGCTCAGTGGGTCATTCACACCGTCGGTCCGGTGTGGCAGGGTGGCACACACAACGAGGACGAACTCTTAGCCCAGTGCTACCGCAATAGCCTTCGCTTGGCGGTGGAACACAACATCCGCACCATCGCGTTCCCATCGATCAGTACCGGAGCGTACCGATTTCCTGTTGACCGGGCTGCTCGCATTGCGTTGCAAACGATTACAGAAACCCTTCAGGAATTACCGACCATTGAAAAAGTCTTTTGCGTCTGCTTTGATCAACGCACGTACGATGCATACCAGCACGCTGCGCAGGAACTCGAAGCCGGTACTCACTGAATCGAACATTCAACCGTAAGATCAGCGCCAGCAGCGACCAGTTTCTCAACAACCCGATCGAACAACTGAGGCAGCAACTCCAGTGGATAGACACCCGGTTCTTCGATGGAAGCCAGCGGCTGCTGCTCCTCTACAGGATCCGGTAGTAGCGCCTCAACGACAGAGAGTGCGACGGTGCCAGTAACTTTCGTCATCGATAGATGGTGTTCATCGCCATAATCGACCAATCGAACCGTTGCAAATTCCCCCGCGCTATTTCGCGCCTCACACCACAACAGGGTCATATCGGCAGATTGTGGTGTCACGAACGGTTGCAGCCATTCAGCTAAGGTTGGAAGTTTCTCAGGCGTCAACAAATCGAGGTCAGCAAACGTTCGCATAATCTCCAAGTGGGGTCGATACCGGAGCGTTAACTCTTCCATCGTCGGAATATCGGGCAGGGTCTGGAGCAGCGTGCGAAGACCATCGGTATAAAACGCCGTCAGAACCCCGGCTTCCCTGCGGAATTGATCGACATATTCAATAACGGACAATGGATGCACCGCCACATTGCGCCCCTGGCGGCGCAATCGTGCCGGGCGTACATATTCTGCTAAAGCATCACGGATATGGAACGGCGCTTCATAGTACAACGGTGCGTTTAAATGCTGCGGCAATCCGCCAACATAGCAGCGGAACTCTTCCACCGCCATCTGCTCTGCACTCCATCCTGCAAACAAATTGCTAAATCCCGGTGCAATACCAGCATCCGGGATGTACCAGGTTCCAGCCGTTTTGACAACCTCCAGCAACGAAAACGCATCTTCTGGCATAAAGGACACATCCACAACGGGCACTCCTTGCTGCAACACCGTTTTTGCAACCTCATAACCCACATCCCCCGGCACACAACTGACCGCCAATCGGGGAGCTGCTTGCGAAACAATCGGCACCAGATCTTCGGCAGCATCAATGCGGTGAATCTGCGCAACCGAAGGCAGATCCTTCACTTTCTCCAGCGACTGAGCCACCTGATCCACAACGATCAGGTTACACTGCGGCAAATGATGGATCAGGAAACGCCCGATCTTCCCAGCACCAACAACCAGCACGGTCGGTCGCATCAAAGCTTCTCCTCTTGTTAAACTTCCGGAACAAGCAGAAAGAGCGACGACGGAGGGAAGTGCCTTCCAGTGTCTCAGTGCGTGCTTCCAGCACCTTAGGAGTCCTGACGCCGGGAGTGCCGGCTTTGGTTGGCAATTGCTGGGAGCGCCGGCTTTCGCCGGCAAAAGAAATGTGGGCTGGCAATGCGCGGCGGTATATGAAACAGTGTGGTTTCTATCTTTCGCATTCCGTGCAGCGCTTGACTTTTTGCAAAGTTTTTTGTATATTTGTACCGTCCTCATCAGCGGTTCGTGGAACAAAAAAGGTGAGAGCGATGAGAAAACTGCGCCTGTTTTTGTTCTTTCTCTTCCTGTTTGGGGGGGGGATATAGTCGCCCAACTCCAGTTACCCGTTTTCCTTGATACCCGTGGAGATACCATTGATTACAATTTTCCGCCACCGGATACGGCTTACGCGCCGGGAGAACTCATCGTGCGGTTTTATCCCCACGCTTTGTACCTTGACTCACTGTGTTATGCATATCCAGCTCCGATCACGGAGGGAGCGCCGGGTGAAGGGGTTTTAATGTTGCCTCCGTCGCTGCGCCAGCATTTGTTATCGCAGCAGTTTTCCGTTGCTTCCATCATCCGGGATTCGGCACTTCGAGTGACGCTTGAAAATCTGGGGGTTGATTTCCTGCAGCGAATGACGGTAGCCAACCCGTGTGCCGATACGATTTCCATCACGCGCTACGGTGATACGGTCCGATGCACTGATTACCTATGGATGGTGATGAAGTTTCAGAGTGATACCATCGATATCATTGATGCAGCGATACAAATCTTAATGAATCACTGGGACGTGGTGGAGATTGTGGAACCTGCTTACTATCTGAAGCTTTTGGACCGGACACCTTCTCGAGATCCGAATTTCCCCTTGCAGATCAGCCTGCATCGGGAGATGACGGGAGTAACACGGGCGTGGGACTTTGAGGTTGGAGATTACGCGATCAAAGTCGGAATCATAGACGACGGGATATGGTATCAGCATTGCGATTTGGGTGGTAGAAAAGGTTGGGGATACAAAGTTGCTGGTGGTTGGAGCTGGACCGAGAACTCATCAGATTTTAGCAAAAACGCTGATCATGGAACTCCCATAGCTGGCATTGTTGGGGCGTTGACCAATAGAGGATGTGTGGAGCAGGGAGTTGCCGGGATTGCTGGTGGATGGGGACCGGATAACAATTACAGCGATGAGGGAATAGGGTGTGCATTATATGGTTTTCGTGTCGATCATCAATACTTGCGAGATTACCTATCACCGAGATATACGATCGCTGCTATTCTGGAAGCCAGTAGCCGCAATCCGAACACGGGGTATGGATATGGGGTGCATATTATCAACGCCAGTTGGATAACATTGTACAACTTTGCATTGAGGTTAGCAATATTGTATGCATTTGAAAACGGGGTTAGCTTCGTTGCCGCGAGAGGGAATTCTGGAGACACATCAGTATTTTTCCCGGCGTGCTACGATGAGTGGTGGGTGTCCAGTGTGGGGGCATCTGACAGATTCAGGAATCGGATTAGTTATTCTTCGTATGGCGGAGGGATGGATTTTCTGGCGCCGGGAGGAAAGCTGCAGGGATCAGATGCTATGGTGTATACGACGCAGTACGGGGGAGGAGTTGGGTATTTTTCAGGAACGTCAGCCGCAGCGCCCCACGTCAGTGGTCTGATTGCACTGTTGCGTTCTGAAGCCCGGGAGCACCAGTGGGATCTGGTGGTGGAGGATTACGAAGGAATGATTAAGGCTGCTTGTGAAGATAAGTTGTCACGTTTCTATGACGATCAAACTGGATGGGGACATATCCGGGCAGATACGTTGTTCGATATGCTCCAGCGAGGATACAGGGTGAGCCATTTCTCTGTTGATTCAGTGGCAATCGACTCTGTTGGAGAATGGAGTCCGACTTTTTTGCTGCTGGTGCTTAAAGCTGGAGGTCGACCAAAGCCGTTAGCTTCGGGCCCTTACCTGGCACAGCGCCGATGGGTCTATGGTACGATTCATTTGCCTCCACATCGGTGGATAGTGGATAGTGCAAATCCCCTGTTCGTGTGGGGACGGAGCGGTGAAGGAGCGCCCAGTGGATGGTCACTGGCAAATCCGTGCCTTCAAGCTGGTGCGACGTATGTTCTTTCAGGACGGGGTGGCAATGGAAAGACCGATGGCATCTACCATAGCCATTCCTTCCAGGTTCGAGTTGCCAACCTGCAGTATAAGCTGGTGTCGCTATTGAATGGGAGGCGATCGACGCGACCAAAGAAGCTTGGATTCCATATTTCGGTTTTTGGAAGGGAGAAGGTAACGGGTGTAGAAGACCGGGATGGGCGGACCCGGCATACGGCTGAGGGGAATCGGTGGACATTCCGGTGTGTGGTGCAGGATCAGAAGCTCAAGGTGTGGGTGAGCTCCTCAGTCCCGGGAAGTGAGGAAATGACGGTACGGATTTTTGATGTGCAGGGCAAGATGTTGTATGCTGGATCTGGCGTGTTGCGCCGGGGAGGAGAACCACAGGAGTTTCTAATTCCCCGTCTTTCCCGTGGGGTTTATTTTGTCCAACTGCGGATTGGAGCGGATGTGGTCACGCAGCCGGTATTTGTCTGGTAGCATTGTCTGGGTGCTGCTTTTGCTGCTGAGTGGTGGGTGGGGCGGATGCCGGGATGTTCCCGTGCAGCCGTCCCCACCGCCATGTGAATGGGGATATAATGGGATTCGACCTATTTTAACGCCATCGGGGCATATTGTCATAGGAGCATCGCCGGATGGAATGATGGTGGCTTATACCAGCATACGGGGGAATAGTCCTTTGCGCATTATGAATGTGGAGACTTACGAAGTATACGAGTTCGATGCTCAACTGTATTTGCCGGAAGGGGAGTTTTTTACCGAGTTTGGGTCTCCACACAGGCTGTTTGCTGAAATAGAGAGCGTACTCTGGTGTCCATATGATCACAATCGTTTAGTAATATTAGCCGGGTCGATAGATCGGGAGGGGATATCCCGTGGATATGCCTTTGTGGTGTCACTTTTACATAATCTGAAGGTTCGAGTCGAGAACGTGGTACCAGATAGCTCTGGAAATCGCATCTTCCTGCACTGGATAGCGATCTCCAGACCCGGAGAAGATTATTTTGTGCTGTCAGGAGAGCGGATGTACTGGTTGCAGCAGGATACGATTTTGCCGCTTCCGGAGAAGTATCGCGGAGAGCCGCAGCGGCGGGTGTGGAGTCCCGGCGATCAGCACTGGTTTGGTATCGTAGAGGATGAGAACGGTCAGCGGCGGTTTTTGCTGGATGGAGTGGAGATACGATTACCGAGGGGAGCAGATCGGGCAAGTTGGGCACCTAACGGGCGAAGTTTGATGGTATCGAGACTGAGTACTGCTCGAGGAATCGAGATTGCCATTATCAGGGGCATCAATCAGGTGTTAGAAAACCCATCAACTGAGGTGAAGCCAGATTATGTGATTGATCCATCAGAGCAATGGTGTATGTATTCGATGGACCCAGTGCCGCGGTTTACCAGCGATACAACCTTTGCGGTGTCCCTGTTTCCGCCGGGGTTTTTCACCAGTTACATATATGAGGTTTCGGTTGAAGGACGAATTTTGCGGCAGTTAACATTCGAGTTGTGAGGGAGATGGAAATCGGCGAGAGGATGCAGGGCGGAGCTGGTCGGTGGTGGTTTGTGATTGCGGGGCTCATTGGACTGATGCTCGGAGGTGGTGGGTGTGGGGAGGTGGTGGCGCCGAGACCGTGCTTTTTCCCGCACAGTCTGGGGGATAAAAATGCGCAGTTTCCGGAAGAGGGGTATCATCAGGTGCTGCGGGTGTCGCCGAAGGAGCGACACATAGGGTTTATTGTT
>JALWJX010000117.1 GCA_026996895.1 Candidatus Kapaibacterium sp.
GTATTGGACCCATTAAGGAAAAGCTCACCTTAGGGGAAATCGATCCGGAGCTGGTAGAAAAGGGGAAGAAGATTTTTGAGTTAAAGTGCAGTGCGTGCCACGAGTTGGACGATCGGCGAGTGGGCCCACCGCTGCGAGATGTACTGGAACATCGAACACCAGAGTTTGTGATGAATATGATCCTGAATCCGGATGAAATGATTAAGCGGCATCCAGTGGCCAAGAAGTTGTTAGCAGAATATCTTACAGTGATGACGTTCCAGAATCTGAGCGTTCAGGATGCTCGAGCGGTTCTGGAATATTTACGGTGGGAACATCAGCAAGGAAAAAAATAAAAGCCCCGTTTTCGGGGAAATAGATTGTATGTTTAACAAGTTCAGTGGGGTGTCCCAATGAAACGTTCCTTCCGCATCCTAATGGGTCTTGGCGTTATCGCCGCGCTAATCGGTGGGCTCAGCTATTGCTCCCAGCAGCAGCAGGTGACGAAAAGTTCCAGTGATGTCGCTTCGCGCGTCTATGTACCGCCTGGTCAGTATGATGAATTTTATGCGTTTATGTCCGGAGGATTTAGTGGACAAGTCACTGTGCATGGCTTGCCATCCGGTCGTTTGTTCAAGATTATTCCAGTGTTCTCACAGTATCCTGAGAACGGATATGGGTATTCCGAAGAAACCAAGCCAATGTTGATGACCTCCCACGGATTTGTTCCCTGGGATGATTCGCACCACCCGGAACTTTCTCAGACCGATGGGGTACCAGATGGGCGGTGGCTTTTCATCAATGCTAACAATACGCCGCGGGTTGCGCGAATCGATTTGAGTACCTTTGAGACTGTAGAGATTATCGAGCTACCCAATTCAGCAGGAAATCACGCTTCGCCGTTTGTGACCCAAAACACAGAGTATGTGGTTGCGTCCACCCGTTTTGCCGTTCCGATTCCCCAACGGGACGTTCCAATTTCCGAATACAAAAAGCACTTTGGTGCTACTATTAGCTTTATCTCAGTTGATCCTGAAACGGGCGATATGGATTTAGCCTTTCAGATCCGGGTACCGGGCTATGATTACGATCTGGCGCACGCTGGAAAAGGACCATCCCACGGGTGGGTCTTCTTCACGTCCTATAACACCGAGCAGGCACACTCCTTGCTGGAGATCAATGCGTCGCGGAAAGACAAGGACTTTATTGCCGCAGTGAACTGGAAGAAGGCGGAAGAGTACATCAAGCAAGGGAAGTATGTGGAGGAAGAAGTTGTGTACTACAACAACGAGTATGACGACAAGACGCACACGGCAGTAGCGCATAAGCGGACCAAAGTTAAGGTTCTGTATCCCAAGGACTGCCCGGGATTGATTTATTACCTGCCTACACCGAAGTCGCCGCACGGTGTGGATGTAGATCCAAGTGGCGAATATATTGTTGCTGGTGGGAAGTTAGCAACGGTGATTCCTGTTCACTCTTTCTCGAAGATGCTGAAGGCGATTGAGAATAAGGAATTCGAAGGAGAAATTGATGGTATTCCTGTGTTGAAATATGAGGCAGTTATTGCCGGCGAAGTAGAAAATCCGGGATTAGGACCATTACATACCGAGTTTGATGGCAAAGGATATGCGTATACAACAGCGTTTATTTCTTCCGAAATTGTGAAGTGGAAGTTGGGGACCTGGGAAGTAGTGGATCGTATTCCGGTCTACTATTCCGTTGGTCACCTGTGCATCCCCGGTGGTGATAGCCGGAAACCGTGGGGGAAATATGTGATTGCATTAAACAAGATTACGAAAGATCGCTATTTACCGACTGGACCGGAGCTGTGCCACGCAGCACAGTTGATCGACATTAGTGGGGATAAGATGAAACTGTTGCTGGACTTCCCGACGCTTGGTGAACCCCACTATGCTCAGGCAATTCCGGCTGAAATCCTAATGAAGCGGTCTGTGAAGATTTTCAAGCTGGAGGAAAATCAACATCCCTATGCGACAAAGAGTGAGAAGGAAGCCCGGGTTGAGCGGAAAGGGAATGAAGTTCATATCTATATGACCGCTATCCGTAGTCACTTTACTCCTGACAATATTGAGGGAGTGAAAGTGGGTGACAAAGTGTACTTCCACGTGACCAATCTGGAACAGGATTGGGATATTCCGCACGGATTTGCAATTATTGGGGCGAACAATGCTGAGATCCTGGTCATGCCGGGGCAGACAAAGACGTTGGTGTGGGAACCAAAGAAGCCAGGTGTGTATCCGTTCTACTGCACCGATTTCTGCTCTGCGCTGCACCAGGAAATGCAGGGATATATTCGGGTCTCGCCGCGGAATGCGAATGTCAAGATTTCGTATGGAACTTATAAGGAAGGCGAATCGGGGCAGTAAGCCCGTAAATTCGGGGGTGTCGCCTGCAAGCGGCACCCCTTTGTTTTTGAAAGTATGAATGTGTGTTGATCGAAAGAAAGGACAGAGCGATGGCAGGACAACAAAAAATGGGAATAGTGAGTCGGATTCTGGTTGCTGTTGGAGCATTGTTATACCTTGGAGTATTCATATTCCCCATCTGGAAAATTAGTCTGGATGCCCCGCAGTATCCTGAAGGGTTGGGAATGTATATCTGGATCAATCATATTACGGGAGAAAGACCAAACGATCTGGAAAATATCAACACGCTGAATCACTACATTGGGATGGATGAGATTGATCCCCATGCAATCCCGGAATTTGATATTATGCCGTGGATTGTCGTAGCGTTGGTTGTTCTGGGATTAATAGCAGCGATTATTGGTAATCGAAAATTGGTTGTAACCTGGATCGGTTTAACGCTGGTTGCTGCGATTTTAGGTATCTACGATTTCTGGAAATGGGAGTATGATTACGGGCATAATTTGAATCCGAACGCGCCCATCAAGATTCCGGGAATGAGTTACCAGCCACCACTGCTTGGCACCAAACAATTACTTAACATTACTGCTACATCGCTGCCATACTGGGGAACCTATCTTATCGTCGCTGGTATACTCCTTGGAGTGCTCGCATTGCTTATCGATCGAAAGCGTGCAGTGGCAACGGCAGGGGTACCCCGGAATTTTCAAACGCAGCGTTCAGCAGCGACAGCCAAAGTGGCGTGAGATGATGATGAGGACATCCAGACTATATGGTTTTAGCTTGGTGATTTTAGCATTGCTTTTCGCTGGCTGTGGTGCTCATAAACCGCGCCCGCTCCAGTTGGGAAAGGATCAGTGTGCCTATTGTTCAATGGTGGTAAGCGACCCTAAGTTTGGAGCTGAGCTCATTACCACCAAAGGGAAAATATATCCTTTTGATGCCATTGAATGTCTGGCGGCGTTTGTCTATACCAACGAAATTCCAAAAGATCAGATCCAATCAATGTGGGTAGTGGATTTTGAGGACATCGAGAAATTTGTCCCAGCAGAGAGTGCATTTTATCTCCATTCGCCGCAGATTCGAAGTCCAATGGGAATGTCGCTCTTAGCGGTATCGACTGAAGCACAGGCATTGCGACTGCAAAAACAATATGATGGGGAAATTCTCCAGTGGCCCCAGGTCGTTGCATTGGTCGCAGAACAATGGAAGTTGGAACAACGGTGAGATGGCTTTTTTCCATAGCGTTGTTGATCGCCTTAGTACCAGAAAGTGCACAGGCTACCCGGCGAGTGGTGGGTGAAGAGTATTCCAGTATCAAAGCTGCTATCGCAGCAGCGACAGCCGGGGATACGATTCTTATTACCGCTGGTCATTACACCGAGGGTCCTATCTACGTAAAGAAGCGATTAACCATTCTTGGGCAGGGTAATCCTGTAGTCGACGGCGCAGGGCAAACAGAAGTGTTTGTCATTGAGGCCGACTCTGTGGTGATCCGGAAGATTGTGGTGCAGCGTGCTGGAGTGAGTTTTATGCAGGATAATGCTGGCATTCGGCTGGAGAAGGTACAACATTGTGTTGTGGATTCTTGCATTTTGCTCGATAATTTCTTCGGGATCTATGCCGCAGAGTCGGCTTTCTGTACTATCCAGAACAATACGCTGATTGCGCATAGCGTGCGAGAAGCGGTTTCTGGCAATGGAATTCACCTGTGGTATTGCAAGGGAATGATCATTCGGAATAATCGTATCCGGGGACATCGGGATGGAATTTATTTTGAGTTTGTGGAAAGTTCTCTTATTGAGCACAATCTCAGTGAACAAAACCTGCGATATGGATTGCATTTTATGTTTTCAGATTCCTGCCAGTACCGGTGGAATACCTTCCGGCGGAATGGTGCTGGTGTTGCTGTAATGTATACCCGGCGAGTGTTGATGGAACGGAACGTCTTTGCATATAATTGGGGACCTTCGTCGTATGGATTGCTGTTGAAAGAAATTTCCGATAGTCGCATTCGCTTTAATCGGTTTATTCGCAATAGTGAAGGAATTCATAGTGAGGGATCTTCTCGGATTGAAATTGACAGTAATCTCTTTCAGCAAAACGGCTGGGCAATGGTTGTAATGGCGAATTCCGAAGATTTGTACATCCATCATAATTCGTTTATTGGCAATAGCTTTGACGTGAGCACAAACAGCCGGCATAATTTCAACCGCTTTGCGTATAACTTCTGGGATCAGTACAGGGGGTATGACTTAGACCGAGATGGCATTGGCGATGTCCCCTATCATCCGGTTCGCCTGTTTTCGCTACTGGTGCAGCAAAATCCACCGCTGCTGATCTTGCTTCGCAGTTTTTTGATTGATCTTCTGGAAATTGCTGAGCAGGTGTTCCCCGTCTTAACCCCTGAGACGCTGGTGGATCAGTATCCACTATTGCACGAAGTGGAGTTCTAATGATTCAATTTCGGAACATAAACAAACGGTATGGGCAGCTACAGGTATTAAAGGATGTTACGGTCTCAATTGAGACAGGACGGATTACGGCAATCCTGGGACCCAATGGATCCGGTAAGACAACCCTGTTAAAGTGCTTGCTGGGATTGGTACATCCAGATGGTGGAGAAATTCTGCTTGTGGATCATCGAATAAACGCTCATCCAGAGTATCGGCAGCAAATAGGATATATGCCACAAATTGCGCAGTTCCCGGAGCATCTTACTGTGGGGGAGATCATCCGAATGATGAAAGATATTCGCTCCGATGTGACCCATTACGATGAAGAGTTGTTCGAGCGATTTCACCTGGACCGGGAATTAACAAAAAAGAGCAAAGAATTGTCCGGGGGAACGCGCCAGAAGCTGAATGCCTATCTGGCGTTCTTATTTCAACCGCAAATTTATGTTCTGGATGAGCCAACGGTGGGGCTGGATCCGGTTGCCAGTTTGATTTTGAAAGAGAAAATCCGAAAGGAAAAGCAACAGGGCAAAACAGTTATTTTTACTTCCCATATTCTTCCGGAAATTGCTGCTTTAGCCGACGATGTGATTTTCTTACTGGATGGGAGATTGTTGTTCAAGGAAGCAAAACAGGTGTTGATCGATCGCACCAAGACGAAGAATCTGGAAGAAGCTATTGCCGAAGTGTTGCAATATAGTGGCGTAGAGGGATGAGCACTACATTAAAAATTGCCAAATATCAATTTTTCAATGTTGTGCGAACTCGATGGGTGTTTGTGGTCTTCGCGTTGTTCTTCTTCCTGACTGCTGCATTGTTTTATTTTGGTGAGAGTGAAGCGAAGGTTCTGGTCAGTTTGCTCAATGTCACATTGATATTTCTTCCTCTCCTCAGTGTGTTGTTTGGGGTGTTTTATGTGTATAATTCCACTTCCTTCATTGAACTGATGCTGACCCAGCCGATCTATCGATCGGAACTGTATGGAGGAATGTGGCTGGGCATTGTAACGCCCTTTGTCGGATCTTTTGTTCTGGGTGTACTTTTACCTTTCCTTGTCTTTGGTAGCTGGGCAGGCTATGCTGGCGCTTTTGGAACGTTGTTTATCGTTGGAACAGCGCTGATCCTGATCTTTTTGTCGCTGGGGATGATGTTCGCTGTTTTTGCTGAAGAGCGAACGGTTGGAATGAGCTTGGCATTGCTGCTGTGGTTGGTGCTAACCGTTGTCTATGATGCGGTGGTGCTTTACTTGGCGACGGTTTTTCGGGATTATCCACTGGAACAACCACTCATTGCCGCGATGTTCTTGAATCCTGTAGATCTGGGCCGGGTTGCTTTGTTGCTCCAACTGGATGTGTCAGCGTTAATGGGGTATACCGGCGCAGTATTTCGGGAATTTTTTGGGACTTCGCTGGGCATCAGTCTGGCTTTGGTTGCCTTGTTGCTGTGGATCAGCATTCCTGTTTTTGTAGGACTGAAGCGGTTTACCCATCGGGATTTTTAAATGGGACGCCGCTTGCTCCATAGCGCTATCCTGGTGAATGTGGTGGTGTACTTACTGACCCCATCACTGGGATGGATTGCCTATTGGGCGTGGGAGGAACAGATTGCCCAAACTTATTGTGTGAATACTGTTAAAGATCCCAGTTGCCACGGCAAATGTTTTGTGCGGAAAATTACGCAGCCGCCGGATCCTGTGGATACGCAGTCAAGAACCGTTGTCCATTTCCTCCAGAATCTGGATCAGATCATCGCTATAGTGGAGCGGTTGAAGGCGTTCCAACCGCTTGAACAGACAGTGGTAGCGATGTTGTTTGCCGAAGTATATGCCCTCCTTGAGGGACACCCCCCGGGAATCGACCATCCTCCAAATTTCTTCTAAGACCACACTGTCAGAACAAAATTATCCACTGGTGCTCTCAGTAGCAGTGGGGCATTGCCTTTGTTAGTGCACTGACAGAGTGCAGCAGGAGTGATAGTGCTCTGAAAGAAGGTGACCTGAAAGCGTGTCTGCAAGACTTCAGGGTGGAGCAGTGTTCTGTTCTGAAGCGCTGGTAGTGTCAGAATTCTTGGCAGTGAGAATTTTCAAAAATTCTGAATGATTTGAAATGGTAAGAGAAAGTTCCACAAAATCTGGAGAAACCAACAATGAAATATACGATTTTCCTCCTGGCGATTTTTGCGTTGTTGATCCAGAGTGGGTGTGAGACCTCTAATCCCACAACACCAGATGATCAGAATAACCAGGGACAACCTTTTTCGCTGGTGGTAGCTCGCCAGCAGACAGCGTGGGGTGAAGTAACCATCTATGCTCACGACACGCTGCGCGCTGGATATGCGGAATTGTTGGTCAAAGTCAAGTATGAAGGGCAATACGTTCAGGTTTCGAATTTGCAGTTTGAGCCCGAAATGGCGATGCAAGGTGGGATGTCGCATTCCACACCTATTGATACGCTATTCTGGGATGCTCAGCTCCAGGGGTATCAGGTGCACCTTGTATGGGTAATGGCGACTTACAGTCCGGGTGGAGATAAGCTGGGTGATTGGATGGTCCATCTCGCTGGAACCGTTGAACAGGATACGCTGGACCTGACTTTGCCGATAGAAGTGTATTATGCCGAACGGGTCAAAGCTTTTATTTCTGCCCTGGACAGCGCGAAAGTTATCGCTGCATTGCATATACCCGGTCCGAAGGTAGGGTTGAATGATTTCGATCTGTTTGTATACCGAAAGGTGATGCACCATTTTGAGCCTATGATGGACCTGTCCATCGAAATTGAGCCAGAGATGCCTTCGATGGGGCATGGGTCGCCGAACAATCAGAATCCGGTCCATATCCGGAAAGGGCGATATCAGGGCAAGGTCAACTTTACAATGACCGGCGATTGGGTGATTCACACGACATTTTATCGGGATAGTATTCGCATTGGCAAAGTCGATTTTCCTGTGACCTTTTAGTGGAAAGGTTAAGGGCTGCCCTGTCAGTACCCCTGGCAGGGCAGTTCTCGGGAGAAGGCAGATAGTTTCAAATGCGGAGGGAAAGGATGATGCAAAAGGTGGGGATGATAATAACGGTGTTCAGTGTGGTACTATCAGTTACAACATCGGCTCAGCAAATTTCCATTGTGTGGCAGGTTCAGGACGCTGAGACCCAACGACCGGTTCCCGGCGCCATTTGTTCCGTTGATTCTATTGCCGTTGGGGTGACGGATAGCCAGGGAAAGCTAATAGTTCGTTACACGCCCCGGCGACCGCAACTCTTGCTTGCTGTGCGGAAACTGGGATACCGTTCGTGGCAATCGCAGGTGACGGTCACTGGAGATACGCTTTTGGTGCCGGTGTCTCTGGTGAGTCAACCGCTGTTATTGCAAAAGGTTGTTATTAGCAGCTACCGATCAGCCCAAGAGCAATACGAGCAAAACCTGCTTCGTTTCGGTCCTCGCTCTATCGATCAATATCTGGCATTTCTGCCACAGATTTCCATTCAGCGGCGAGCTGCAATGGCCGGTGAACCGCTGGTTCAGGGAATGGGAATGAAGCGATATGAATTTCGCATTGCAGATGTGCCAGTGTTGCCAGCCTGTACGGACCATATGGATCCAGCCAATACGTATATCGAGCCAGAGGCACTTCAAAATGTTGCTGTGCAGTTTGCACAGTCTGGAGGAGAATTTGCTATGGTCCATTTCATTCCAGATTCTCCACGGATGGGACCGAAGCAGACGATGTGGACAGGACAACTGTCGTATGGGAGTGTGAACCGCGAGGTGCGAGCGTACATTCGGTCGCAATATCAGTCGCCGACATTGGGGTTCATTATTGATGGAACCTATCGCAGGGCAGCGAATTATCGCGCTGGTGGGGGCGAACTGATCGATCCCTCAGGATTCCGCAAGTGGAATTACCGCATTCACGGTATTGCACAACTGAATCCGCAGTTCAGACTGTCCGGCGTTTTCATCGGAGATGACGGTTATGATATTGGATTTGCGGCGTTGCCAATGGATACCCGATACGACCGATTACGATTGGGAAATCTTGCTTTGCAGTACAAGCCTGTCCACCAGACCTGGCTTCGGGAAGCAGTTTTCCAGGTATTTGGTAGCCGGGTTGATCATTATATGGATGATTGGAAGCGCCCGGTGCCTGTTCATATGGATATGCCGGGGCATACCCAGGTGCTTGGTGGTAAATTGACCCTTCATTCAGCCATCGCTGGAGTTCCGACAAAGATTGCGACCGAATACCGATCAGAATACGTGCATGCTGAAATGGTAATGTATGCTCCAGATGCAACGCCGATGTGGATGCCAACGTGGCCCGAGATGTCGCGTTCTGTCTGGAGTGTGGTGGGACAATCCTACGTGCCCATTGCTGGCTGGGGAACGTTCATTCCTCACGCAGAAATTTCAGTGGCACAAACCCGGTTGCAACGAGCAGATGAAATCGCAGTGTTGCAGGGATTGGTCGGGGATTTTTCGCCAGAGCGTTTCCAGTATGCCTGGAGTGGGGGCATTGCTCTGGAGAGTAACATCCTCGAAGCTGTAGAGACTTCATTCCAGTTGCTCTATCAGCAGCGCTTATTACATCAGAGTGAGTTGTACGGTTTTTATCTGTTTCAATCGCAGGACGGATACGATTATCTGGGGAATCCGCGGCTACAGCCGGAGCGTCGATGGCATGCAAGTATTCAGGTTTCCTATGGTGACGAATCAGGAACACTGCTTGCTGCTGTCTATGGTAACTGGTTTGAGCGCTATGTGGCTGCTCAATCGGTTAATCTCCCTCCAATGACCATCGGCTCTCACGGGGTGAAGCAGTATCGGAATGCGGGGGAAGCGTGGAATCTTGGTCTGAACCTTGCTGGCTGGATTGAGATGCTGTCGCATTTTACCGCAGGGTTTATTCTGAAAGGAGAAACGGGACGACGCAGCGATGGGATGCCTTTGCCAGGGATGGCGCCGTGGGCATTACAAATGATCGCTCGCTATCAGCCGGAGAGTTGGTGGATAGAGGTTCAAGGGGAAATCGTTGCAGCCAATGAGAATGTTGCCCGATGGGCAGGAGAAACCCCGGATCCCGGCTATATGGTGTGGAATGCAGAAATTGGCTGGCAGGCATTCTCAGCAGTACGGATAACGCTTGGATGTGAAAATGTTTTTGACCAACAATATCACCGATTTTCAGACTGGAACGATCTTCCAGCTCCCGGTCGGAACATTTATCTGGGAATTCAGGGACGATTGCAATTTCCAGCGTCGTTACTGTAACCTTCACCCATTGGGCTTATAAAGCGGTGTGGGGATTCCCACACCGCTTTTCTCAAAGTTAGAGGTGGAGTACTCAAGGAGGAATTATTCCGGATGATGGGCAAAGCGGAATGTTAAAGCTGGCATTCCCTGATCGATCCAGGCTTTGATTTTCAGAATCGAGCAGTTGTCCAATTGTTTTTCAGGAGGCATAGGCTTATATCCTGATAGGCGGGCAACACTTCCATAGAGGCGACCACTGCTGGCAACACTTTTGACGCTGTTGTAGTTGTCCAGTATGATACCACCTGATGGTGCACTGGAGGAATGGCAACCAACGCAGTTGGTTGCAAGGATCGGTTGAATATCCTGAGCATAACTCATATTCAGTGTGTCGCAGTCACTGCCGCCGCTACCACCGCCAGTAGTATCACATTGAGTGTTCTGAGCTCCTTCAGCAATCCACCGATAAATCAGATCAATCTTGTCTTGGGGCAGTGGTGGGTATGGGGGTGGAGGCATTCGATAGTAGTCATCCTCACCCTCATCATCACTGTCGTCATCGTACTCATCATCGTATTCGTCATCGTCGTCCTCGTCATCGTCATCGCGGCGAAGTGTAAGCCACGGGGAAATGCCAATAGCGCTTTCCCCTTGACCAATAAGAACTTTGTAAATTTCGCTTCGGTTGGGTTGATATGGAACGATTCCTTTTGCGATGATGGTTTCGTAGCTGGTTAAGATATATCCTCCTTCGTGGCTTTGGGCATCGTGGCAGCCACTCATTGCGCAGTTAGAGAGGAAGATTGGGAGAATGTCGCGTTCAAAGCAGATGGTTGTTGAATCACTTCCTCCAGAACCTCCGGATCCACCAGATCCTGTGCTGTCGCGGCGATGATCAATGCTATCAAGAGGATTGAGATCGACAACAATAGGAGGGCGAGAGTCACAGGAGGTAGCGAAGATTAAGATGCCAAAGACGCTGAATACAAAGAACCATGATACAAAGCGTTTCATGATTCACTCTTCCTTTTTAGTGAAACTTCCGTTTGCAAATGCAACTGATAATAATGCAAGCGAAACGAAAGTGTTACAGCTTTGCTGGAAATCGTAACTGGTCGTGAAAATTGTAAGAACATCAGCGGACGGTTGGAAAGACAAAAAGGAAAAGAAAGATGACTGCGATGACAGAATACGAGAGAAGATAGATCGATTACCACAAAGGCAATGTAACATAACCGGACACGGAAAAGCGTTTTTTTAATCCTCAAAATTCCCTCTGTTGATGGACAGAGGATTTCACTTAGGATTTACTTTTGTTCCTCCAATTCCTCTGGCGGGTGGATACGGTCAATACCATCCGGTGGACATTTTTTATGAATTTTGTAGGAAGCCGAGAGCGTTGTGATGGGAACAGCAAGCAGCCGTTCCTTTGCGATAAGGATGCCGCAGACACGACAAATGCCATACGTTTTATTTTTGATGCGTTCCAGTGCCTCGTCTAATTTTTTCAGGTAATCGCTAAGTCGTTGAAGTTGTGTAAAAAGCTTTTCTTTCTCTTGGGCGTTTGTACCTTCTTCTGCCATATGAACAGAATAGGCAGCAGTTTCAGGAACCATTTCGTCGCTGTTCATATCTTCTAATCGTTCCTTCAGCATATGGAATTCTTCCAGCGTCTGGGCTCGAATTTTCTCAATGTGTTTGCGAAACATCTCTAACTCTTTGTCTGAGTATCGCAGTGGTTTTTGGGTTTTCTTTGTAGCAGTTGTGCTTTTAGAGCTTTTTGTAGCTTTCTTCTGCGTTGCTGTTTTTTTGCTGCTGCTCTTCTGTGTTGTCTTTGGGGTTTTGCTCGCTTGCTGTTTTTTTGTTGCAGTTGTTTGCTTCTTTTTCTGTGTGCTGGATTTTTTACTTGCTGTTTGCTTGCCTTTCTTCGTGGTTTTGGTTGCTTTGCTCTTGCTTGCTTTTGTGCTCTTGCTGCTGGAAGCTGTTGTTGTCTTCTTTTTCGTTGCCATTGCTTTACCCTTCCGTTGTCTCTGATTCTGGCACAATACGTTCAAGTTTTACGGAAAGTGTAAGGTTGTCAATGGTAATCTCAGTTCCATCCGTAATCTGGGGATCGAAAAGGATATGGTGTGCTAAGACTTCCTGGGCGATGGTTGAACGTTGCGCTTCGATAATGTTTCGTATGGATTCTGGAGCATTGTAGCGCAGTACAATGCGGTCTGTTACGTTGAGCCCTGAGGTTTTGCGAAGGTTCTGGATGCGGTTGATCAATTCACGGGCAAATCCTTCTTGCCGCAGTTGCTCATCAATGGTTGTATCTAATGCGACCACTATTCCCTGTTCAGCAGCAACCATCCACCCTTCAATGTCTTTGTAATACACCTGCACATCTTCAGGGTAAATTTCCACGGTGGTTTCATTAACGGCAAGTTCCAGTTTGCCCTCGTCTTCTAAGGTTCTGAGCTGATCATTACTCAACTGACGAATAGCGTTAGCAACAGCGTTGGTGAGTTTCCGAAAGCGTTTTCCTAAGGTTGCATAGTTCGGCTTGATTTCACGCTGGACAATCGGGGAATCATCGGAAATGTATTCAATGCGCTTGATGTTCAGCTCTTCCTTGATCAGATCTTCAACGTGCTGAATCTGATGTTTTTCTTCCTCTGAGCGCACGGCGACCAGGATGCGACGCAGCGGTTGTCGTACCCGGATTTTGGCTTTTTCGCGCAACGCTCTTCCCAGTGAGGCGATGATTTGAGCACGCTGCATCTGCTGCTCCAGGGTTTCATCGATCAGCGAAGAATCTGGAGAAGGGAGCAGGCAGAGATGGACGGATTCGGGCAGGTCGTCCGTTCGGAGTTTCCGGTACAGGTATTCAGCGAGAAATGGGGCAAAAGGAGCAATCAGCATACTCAGGGTAAGCAGCAGGGTATGCAGGGTCTGGTACGCCGCCAGTTTATCATCATCTTTGTCCCCTTTCCAGAACCGACGTCGATTCCGCCGTACGTACCAGTTGGAAAGATCGTCGATGGTGAAATGCTGGATCATTCGTGCAATTCGAGTAACTTCGTACGCATCCATCAGTTCACCATACGTTTTGAGCAGTGAGTGGAGGCGGGAGAGAATCCACCGGTCAATCTCTGGTCGCTGATCTACAGGAAGTGGAGGGGTAGAGGGATCGAAGTCATCAATGTTTGCATAGAGTGCAAAGAAAGCATAGGTATTGGTGAGTGCACGGAAGAAGTCGGAAAGCACCGTCCGACGGATATCCTCGCTGTTAAACAGTGTCGGTTTCCACGGTGGGTTGTTGACCATAAAGTACCAGCGGACAGCGTCAGCGCCGAATTCTTCCATTACCTGAAAGGGATCAACAACGTTACCGCGAGACTTTGACATCTTGACGCCGTGTTTATCCAGGATCAGCTCATTGACGATTACGCTTTTATAAGCCGGCTGGTCGAAGAGCGCTGTTGCAATGTTGTGAAGTGTGTAAAACCATCCACGAGTCTGGTCCACGCCTTCCGCAATAAAGTCAGCAGGGAAGTTTTCACGAAAGAGGTCGCGGTTTTCAAAAGGATAGTGGAACTGCGCAAAAGGCATCGCTCCGGAATCAAACCAGACGTCAATAATTTCCGGAACCCGACGATAAATTTTCCCGTTACGTTCAAAGATAATGCGGTCGACAAATGGACGGTGAAGATCAATTTCTTCCTTCTTTGCACTCATTGGAACCCGCGTCCCATCAGGTTCTTCGTACCATCCTTCCATCAATTCTTCAATCGAGCCAATAACGATAATGTCCTCGCCGTCCTCGCTAACCCAGATCGGCAAGGGAGTTCCCCAGTAGCGAGTGCGCGATAGTGCCCATTCCTTTGCTTCGGCGAGCCAGTTGCCAAAACGACCGGAGCCGATTTCCGGTGGTTGCCATCGAATGTGCTGATTGAGCTCCACCATCCGGTCCCGGTAGGCGGGGGAGTTAATAAACCACGAGTCCTGGGCATAGTAAATGATGGGGTTTCCAGTGCGCCAGCAATGGGGGTAGGTGTGGAGGTAGTCAAAGGAGGCTTTGTAAAGTTTCCCCATCCGCTTGAGCATTCGCACCAGGTCTTTATCCGTTCCTTCCTCAATATGACCATCGGCGTATTGAAACGTTTTGACCGGTCTGCCGGCAAACTCTGTAACATAATCCTTGAATCGCCCGTTGGGTAGAACCGGCTGTAACAGAGGAAGGTTGTATTTTTTGCCCAGTTCGAAATCATCGGCGCCAAAAGCAGGGGCAATATGGACCAGCCCGGTTCCTTCTTCTGTTGACACGAAATCTGCTGGAAGGACGGAAAGAGCATTGGGATGCGCCGCAAGGTCAATTTTCTCATAGGGAAAAATCTGTTCGTAGCGCGTACCGACCACATCGGTTCCTTTGTACCGGTGAAGAATCTCATAATCACCGTCCAGGACTTCCAGTCGTGCTTCTGCTAACAAGAGATGTTCTTCCACCGTAATGGGATCTTTCCCTTTTTCTTTAATTGTTCGTCGGTTGCGTACCAGGACATAGTCGATGTCAGGACCGACGGCGATTGCCGCATTGCCGATGAGCGTCCACGGGGTGGTTGTCCACACTAAGAGAAATGCATTGTGCAGCTCTTGCTGTGCTGACTCGGTTACAGCGACTTTAATAAACACACTGGGATCCCGTACTTCTTTGTAGCCCAGCGCTAATTCGTGGGAACTGAGCGGTGTTTCGATTGTTGGGGAAATAGGGACAATTTTGAAATCCTTGTAAATGAGCCCCTTGCTGTAGAACTCTTTAATTGCCCACCACAGTGATTCAATGTACTCATTGGAACAGGTGATGTAGGCATTGTCTAAGTCAATCCAATAGCCCATTCGCTGAGTCAGTGCCCGCCATCCCTGGTCGGTTTCAATGTAATATTCTACCAGCTTTTTACATTCCGCGTTAAATCGGTCGATGCCATACTCTTCAATCTGCTTTTTGTAGGTCAGTCCTAATTTTTTTTCCACTGCTATTTCGATGGGAAGTCCGTGCGTGTCCCATCCTGCTTTGCGGTAGACATAAAATCCGCGCATCGTTTTGTATCGGCACACCAGATCTTTCAAGGTGCGCGCCATTAAGTGGTGGATCCCCGGTTGTCCGTTGACGGTTGGCGGACCTTCATAGAAAACAAATCGTGGAGCTCCCTGCCGCTGTTCTAAGGATTTCTGGAAGATTTTCTGCTCTTTCCACCAGCGGAGAATTTCTTTTTCGATTTCTGGATAGGACAGCCTATCTGGTAACGGCTCAAAGCGCATCGAGTCTGTACCTACTGTTCTACAATTTCTGCCTCGCTGAAAGCTGAAAAATAATAAAGTAACGCATAACTGTCAGGAGAATTGGCTTTGGTGTTTAGGGGCAGAGAGGACTTTGTGAGCGGAAGCAGAAATACGGATTTCAGTTGAGTTGCACGGTTCTGCATCGCTGTACTGTGCATTGCTCAAAGAGTCAGGAAGTGTCGACCATTCTGCGAAGAGTACACAGAACGGGAGGGGGCGATTGTTGTGTGGGACGTTTTCCCTATCTTTGCAGTCTTTTGAATACACAAGATGCCTGCCAGCGGTATGATGCTGCACTATGGAGATGGCGATACTCCGGGGCATACTGCGGTACTACCGCAGCACCTTCCCTCTTTGTTCCCAGGCGTTTATGTTCATAAATGGAGCATCGGAATGCGGTATGGATTGTTTCTCTTTGGCATTTTTCTGGTGGGATTGCTGAGTAGCTGCGGGAAGCAGTCGCAACAGTCGGCAGAATCTCAGCGTGCGGTGGTTCGTATTGATGGATCCAGTACGGTCTATCCACTTTCGGAAGCAGTGGCAGAGGAATTTCGCCAGGTCGCACCGGATATCCACGTGCTTATTGGCGTGTCAGGCACCGGGGGAGGGTTTAAGAAATTTATCAGAGGCGAGACGGATATCAATGATGCTTCTCGCCCTATTCGGGCAATTGAAGATTCCCTATGCCGCACTAATGGCATTGCATACATCGAATTGCCGATAGCCTACGATGCAATGTGTGTGCTGGTTAATCCGCAGAATGATTGGGTCGATTACTTGACTGTCGAGGAGCTCCGCACAATCTGGGCGCCGGAAGCGCAGGGAAAGATTCTCTACTGGGATCAGATTCGCCCTGAGTGGCCCCACGAAGAGTTGCACCTGTATGGACCGGGGGTGGAATCTGGAACGTATGATTATTTCACCAAAGCCATTGTTGGCAAAGAGCACGCCAGCCGAGGAGATTATACTTCCAGCGAGGATGACAATGTAATTATCCAGGGAGTTGCCAGCGATCGTTATGCCTTAGCGTTTGTTGGATTAGCTTATGCATTGAACAATAAAGACCGGGTTAAGATTGTACCGATCGACGATGGCAATGATCAAAATGGCGCCGGTCCTATTTTACCATCGCCGGAGACGGTTCGAAATGGGACTTATCAACCGTTGTCTCGGCCACTATTCATTTATGTCAATCGCCAGTCGGCAGATCGGCCAGCTGTTGAGCAATTTGTCCATTTCTATATCGAGCATATGCCAGCCTTAGCCCCTGATGTGGGATACGTTCCTTTGTCTGAAAAAGCCTATCAACTGGTCAAACAGCGCTTTCAGCAGCGAATCACTGGTTCAATCTTTGGCGCACACGGTTCGCAGGTAGGGGTGCAGGTTGAGGCGTTGTTGGAGCAAGCGGGGCAACCGTAGCAATGTTTCGACGCTTTATAGAGCGAACTGTTGAGAGTGGACTGCGGCTGTCGGCAGTACTGACCATTGTCACTACGATCGGCATCGTTGCTGTGTTGATCACAGAGACGGTTCAATTTTTCCGGGAAGTTTCCATCTGGGAATTTTTGACGGATACACAGTGGACTCCGTTATTTGCGCAGAAACATTTTGGCATCTTGCCGCTTTTGAGCGGGACTTTTCTGACGACTGCCATTGCTATTATCGTTGCGCTACCCATTGGATTGTTAACAGCGATTTTTTTGAATGAGTATGCCTCGCCGCGGTTTCGGAGTATTGTCAAGCCGATCCTGGAGTTGCTCTCGGCAATCCCAACGGTTGTCTATGGGTATTTTGCGCTGGTGTTTGTGACTCCTGTTCTCCAGCAGATCATTCCGGGATTAGCAGGCTTTAATGCTTTGTCGCCCGGTATTGTGATGGGCATTATGATCATTCCTTTCATTTCGTCCCTGAGTGAGGATGCTCTCCACGCAGTTCCGCAGTCACTGCGAGAAGCAGCGTATGGGATGGGAGCGACCAGGGTACAAACACTCTTTCGGGTACTCATTCCTGCAGCTTCGTCGGGTATCCTTGCGTCAGTGGTGCTGGCACTGGCACGGGCAATTGGGGAAACGATGATCGTGGCAATTGCTGCTGGGCAGCAGCCTCGATTAACGCTCAATCCGCTGGTGCCAATTGAAACGGTGACAACGTACATTGTACAGGTGAGCCTGGGTGATATCCCGCACGGATCGCTGGAGTATCGAACCATTTTCGCCGCCGGGATGGTTTTATTTCTTTTCACGGTGATGCTGAGCACGATTAGCTTTTTTGTCAACCGGCGCTTTCGGCAGCAATATGAGTAAGCGGTGGCGGGCATATCTCCTTGACCGGCTGGTGGGAATACTTGGGCTGGCAGCAGCATTCATTGGATTGTTGTTTCTCGTTGTGCTTATTGTGAGTATTTTTAAGCTGGGAATTGCTCGACTTTCGTGGGATTTTCTCACTTCTTTTCCATCGCGGTTTCCTGAGAAAGCGGGTATTTATCCAGCGATTGTCGGGAGCCTCTGGATCTTTGTGGGTACTGCTCTCTTTGCCATTCCGCTGGGCGTGAGTGCCGCCATCTATCTAGAGGAATATGCGAAAAAATCGTGGCTGGCAAATGTACTGGAAATTAATATTGCAAACCTGGCTGGCGTTCCTTCTATCATCTATGGGATTCTGGGGTTGGAAATCTTTGTACGGACGCTGCAGATGGGGCAGAGCATCTTGGCTGGAAGTCTTACGCTGGCACTGCTGGTTTTACCTGTTGTTATTGTGGTCGCTCGTGAGGCGTTGCGTGCTGTTCCACCCTCGATTCGGGAGGCAGCGTACGCGCTGGGGGCGACAAAGTGGCAGACGATCTGGAAACAAGTGTTGCCGGCCGCTTTTGGCAATATCTTGACGGGTATTATTTTAGCTCTGGCACGTGCCATCGGGGAAGCTGCACCCCTGATCGTCGTTGGAGCATTAACATATGTTCCGTTTATCCCTCGATCACCAATGGATGAATTTACCGTGCTGCCGATCCAGATCTTTAACTGGGTATCTCGTCCACAGCACGGCTTTGTGATTAATGCTGCTGCCGCTATTATCGTGCTTCTGGTTCTGGTATTGGGACTGAACGGGATTGCGATTTTCTTGCGCTATCGTTCACAACGCAAAGTACGGTGGTGATTATTCCGTTCCCCGGTGTTGCTCTAAGATCTTGCGGATAATTTCCAGTTGTTCTTCTTCTGGGGGTGCCTCCTCTTCTTTGTACCGTTCGACGACGGTTTGCGAATATGCCGGTGGTTGTTCCGGTGGTGTTTCTGGCACTGGCGATTCTGAAGGGGGAGCAAAAGAAGGCGGAGATGCTGCTGTGCGGGCGGTTGCTTCCTGTGCTGGAGGTAGTTTGGTTTGCTTACTAATGAGTTCTAAGGTTTCGGAGCCAAAGATCGATAGCAATTTGTCGTAGATCGTTGCCCGCGTAAAGGGTTTGCTTACAAAACCAATAGCGCCTTCCTTGATTGCCAGACTCAAATTTTCCGTATCAGAGAGAGCAGTCACCACCAGAACGGGGATGTCACGCGTTAATTTGATTCGCTTCAGCAGTTTCAGCACCAGGTGCCCTGAGAGTTCTGGCATCATAAGATCCAGGAAAATTGCCATCGGTTGATGCTCAATGGCTAAAGCAACGCCATCAAAACCATTGGAAGCGGTCAGCGGAGAGAAACCAAAGTGACTCAATACTTTGGACAGAATCCGCTGAATCCAGATATCATCATCCACTACCAAGATGGGAAATTGCTGTTGCACTGTAGATTCCATTATGTCGATGATTTTTTTGATCCCTGTTGATTGAGCCGATTTACCGTCAGGGAGTTGCTTTGCAGCACTTCCCGTAACTTCTGTATTTCGATTTGCGCAGCTTTTTTATTGTATTCCATAATGCGGTCGTAAATCTCCTTGCGGTACACCGGTACGGTTCGGGGTGCCTCAATCCCGATTTTCACATATCCCCGGTCACAGCTCAAAATGGACACCCGGATGGAATGTCCAATGATGATTTCTTCGCCAACTTTGCGTGTTAAGACTAACATTCGTCCGCTAAGGCTTTATTGCTGCAGCACAACGTATTCAAACGAAAACTCGTCAGAGGTTAAGACAATCTGCTTCCCCTCTTGTTGTTCAATGTCTAAAATAATCGGCGCCCGCAAGTTTGCTGTTATGTTTTTGTCTTTACCCAATGTTAGAATTGTCAATATAACACTTTTTCGGGAATTAAGCTTCCGAACAAGAGGATAATCGGGACGTACCAGCAAAACATTGACGACGGGAAAGCCGATGGTGGGATCATCAACCGAAAGCAACCATTTGATTGGCTGGGTTTTCTCATCGCTGATTAGGACAAAACGCGTGAGGTGTTCAAAACCAATAATCCCCTGGGGAAAGTGGAAAATGTGATGGGGGCGAATCTGTAATGTCCCGAATTGGGCGGTCTGAAGAGTGATAACATCCGATGATTGTGATTGCTGTTCCATAATTGCTTGCTGCTGCATTTACGAAGCGGGTTTGTTTGTGATACTGCTGCGAATATATCCTTCCGTTGTTGGAATGTTGGCTTCTGGTTCCTCGATCACGATTTCAACTCGGCGGTTCCGGGCGCGTCCCTCCGGTGTGGCGTTCGAAGCAATGGGGCGTTGATCCGCATAGCCGCAAACGGTCAGAAAACGCTCTGGTACGCCCCGCTGCATCAGGTAGTAGGCGACCGTCAGAGCGCGATCGACGGAAAGGTGCCAGTTGGAGGGATACCGAAAGGTGGAAATTGGCACATTATCTGTGTGTCCTTCCACAATGATCTGTTTGCGCAATCCTGCTAAGATGGTAGCTAAGGAGTCCAATACCGCTGCGGCTGTGACCTGGAGATCAGCTTTGCCGGATTCAAAGAGAAGTTTATCCCGCAGGCGGAGGCGGACCTGGGAGGGAGTACGTTCCAATTCAATCAGATTGCTCTGGATTTGCTGCTGAAACGTTTTTTCTAACTCCTGAGAAATTTGATCCAGCGAACGGCGTTCTGCCGTTGGCAAAATGGGTTGTGGTAGGGTTCGCTTTGCGGCGGGGAGAATAGCACCGCCGCCGATCAACGTGCTATCGGGTGTTGCCTTGAAGTATTGACCCAGTGCAGCCGCAAATTCCCGATATTTGCCAACATCGACCTGAGCGGTGGCGTACAGAATCACGAACAATCCCAATAGAAGGGTAATCAGATCGGCATAGGTTACCAGGTACCGATCGGGATTGTTCGGATCTCGCATTTCAGAAAATTGCGGTTTATGACTCATTTGTATTGCCCCTGCTGCTCATTGTACATCGCTGGTACCCTATTTGACGCCAGCGATCGGACTTTTAGTTTGTTCATTGGTGGTATCGGCGGCCGCAAGGTGAAACTTTAAGTCGCCGGGAAAAGTCCAGAGTGTCGAGATGGTGGATGGCGCCGGAGCCGAGAGATGTTTTATAGACCCTTGAGGTTTCTGCAAAGAAGGCAATGGAGTTGCACCTGTTCCCTATCAGCGCGCTTCCGGAATCCGATCGATAGCACTTGCGCTGATTTCAGCTTTCGACATTCAGGATGCTGTGAACGGATGCGTTGCTTTTTACACGTTTAATGGACAATGTCCAGCCGATGATAGGTCTGGTAACGATCCAGTTGAAGCTGGAGGATATAAGTTCCAGAACGGAGTGGCGTTGTGTCAAATGTTCGTTGATATTCCCCGGTAGCTGCAAACTGTTGCAGCAGGGTCAGGATATGCTGCCCTTTAAGGTTATAGACAGCAATAGCAAGAGTGCCGGGTTGCTGCACGCGATACCGCAGGGTGACAGATCCATTGGCGGGCGCGGGAAACATCTGGAGCAACTGCAATGGCGCAGTGGTAGGAGAAGGCGAGGGTTCATTTGTAAAGCCAGCGATCTTAAAGAGCGGTAGTTCGGTAAAGTCGCGAAACAGGATCTGTTCGATCTGCGTCTCCGGTGCCTGGAACCACTGTGCAAGGACAGAGCTGTAAACCTGTCGGTAGTCGTACTGCATCAGAAGATCGCCCCGATTGTCCAGATTTTCCAGATCCGGATCTTCTCCGAAAATCATCCCACCGTTAACACTCCCGCCGAAGACAAAGAGTGGCGCAGCGGTGCCGTGATCAGTTCCCAGACTGCCGTTTTCCTGAACGCGTCGCCCAAATTCAGAAAAAGTCATTCCGGCGACCTGATCTTCCAGTTCCAGCGATCGAAGATCATCCAGGAAGAGGCGGAGCGCCGATGAAACTTCAGCAAGCAGCGTAGCGTGCTCGCCCTCAACACCGCCTTGATTGGCGTGCGTATCGAAAGCATTGCCCCGGATGGATACCAGATAAATCGGAGTTTGCAAGCCACCGGCAATCAAGCGGGCAACGATTTTCAAGCTCTGGGCTAAGTCATTGTCTTCCGGATACTCAACAGCATTGTATCCTTTGTCCGCTGCTTCCTTGACCCGTTTGCTGTAAATGTTCGAGGCGGTTGCGATTGTGCGTACAAATTCCAGTTCTTTGCCTGCCGGTGTGTCCGGTGCTGGAGGAAAAGCAGGAGTGGGAGATTCACCGACCAGTTGGTAGAATTCTTCAGGGTCGCTGAAGGTAACGGCTACATTCCCTTTGGAAGTCTGGAAAATGCGAGAGGAGAATCCGCCGATCTCAATGGCTAACGGATCAGTGGGCAAAGTGTCGGGATATTCTGGATGCGTCAGCTCCAGGTACCGTCCAACCCAGCCGGTACTCTCAAAGACATTCGCATCGGTTGCTGTAATCCAGATGTCTGTTCCTCGAAAGTGCGATCGATTCGGGTTGGGATACGTAACTCCCTGGACAATCGCTAAGCGTCCTTCATCGAATAGAATTCGGAGTCCTTCGCAGGAGGGGTGCCATCCCAGGGTGTCGGTCAGAGGTAAAGTATTTTCCTTGAGAATTGCGATAGTGGGGCGTCGTTCGTAGTACAGCGGATTTTCTTTGGGTACCAAGGTATTCAGCCCGTCGTTGCCGCCGCGAAGCTGGACCAGCACAAAAATTTTATCCGTTCCGGCTGTTAGTCGCCGCAGGTTGTCAAAGGTCGGTGCAGAAGATAATGCAGCTAAGGGGCGATTACCGATGATGGGAAGACTGGCAAGGGTTACACCCATTGCTTTGAGAAAGGACCGGCGTTTCATCTGAATCTATCCTTTTTGTGGAACTTGATTACGTCAGTTGGAATTGCGGTAGTTTCATCGTTGCCTGGAAGAAAGCTCGAAGTCGGGGAATCACTGTTTGGGCATTTTGCGCAATGTCACTCCATTCGTATTCTGGGGCGCCATCTAAAAGTGTTTCGACCAGGTTGTCAAATTCGCTTTCAAGCGGAGGGAATGCCAGCAGATAGGAAGTTGCTTCTGAAACAAAGGTGCGGACATTAGTCTGGAAAGAGGGAAATTGCTGAGCAAATTGATAGAGCACCAGCGGAGATTGTTGCAGCAGGGTTTGAATGGCAAGGTCCGAGACCGCATTGCGGTAAGGATAGGTAAACGTGTTCAGCCAGTCCCGATGTCCGGGCCACCCTGATACATCGGGAGGTTGCAACAACCGGAGTCCCAGGATCGTGTTGACGCTGGTAACAGAGCGTAAGATGGAATTCCAGGTGCGCTGGTTGTTTCTGTAGAGTTCCACGAAAGGATACATTCGGAGCAATCCGACGGTGAAATCCAGAGGGCTTTTGATCTGCGCTCCCCGCAACTGGGGATCAAAGAAATGAGCACTTTGCAGGAGAGTTTTTAACACGGGTTTTAGCTGGAAGTTGTTTTCAACCAGCAGGTCTGCTAAAGCAGCGACGATCGTGGGGGCTACGATCTCGTATACGAAGGTTCGGTAGAGTTTTGCTGCGAAGAAAACGGCTGCGATGGTTTTGCCGTAGTAGGGATGGCTGGCATCATAGCCTCGTGATTCGTCAAACTGCTGACGGAAAATCAGATCGATCAGTTGTGGAACTTCCGCCATTCCGCGCTCTCGAATTTCCGCAGTGCTCATATCATCATTGACCTGAGGATCGATGATCTCACCGAATATGGATTTCGACAGATAGTCGTGGCGGCGAAGTCGCGGGTTTTTCGGAAAAGGATCGAAATCGTAGTAGGGTTTGTGGAACGTGTTAAACCATCCGGTGCAGACGCGGGAGACTTCCACAATATCCCACTCGGTGTAGTTCCCTTCGCCCATCGTAAACAATTCCAGCAATTCACGGCCGAAGTTTTCATTGGGGCGGCGCAGGGTGTTTACATTGCCGTTCAGATACACCAGCATTGCCGGGTCGTAGACAATTTTCTCCGTCAGCTCTTTGAGGTTCCCGAATGCGTATTCTCGAAAGAGCATATTTTGCGTGAGCATATAATGGGGCACTTTCACCTGGACAAAGCCGGAGGTGAAATGGTTGTGGAAGAAAAAGACCATTTTTTCTCGCAGTGAAAAATCGGTGGCAATCATCAGATCGTACCACCACCGGATTAGCTCAAAGATTTGCTGGAATTGCTGCTGGCGATAGGCGCGCCGTTCTTCTTCCGTGAGTCGGCGGAGCTCGCTGGGAGAGAGGGGATCGGTATCGTACCACTCAGGGATTGGGGGAGATGGCAAAGGACGGAGTAAATGGTCGACTGCTTCTGCGGGTGTCATTTTCGTCGCCGTTTCCAGTTCTGCTGGTGTGGGCGCAAAGCAGGTACGCCGCAGAAGGTGTCGGGCATCCTCTGTAGAAAGTTTACTATTCGGCTGGTACGGCTCCAGTCCTGTTGTCAGGTTCAGCGGTTGCAGAGTCAGCGCTTTGTGCAGCGCAGGATGCTGATCGAAGGGAAGCGATGTGAGCGTTTGGAGAAAAGAACGTCGATGCATTTGCCGTGCCATCAGAGTGCCCCAATTTCTGCAACAGTGTCTCTTTAGAGCCACTTCTGGGCTCAAACGTTTAATGAACGTTTCCGGGAAGGAAGTGAATAGTCGGGGTTCAGTTCAGCCCGGACTTCCTGATAAGAATCAGCCGCTACGGTTTTAAGATGCCGATTGATGCACGTGCTTCCCGATTTACACCAGTGCTTCCCGGATTCGAGCAGAGAGGTAGTCCATAATCCAGACAACGATTGCGATGATAAGCACCAGCAGTCCAACTTCGTGCCACTGCGCCAGCCCCTGATATTGCATCAGGAGCGTTCCGATTCCACCACCGCCCACCAGTCCGATGATCGTTGCCATCCGAACGTTGATGTCCCATCGATAGATGGTAAAGCTCAGGAAGGGGAGTACAATTTGGGGGACGACGGCGAACCAGATAACCTGCATTGGATGGGCGCCGGTTGCTTCAATTGCTTCGATGGGTCCAGGATCCACATTTTCAATTTGCTCTGAATATAGCTTTGTGAGAGAGGCAATGGTGTGAACCATTAGCGCCAGTGTGCCAGCAAAGGGACCAATGCCGACCCATACGGTGAAGATAATTGCCCAGATCAATGGTTCGATCGATCGGGTAAAATTCACCAGCACTCGCAGGACGGTGTAGATGCCCAGCGTAATAGGACTCTGGCGCATCAGGTTGCGGGCAGTGAAAAAGCTCAGGATGAAAGCAACCGGGAGGGCAAAGAGTGTTGCCATCAATGCCAGATAAATCGTTTCCACAATTGCCAGCAGTGCCTGGGGCAGAATGGACCATTCGGGAGATAGCAGAGCGGAAAAGATCCGTTTTGCTCCCGCCAGACCTTCCTGAGAAAAGAAATCGAGAATGGAAACTCTGGTCACAACCCACCCGGTAGCGATCGTCAGCACCCCGATGATCCACAGAAAATGTTCCGCTACTGCTTTTTTCCACGGAATATCCGGCAACTGTCGGAAAATGAGTTTGCCCGGCGAAGCGTTGAGGACAAAGAGAGCCAATCCCAGGATAGTGCCAATTCCAATGTAGAGCAGCACAATCTCCACAGTGACCGGTGGTAACTTGCGCAGCGAGAGGAGCACCTGGTAGTAGAAAACGCGGTGCAGGGTAACGACAAAGTAGATGCCGAAGAAAATGTCCAGGATCAGTGCCTGGAATTTCTGTGCCGTTGTCGTTTGCGATTTTGTTTCGGTGCCCATTCAGCCGTGTTATGCTATTTCCACTTCTTCTGCTTCTTCGCCATAGATTTCCTTGAACCATTCCTGGGTGATTTCTTCCGGCTTGCCCTGGAAAATCAGTTTGCCCTGTTTCAGGGCTACAACGCGCGTGCCGTAGGTGCGGACCAGACTCAGGAAGTGCAGGTTGCAGATGATGGTCATTCCATAGTCGGTATTGAGCTGCTTCAGGTATTTCATTACAGAGTGAGAAGTTGCCGGGTCCAGACTGGCAACGGGCTCATCGGCTAAGAGCACTTCGGGGTGTTGCATCAGGGAACGGGCGATGGCAACCCGCTGCTGCTGACCGCCGCTGAGGGCATCGACCCGAACGTTCCACTTGTCTTCCAGTCCGACAATGCGCAGCTTTTCCATCGCTTCCTGTCGCAGGTTGTCCGGAAATCGCTCCAGGATCGACGGGAGTACGGGTAAAGAGCCCAGGGCGCCAGTCAGGACATTGAGGAGCACGGTCCGGCGCTTGATGAGGTTGAATTGCTGAAAGATCATCCCGATTTTCTTGCGGTACTGTCGAAGATCTTTTCCCTGAATGTGCGTAACGTCCTGCCCACGGTATAAAATCTGTCCGGAAGTGGGTTCAATCAGGCGGTTGATACACCGCAGCAAGGTGGATTTGCCAGAACCACTCAGGCCGATCACAACAAGGAATTCGCCTTCCTGCACCGTCAAATCAACGTCGACCAGTGCGTGAACTCCATTCGGGTAGATTTTGTTCAGTTTTCGCAGTTCGATCAGTGCCATCGTTATTTCTTCACCAATTTCTCCAGCGATATTCCCTGTTTACGAAGAATGTTCCGGAGCACATCGTAGTCTTCATCGGTAGCGGGTGCAAAGCCTTCCACGCTGTAAATCTCGTACAGTGCCTTCCGCCCTTCCGGCGTTGACTGGAAAGCCAACAAGCCTTCGACAATTTTGCGCACCATTTCTTCTGGTAAATCTTTGCGCACTACCACCGGATCGTTTGGAATATCCTGAGTGAACCCGATGATCTTGATTTTCTCAAACACGTCGGGAAATTGCTGTTTCACCCGTGCGCGTGCATCCAGATATTCTCCGGTTGCGGTATCCGGTGGGGAGTAATAGGTAGCGCCGACATCGACCTGTCCCTGATATACCATTGTAACAACGTTGTCGTGCTTCATTGCAAAAACTTCTTCGGCTGGTTTGATTCCTAAGGAATCGAGCATTGCTTTGGGGAGCAGATACCCTGAGGTCGAAGCAGGATCAACATAAGCGATGCGTTTGCCAGCAATGTCCTGGAGTGAATCGATACCGGAATCAACGCGCGTAATGAATTGCCCTTTATAGGTTGTTTCTCCGTAGCGGCGGACAACTTTCAGAACCGCCCGTGCGCCGTATTTCTCGTGCGCTAACAAATAGCTGAAGGTGTTCATAATGGCAACATCGGCTTTCCCGCTGCCCAGTGCTTCAACGACGGCGATATAGCTGGCAGGCACCATATAGGTGAAATGATAACCGGTGTACTGTTCCAGGAAGTTAACCAGTTCGTCAGCACTGAGCGTGATTTTTTGTGCGTCGACCGATGGCGTGAGCGCAATCTTGATGGGATTGGCAGCAGACCCCAGCTCTTGCGATTCAAACAATGGCTGGAAAGAGAGTTTGAGCAGAATCAACACCAGCAGCGGAATGTAGAATTTTGCGTATCGCACTTCTTATCGTTCCCGGTAACTCACCATAATTTCGTTAATTTGCAATTCGCTTACAGTATCCGAAACGCAAAGTTACAAAAAATTTGAGAGGGAGTGAGAATGAAGATTCACGAGTATCAGGCTAAAGAGCTGCTGTCGCGTTTTCAAATTCCGGTGCCGTTTGGTCGAGTCGTGTTTTCCGCGGAAGAGGCAGGGGCGATTACCTACCGGGAATTTGTGCTCAATGGGATTGACACAATTGTGCTGAAGGTGCAGGTGCACGCCGGAGGGCGGGGCAAGGGAATTGTGGTCGACCGGGAAACGGGGCAGCCGGTTGAATACGAAGGAAAGCAGGTGCGGGGAGTGATGGTTGTATCTGGAGGAAATATCGCCGATAAAGCCTACCGACTGGCAAAAGTAATTCTGGGCAACAAGCTGGTGACGGTCCAGACGGGGAAAGAGGGCAAAGTGATCCATAAGTTGCTGATTGAGCAGGGAGTTGCGCTGGATCGAGAATACTACCTGGGTATTACGCTGGATCGGAAACGCGGGCAAAATGTGATGATGGCATCCTCAGAGGGAGGGGTGGAAATTGAAGAAGTGGCAAAGGAACATCCGGAGAAAATTTTTAAAGAAGCCATTCATCCTGCTTATGGTCTCTTTCCGTTTCAGGCACGCCGGCTGGGCTTTCGATTGGGATTTTCTGGCAATCTGCTCAAACAGTTTGTGAAGTTGGCGCTGAATCTGGCAAAAGCCTATGAAGAGCTGGATTGTAGCCTGCTGGAGATCAACCCGCTGGTAACCACTCACGATGGACAGTTGCTGGCGTTAGATGCCAAGATGAATTTTGATGATAACGCGCTGTACCGACATCCTGACTATCAGCAGTTGCGAGACATTGCCGAAGAAGATCCACTGGAAGTAGAAGCCGCGAAATATGGATTGAGCTACATTCGGCTGGATGGGAATGTTGGCTGTATGGTCAATGGCGCTGGACTGGCAATGGCAACGATGGATCTGATTAAATTAGCCGGCGGTGAGCCTGCAAACTTTTTAGATGTGGGTGGAGGCGCGAATGTTGAGCGGATCGCCAATGGCTTCCGCATTATGATGAGTGATCCCAACGTGAAGGCAGTGCTGATCAACATTTTCGGTGGTATCGTTCGCTGCGATCGCGTTGCCCAGGGCATCGTTCAGGCATTGCAGCAGGTGGAAGTCACAGTCCCGGTGATTGTGCGGCTGGAAGGCACAAATGCTGAAGAGGGACGGCGCATTCTGGAAAATTCCGGACTCCAGTTCACGGTAGCAAAGACCTTTAAAGAAGCAGCAGAAAAAGTAACGGAGGCAATTCGACAGGCTGAAGCTGTGGCGTAAGGGATTCCTTTTTAGCACGAGAGAGAAGCAAAGCGGCATCGAGGTGTGCTGGAGAGGGAAGGCTTTGAGTGAATGTGCGCTGAGGAGTGTCAGGCTCAGTGCCAAGCTGGCAGGAGATTGGTTCTGGAAGTGGCGAGTCGGAATACAATGAGATCGGAATGCGATCTGTAATCGGGAGCGTAGGGAGTTTCCTCCTGATATTCCTTGTGATCCCACCGTGGCTATATGCGCAGGGAATGGAGGAACGCCAGGTATTTGGAGGGGAGGAGACGGTTTTGCGATTCGGTCTGGATTCAACCTCAAACTGGTGGATTTTAACCCAGCCCTATGAGCGGTATATGCGGCTTTACGTGAATGGGTACAAGTCTGCTGAAGCAGAGTATATTATGCGCCCCGTTTTTTCACCCGATGGGTTGCATTGGGGAACGGTGACCTATTTTCAAAATACGGTATCGGTGCTGCTGGATGGGCAAACGCTGGAGTTGGCGTATACCGTTGCGTATGATCTGCAATTTGCTGACGATGGGCTGACTGCCAGCGTCGTTGGGTATATTGGCGGACAGCAGGAGCTGGTCCGGTTTCGATTTGCTGATGGAGAATGGAAGCAGAAGGAAACAGTGCCGCTGCCCCAGACGTTTGAAGGATCTATCGTCCAGGATCGCTCTCTGACCCGCTTTCTGTGTCGCGTTTCCGAAGGGAATCAATTCTCGGTGTTGATGGGAGATCGCACCTTCGGTCCTTTTGATCAGATTCAGCATCTTCGATGGTGGCAGGATTCTCTCCCGCTGTTTGCTGGTCGCAATGGCGACTGGTGGGCAGTGTACCTGGGGTCGGAGCCGCTGCTCAGCAGTATTGACACGGTGTTTTCCATTCAGCTCAATCGCGATCGGAACGTAGCTGTCATTTTCTACAAGCGGTACCAGCTTTCGTACATTGCCAAACTTGCGCCGGATGGGCAGTTGCAGCAAACGCAGGGATGGGATAAAGTGGAAGATGTAAAACTCCACCCATCAGCGACTGCTTATGGTGCGCTGGTACAGTGGAGGAATCAGCACTATTTTCTGCTGGATGGCACGCGTTATCCCGTGCGTCGGCAGCATACAAAACTGCAAATGCTTTATGATGGCAGCGGCTACTATTGCCTGGAATGCCGGCAACTGTGCGATTTGATGGTTAATGGCGAGCGATTGTCCTTGCAGCTTCGGGCATCGTCCCAGCTTCAATCGTTTCTGTTTTTGCCCCAATCGCAGATGTTTGCGTATGTGTATGGACCGAATTTTTATGTGCATTCACTCAAGAGTCGGCAGACAGTGCTCAGTTATCAGTACGACCGGTTTTCTTCCATTGTGTACAACTGGTATGCGCAGAGCGTCGAGGTTCTGGCAAAGCGTGGCAATTTGCTCTATTTACTGCGGTATTCTCTGGTCCCATAGCGGAGTACCAGTTAGCATACGCGGAGCTCCCTTGAGCTTGAACGTCTTACCTGATCTGTGGAAAGGAAGAAACGTCGGCAGGTTCTGCATCGCGGAGATTTCTGATAGGCTTGTTGTTTTTTCTCCTCTGACTTTCAGGGCAAAGTGCGACATTGTGAGATTTTGGAAAAAGGGTACAATAAGCAGAACGGGAGATGGTCACTGCACTGCCTGGTATTTGGTGAGAAGGCAGTGGAAAAACGGTGAAGCAGGTGTTGATCATAGCGTATTACTTTCCGCCGTCTGGAGGACCGGGGGTGCAGCGGGTCTTGCACTATGTGAAGTATCTCCCTGACTTCGGCTGGCAGCCAGTGGTGTTGACGGTGGAAAACGGGGATTTTCCGGCGCGGGATGAGACGCTGCTCGCAGAAATCCCGGCAGATGTGCCGGTCGTTCGGACCAAAATCATCGAACCCTATCGGCTGTATCGTCGACTGCAGGGATTGCCACCGAATGCCCCCGTCGATGTGAATGTGTTGCAAAAATCGTCGGAGCGGCAAAGCTGGCGCTCGTGGCTTATTCAGAAGGTGCGAGAAACGCTGTTTATTCCCGATGCCCGCATTGGCTGGTTTCCCTTTGCCCGGCGAGCAGCATTGCAATTGCTGCGCCGCTATCGCATTGAGGCACTGTACACCTCGGCACCGCCGTACACAACGGCGGTGATTGGATTGTCGGTCAAACGGCGGAGTAATATTCCGTGGGTCGCCGGATTTCGAGATCCGTGGACCGGCTTTTTGTCCGCAGCGCAGCGATGGGGATTGCCAGCGTGGATCGAACGGCGGCTGGAAAAAGCGGTGCTTCAAAATGCCGACGCGGTCGAGTGTGCCTGGAAGGGCATCGTTCGGGATTTTCGGCAGAAGTACCCGGAAATTCCAGAGGAAAAATTCGTGGTGATTCCCAACGGATTTCATCCAGAGATTTCGCATCCTGTGCCGTATCAACCAAATCCCGTTTTTACGTTGCGGTATGCAGGATCGCTCTATGGCAGGCGGGATCCCCAGCCGCTGCTGCGAGCGCTGGAGCAGTTGGTACAGCAGCGGAGAATTGATCCGGAACGGTTTCAACTCCACATCGTGGGGCGAGTTGGTGAGGATGTGCGTCGAAGACTCCAGCTCGCTCCGGTGCCGGTAGCAATAGAGCCGTACGTTCCGTTCCGTGAAAGTGTAGAGCGATTGCAATCTGCGGATGCACTTTTGCTCATCGTAGACGATTCCCCTCATTCCCGCGATATTGTGCCCGGCAAGTTGTTCGAATATTTAGCCGTTCATCGCCCGATCGTTGCCATTGGTCCGCCGGACAGCGAAGTTGGAGCGATTCTGGAGGAAACGCAGGCAGGACAGATCATTGCGCCGGATCAAATTGGCTCGTTAGCCGATGCTATTGCGACGCTGTACCACGCGTGGGAAACGGGCAGGATGTCGGAACGGATTGCCCAAATTCGGACAGAGGCGGTGCAGCGTTACAGCCGCTATCGTCTAACCCACCGGCTCGCTCAGGTGCTGGATACGGTTGTGGCTGCGAACCGTACCGCCCATTCCAGCTCGTAGCAGAGTGCACCTCTTGATCCTCGCTTGCACACTTGTGCAGGTAAACCCGCCCATTCCAGCCCGTAGCAGAGTGCACACATACAATATGCTGCGATGTCTGATCGTTAATAGCTTCCTGTTAGCACTCACCAGCAGTGAGTGCTAACAATCCAGTGGGATGGAAAGTGAGTAGGAGAAGTTGAACCAAAGAAAGGGGTGAATCGATGAAACTCCAGCCATTGCACGACCGGGTCATTGTGAAGCCATCGGAGCCGGAAGAAGTGACCAAAGGTGGCATTATTCTTCCGGACACAGCGAAGGAGCGTCCTCAGCAGGGTGAAGTTATTGCTGTCGGGACAGGCAAACTGACTGAAGATGGAAAAGTCATTCCGCTGCAGGTTAAAGTTGGGGACAAGGTGATTTACGGGAAATATTCCGGCACGGAAGTAACCATTGATGGTGAGGAATACCTCATTATGCGCGAAAGTGATATTTTTGCCATTGTGCAAAACGGACAGGAATCCTGAACCTGATTTTGCAAACTGAGCAAACAAAGAGAATGTTAAACAAAAAAGGAGAGAATAACCATGCCAGCCAAAGACATTGCCTTTGATTTGCAGGCACGGACGGCTTTGAAAGCGGGGGTGGACAAATTAGCGAATGCAGTCAAAGTGACCCTGGGTCCCAAGGGACGGAATGTTGTGATTGAGCGGAAATTTGGTGCGCCATTGGTAACCAAGGATGGGGTGACAGTTGCAAAGGAGATTGAACTGGAAGATGCATTGGAAAATGTAGGGGCGCAACTGGTGAAGGAAGTGGCGTCCAAGACCAGCGATGTTGCGGGTGATGGGACGACCACGGCAACCGTTCTGGCACAGGCAATTATTCGTGAGGGGCTGAAGAATGTGACTGCTGGCGCGAATCCAATGGATCTGAAGCGCGGAATCGATCTGGCGGTAGACAAAGCTCGCGAAGCACTCAAGGAGTTGAGCAAGGAAGTGCAAGGGCGGAAAGAAATTGCGCAGGTTGCCAGCATTTCTGCCAATAACGACACCACTATTGGTGAACTCATTGCCGAAGCGATGGAAAAAGTCGGCAAGGATGGGGTCATTACGGTGGAAGAAGCAAAAGGTACTGAGACGACCGTGGAAGTTGTGGAAGGAATGCAGTTTGATCGTGGCTATCTGTCGCCATACTTTGTGACCAATCCGGACACGATGGAAGTGGTGCTGGAAGATCCCTTCATTCTGCTGCACGACAAGAAGATTTCGGCGATCAAAGATTTGTTGCCGATCCTGGAAAAGGTGGCTCAGTCTGGACGTTCGTTGCTGGTCGTTGCTGAAGATGTCGAGGGAGAAGCCCTCGCAACGCTGGTGGTGAATAAGCTGCGAGGAACGCTGCGGGTTGCAGCCGTGAAGGCGCCCGGCTTTGGCGATCGTCGGAAAGCGATGCTGGAGGACATTGCAATCCTGACTGGCGGAACGGTGATCAGCGAAGAGAAAGGATTCAAGCTGGAAAATGCCACGCTGTCGATGCTGGGTCAGGCGAAGAAGGTGGTCATTGACAAGGATACGACGACCATCGTCGAAGGTGCCGGGAAGCCGGAAGACATTAAGCGGCGGATTAACGAAATCAAGGCACAGATTGAAAAGACCACCAGCGATTATGATCGGGAAAAGCTGCAAGAGCGGCTGGCGAAATTGAGCGGTGGCGTGGCAGTGCTGCGCGTTGGAGCCGCAACGGAAGTGGAGATGAAAGAAAAGAAAGCCCGCGTTGAAGATGCATTGCACGCAACCCGGGCAGCGGTTGAGGAAGGAATCGTTCCCGGTGGTGGCGTTGCCTATCTGCGGGTCTTGCCGAAGCTGGAAGAATTGACCGGTGCCAATGAAGATCAGAACACGGGTATTGACATTGTGCGTCGTGCGCTGGAAGCTCCCATTCGGCAAATTGTGCAAAACGCTGGATTAGATGCTTCCGTGATCGTGCAGCGAGTCAAAGAAGGTGAAGGCGCTTTCGGTTTTGACGCTGCCCGCGAGGAATTCGGCGATCTGTACGAATTAGGCATCATCGATCCGACCAAGGTGGTGCGGGTAGCACTGGAAAATGCTGCTTCGGTAGCGTCCTTGCTGATCACGACGGAAGCTGCCGTGACAGAGTTGCCAGAGGAAGAGAAAGAGAAAGCTCCGCATCCCGGCGGCGGAATGGACTACGATTTCTAGGACTCCTGGAATTGTGAAACGGACGTCGGGGAGTCCGGTGGGCAGTCGCCTGCCGGGCTTTTTTATTTTCTACCCATCTCGACGCCCACTTCCGGTAGAAAAATGGCAGGTCACAGACATCCTTGATAATCCTTCCGATGTCACCATCGTACACTCCCGGTGAACTGGAAACACCGCTTTCGTCAAGCAAGGAATGAAAACGGCACGCTGAGGCGTGCGCTCCACAGTCGCAACCCATTGGGAGCGCCGACTTTAGCTGGCAAAAGATAAAAGGATGCACTGGCGTAAATATGTAGGGGCGACCGGCCGGTCGCCCCTACGGGTGCAGGTGATGGCGACCCGCCGGATTGCGCCGAACTGGGAGCGCCGACTTCAGTCGGCAAAGGCGCACACGGAAGTGTACGCTCCCGGACACACGAAGGTGTGCATTCCCGGTGGATGTCCGCGGCAATCTGCACTCCCGCCACACCACCTGAAACTTCCTTCTCACCTCTGCTCATTGTTTGGTTGTTTCCGGAAGAATTTGTATATTTGGCGCGTGCTGAAACCGGAGCGCTGATGATGCGAGGATACGCAACACGGACGTGCCGGAACGGGGCATGCTGCATTTGGGGCATGCTGCATTTGGGGCATGCTGCATTTGGGGCATGCTGCATTTGGGGCATGCTGCATTTGGGGCATGCTGCATTTGGGGCATGCTGCATTTGGGGCATGCTGCATTTGGGGCGCGAACCCCCACCTACCCTTCCTTCTCTGATTGCTTTCTGCTGCTGATTTCTTCGCTCCGTTTCTCGGTTGTGTGTCGGTAGTAGAAGGTGGGAAGTGGTCGAAAGGTTTGGAGTAGTGGTGAACCATCACAGATCAACTTTTTCATTCAAACTTTTTTCAACAAACAACAACTTCAACACAACGAAACTGGAATGAAGAACAAACAAAGGAGAAAGCAAATGAGAACTATCAAGATCTTTTTGAAAGCAGTAGCCGGAATGGCGGCGATCTTGTTGATGTGGAATGTTCTGGGTATTCAGCAGAGTCTGGCGCAGTCGGATACGCCGTGTCTTCCGGATTGTTTTAACGATCAGTGGAGCGATCTTGGAAGCATTGAATGTCAGCTTGACTGTGGAGTTACGGTTCGTGTCTATTACCGCTATCGCATAGCCTGTCCAGGACCTAACGAGTACTACGATTACTATCTGAGCCACATAGAATTTATGGGTGGATCACCTGAGCAGTGCTTGCAGTATTACGGAGGGATGAAGAATTTGATACAGGCTGCTACTGTGTGTTTGCTGGAAGTCAATCCAGCAGAATTTCCTCCAAAGAATGAAGGAGATTGCGAAGTAAACTGGCGGGTAATGAAGGGACCGTGCTGGTATCGGTCGGGGAATACCTTGAAGCCGTGCGCTTATGAAAAGTGTTGCTTGGAGTGGTACCAAGTGTGTCGGGTACAGGGAGGTAAGCGGGTGGTGACCAAGATGGAAACTATTGACCCCGGAATCTGCGAAGTGGCACCACCAGAATGGAACGCACCGTGGTGTCAACCCGTGTGTGATTAAGATGGAACTGGCATGTCAGGCAGTGGTAGGGAAAACATTTTCCCTGCCACTGTTGTCATTTGTTGAACAAGACAGGACAGTCCGATGCAGCAGTATATAGCAGGGATCAGTGGAATGGTCTGTTTGGTGCTCTCAGCCTACTCGCAATGGACTACCGATTGGGAAACGCAGTATGTACCGAATATTATGCCGGAGCAGCGGAAGCATGCCAGCCGGATGTTCGTGGATTCCGTTTATCGATACTACATCCCCGGCAAGTTTGTCGCAGCTATTGCCTTTGCCGGACAGGATACAGCGTTTCTGGCATTTTCCGATGGGAGGAGCTTTGTTACTATTATACGCACTACTGATTACGGTCGGAGCTGGGATTCGGTGTTATATGTGGAGCGGCGGCTGCGAGATCCGGAGAAGTTCGTTGCAATGGATTGGGAGCAGCAGAGCCGACGGCTGTATGTGTTGATCGATCCGGTGTTGTGGTGGACTGGAGATCTGGGACAGACCTGGCAGAAGGTGGATCTGTCGCAA
>JALWJX010000118.1 GCA_026996895.1 Candidatus Kapaibacterium sp.
CGGCTGAGATTAGAGGAGTCAATTTTCAATTTTTCGTAGACGGCTTTAGGAAACGCTTCTTCCACGCTCCGGGCAATGCCAGCGCTGATTTCCCGCAACGTCCACCCTTCAACCCGCAGCCACAACAACGCCCATCCTTCCACTCCGAAATGGCTGCATACGTGTTGGCGGATTTTCTGGAGATACAGTCGGAGCACTACGCTGGTATCCCCATCTTCACCTACGATGGCGATGTTGTCATCCAGCGGTTCCACGACGCAACTGGATGAGCGGCGACACCAATTTTTCATCAGATTGTCCAGGGTGGTAAACACATACTGGTACAACTGCCCCAGACTTTCCAGTGTGGTCATCTTGCCCATCGATCGCAGCCACGCCTCCTGAATCGCATCCTCATAGTCTTCTTTGCAGAAGCCGGGATAGCGTTGCGGCAATTTGGCGAGCCACAGCGTCGACCACTGGCAATACGCCTGCTGCACTTCGGGACTGTACCACCAGGAAGGAAGCGTCCCGTTCACTTTCTCCGGACAATTCGGTTCTGCGCTCTGCTGGCGTTGCGATGAATCATTTGCCATCAGCGAGCTCCTGTATCTATGACTCTATGGATTACTCTTCGCCAGCAATCACATTAAGGTGGGAGCGAATTTAAGAAATTTTTCGGTAATATGCAACAGATTACAATTGACGCAAAAAATTTACCAGAAAGCAGTATAATCCTCAGCCGCATCCGTCCCCTTATACTCCTTCACAGTCAGTCACCTGCTACCACAACACACCCAGTTGGGTTTCAACTTTATACTGTACTTTTTTGAGCACGCGCGGTTCATATTCCATCTGCACAGTAAGGCGAAGTCCAAGGAATTTCCAGAAGCGCCACTGGAGGAGTGATTTGAATAAGCAGCGCCACTGCTCACCGGCGTGGAGATTTGCCCGCCAGTTCCCCTGCAATTGGAGTCGCCACTGCCCTCCGTTAAGCTTCATTTGACTCTCGAGCGTTGTCTGGACTCCATACTCCGTATACCATCGTTCGACGCGGTCGCGTGTTTTCCGATTATCCGTAAGCTTCGTATGTTTGTGTGCTCTGATCTGCCGGAATTTCACCCCACCCTGCCATCCCAGAGATCCACCGTCCCAGCGGTATCGATAATGCCATCCCAGTTGCTGAGAGCTGGTCACAGGATCCCACCATTGGGCAACAGTCTGAAGTTCTCCACGTTTCAAAAGCATATTTTTCAACGGTGCGGTTTCAACACCGACCGCCAGCAGCGGGTTGACCCGCCATCCCAGCAACCATTCCCATTGCGTCTCGATGGAACAGTGATTTCCAGCAGGAAAGAAAAATTCTCCATCCTCCAGCTTGTGATACACCCATTCTACATCCAGCTTTGCCAGGAAGCGCAGTTGCACAAATCCGATTTTCCATACGGGCTGAATCCGAACGCCCGTTTGGGATGCAATAAACAGTTGTTCTGCAACTTTCCAGTTCCGTGCAGCGCTCAGCATCAGCGTCACATGCCCCTCGATCCAGGACAACGATGCTCCCGCACCCGATGGAGGTGTTCCTGCCCCGGCAGGCAAGATCACCACCAGCATCAACGTCCAGCCAATGCACCATCCGTTCACTCTGGCACACTCTCAATGAACGAGTCTCTGTAATTATAAACACTTAAACGCCATCAATTTTGCGCCGACGCTGAGATAACCGGCGGTACGCAAAAAATGTCGTTGTTATGTGTATATAAGGGTAGAGAGGCTGGTGGTTGTTTTCTTCCACAACCTGCGTGTGGCAGTGTCCCTGCCCCGCTGCCCACCGGGAAGTGTGAAGGAAGCAACGGGCAGGCACCAGCTTCTCGATTCAAATTTCAAATGAGACAGTAAAACAAAAAATGAATTTAGACAAATGAAACAGCGCAAGATTGGTAAAGGTGGACTTGTGATCCTTGGATTGTCAGGACTTCTCATTGTAGCACTTGCTCTTCCAAGTGAATCAGAAGTTCTTGAATCAGAGATGAGAGCAGTATTTAAGCTTAAACTCCGCTGTGTTGAACCGAGGACACAACCGTGTGTAGAAATTTTTGGCTTGAAGATATCTAAGGGATATTTGGAAGATTTTGAAATTGAGATAGGGAAATTTGGTGCAATGAGTCCAGATGATTGCCCGACGTTTATTGATGATGGGCATATATGGGTACCTGAACAGTCATGGGGAGCTACTCATCTCAATATTTGTTATGATGAACAACCGGAAGGCATCGAAATCGAAGCAGTGGGAACTGAGAACACAGAAGAGTTTAATGATTATGATCAATGGAAAGCGGCAGCAGAATCAGCAACAGGGCAGTGATGTTATATGTTGAGTTCTGCGGGGGGAAAGAAGCAATTGATTTTTTGATTCTTTCCCCCTTTGCTGGTTAAAGCGAAAACGTGCTATGTAAGTCCTATATAAATAGCGTGAGGA
>JALWJX010000119.1 GCA_026996895.1 Candidatus Kapaibacterium sp.
GTCTTTGCCCAAGCATAATCCGGACCACAACCGGCGCAACAGGGCCAGAATACGCGCAAGCAAATTGCCGGGCAATCCTGCCCGTATTGCCGAAAAATCAATCTTCCTGCGTCCCATGACAAATTCCGCATCGCCGGCAGTGACTGGTATTGCAGGGGGAGGTGGCCTGCAGTCTGCAGGCCCGCTCAAGCTCCTGGTAGAGAAATTCTTCCCTGATTCCGTGGTGGATCGCTGTGGTGCTGGTGCATACAATGTTGACCCAGTTGCGAACCGGGGGACTGTTTAAAACCAATATTTTGCTGGCAGTTGCTTCGTTTTTGTTTGTGCTCTACTCCACGTTCCTGACCCGCAGCGGGGTGTTAGGGGACACTTCTGTGCATTCTTTTGTCGATCCTGGCTATTTTGCCTACGTGCTGCTGCTGGGAGGAATGATTTTCTTTGCTGGAGCTTCCATTAGCTTGCTGTGGCTGCGCAGGGCAGACTGGCAGCGTAAGTCACTACAGGCAACACCTGTATCACGTGAATTCTGGATCGGTGTTGGCGTTATTCTCTTGCTGGCAATTACGGTCGTGATTTTGGTGGGAACCAGTTGGCCTATTTTCTTAGAGCTTGTTGGTCAGCCCAAAGTTGCTATTGAGCCATCATTCTACAATAAAATGACTCTCCCATTGGCAATCTTGCTGTTGGCTGTCAATGCTGTGTCCTTAGTGTTACGGTGGAAAGTAACACCTACAAATCGCTTCTGGAAGCAATTACTGGTGTATAGTACGGGAGCGGCGATTGCTACTGGAGGAATCGCTATTGTGACGCAGTTCACTAACGGCATTATGCTGCTATTTGTGTTTGCTACTCTGCTTGCCTTGCTGGTCAATGTCGAGTGGTTGTGGCAAATGTTGCGGCGTCGACCGCTGTTGATCGGTGCCTATCTCTCGCATTTCGGTGTTGCTCTCCTTTTTATTGGCGTTATTGCATATAGCCAATTCCAGCAGCAAACGCACCTCCAGCTGCCCCAGGGAGAGCCACGCGCATTCGGGGATTACCAGTTCACGTTCCTGCAGAAAGTACAGGTAGAAAAGGAGTTACAGGATCGGGAAAAGTATGAGTATCACATCGAGGTTCGAACAAGTTCGGATCGCTTTGTGTTGAAACCGGTGCTGTTCTGGAGTTCTTACAACAACTGGGAAGCGGCATTTTTAGAGCCGGGCATTGCGTGGGGCATTCGCAGCGATTTGTATATTGCCCCCAAAGCCGTTGAGGTGCACGGACAGCCTCGAATGGTTCAATTGATGAAAGGAGAAAGCGCTTCGCATCCCTTCGATTCTACGTGGGTAATCCATTTTGTCGGGTTCGATATGTCCCAGGCGCAGGGAGTGCAGGGGCGAACAGCAGCCGTTCGATTGGGGGCAAAGGTCCGGCTGGTCAACACGATGTCGGCTATTACCATCGATACAACGGTCTGGTCAACGATGCGAGGAAAGCGGTGGACGCCGGAAGAGTTGAAAATTCCCGGAACCTCTCTGGCAATAACGCTGGAAAAAATTATTCCGGATCGGGAAAATCTGGCACGCTCGAAAGTCTCGCTGGCGCTCTATTCGTACGATGTTCCGGAGTCGGTACCCAGGGAGGTTTTTGTGGCGGAAATTACCATTAAGCCTCTTATTGGATTGGTGTGGATTGGTACTGTACTGACCGTTCTGGGATTTTTCGTTGCTGTCCTTCGCCGCTGGCGAGAAATTCGCCGCCGTCCGCAGCGATGGGCAGAAGTGAGCGTGAATGGACAGAGAGAGAAGCCGGAAGCGATCGTTGAAAAGCACGAATGACCATTGCGCTGGATGCTCGTTTATTGCGCCGGCAATTCTTGCAGGGCATTGGCAGAGTCACGCACGAACTGCTTCGGCGGATCATCCCGCGCCATCCGGAAATCCGATGGATCTTTTTCCTCCACCACACGCTGGAACCACCTTTTCGCTATGGTGAGAATGTAGAGCCTGTGCGATTATTCCCACCGGCACGCCATCCCCTTATTGAACTGCTGTGGTTCGAAGCATATCTGCCGTGGTTCGTCCGCCGCTACGGTATCGATCTCTTTTATGCGCCAGCAGGATTTCTCAGTACCCGCCTTACCATCCCGCAGGTGATGACCATTCACGATCTGGCGTTTTTGTACTATCCCCGGGCGTACAAATGGTCGTATCAGTGGTACTACCGGCGGTGGTATCCGGTGTATGCCCGAAAGGCAGCGCATATTGTAACGGTTTCAGAAGCGACCCGGCGCGACATTGTTCGCCATTACGGCATTACACCAGCAAAAATTACCGTTATTCCCAATGCTGCCACAGCAGATTTTGCTCCGCTGACAGAGGAAGCGCAGGCAAGGATCCGGCAGCGGTGGACGCAGGGAATTCCATACTTTATCACCGTCGGCACCATTCAACCGCGTAAGAATCTGGTGCGGTTATTTCAGGCGTTTGATCAGGTACGGCAGCAGGTAAAAGAGCCGTTGAAATTGCTGGTTGTTGGACGGAAAGGGTGGCGGTATCAGGAAATCTTTGCGGCGTACCAGCAAATGCGGCATCGCCAGGATGTGCACTTTCTGGGCACTGTCAATGATCAGACCTTACGGCAGTTGCTGGCTGCCAGTGTGGCATTGTGCTATCCCTCCCTGTACGAAGGGTTTGGATTGCCAGTGCTGGAGGCAATGCAAAGTGGGACACCGGTGATTTGTTCCAACCGATCAGCACTTCCTGAAGTTGCAGGGGATGCGGCGATATTAATCGACCCGGAAGATGAGACAGATTTGCAACGGGCAATGGTGCAGGTGTTTCGCGATCCGCAGTTGCGTCAGCAGTTGATACAGCGAGGCAGGCAGCGGGCACAGCAGTTTTCGTGGGAACGCTCTGCACAGCAGTTAGAGCAAATTTTCTTAGCTTTGCTTTCTGATTAACGATGCCAACAGCAGGAGTGCAGCAGAATGGCACGACAGGTTCTGGATGTATCGAAGGTTTATCATCGGTGTGATCCGCAACAGATTCCTTTTGAAACGACCGCAGCGGTTTCCGCCTCCGCGCAGATCATCGGACAGCAACGGGCGACCGAAGCAATTCAGTTTGGAGCAACCATCGAGGATGAACATTTCCATCTGTACGTACTGGGTCCGAGTGGGGTTGGCAAGCATTCGGTGGTACGGCAGATGTTGGATAGCATTGCGCAGCGTCGTCCTGCGCCGTACGACTGGTGTTACATCAACAATTTTGAGGATCCTCAGAAACCGCGGGTGCTGCAATTGCCAGCCGGGCAGGGAAAGGCGTTGCAGCAGGATATGGAGCAGCTTGTAGAAGAGCTCCAGAAGACCATTCCACTGGCATTTGAGCAGGAAGAATATCAAAGCCGGCTGGCAGAAATTGAATCGCATTTTCAAAAATTGCAACAGGAAGCGTTTGAAGAATTGCAGCAGGAAGCGAAACAGTACAACATTGCGGTCATCCGAACGCCGGCAGGGTTCTCTTTTGCGCCGGTGCGCAACGGGGAGGTTGTGCCGCCCGAAGTGTTTCGCTTATTACCGGAAAGCGAGCGGCAGGAATATGAGCAGCGGGTAGAGGAGTTGCAGAAGAAATTGCAGGCAATTATCCGGCAGATGCCGCGATGGCGGCGGGAGATGCTCCAGCAGATTCGGGAGCTGGACCGCGAAGTGATGCGCTTTACTATCGAGCCGTTTTTTGAAGAGCTCAGGAAGAAATATGCTCACCTGGAGGCAGTCCAGCAATTTCTGTCACAGGTTCAGGAAGACATTGTCCGCAATACCGAGGTGTTTCGAGGATCAGCGGAGGAATCGGAAGTGCCGGTACCCTTTGTGAAACCCTCTTTGAGTGCGTTTATGCAGCGATATCAGGTCAATGTGCTGGTGACGCAGGACGGGCAGTCGGGAGCACCGGTGGTATATGAGGATCATCCAACTTATACGAATCTTCTGGGACGCATTGAGCACTATGCGCAATTTGGAACCCTGATGACAAATTTCACCCTGATCCGTCCCGGTAGTCTCCACCGGGCAAATGGAGGATTTTTGATTCTGGATATTCACAAAGTGCTGCGAGAGCCGCTGGCGTGGGAAGGATTGAAACGAGCGCTGTTTTCCCGACAGATCAGGATTCAATCGCTGGAGCAGGCAATTGGCTTGATTGCCACCATTTCGCTGGAGCCGGAGCCGATTCCTCTGGATGTGAAGGTCGTATTGATCGGAGACCGACTGCTGTTTTTCCTCCTTTCCGAACTGGATCCTGATTTTCCCATTTTGTTCAAAGTAGCGGCAGATTTTGAGGAATGGATCGAGTGGAACGAAGATGCCATCCCACAATATGCAGGGTTGATTGCCACTATTGCACAGCAAAAGCAACTGTTGCCTTTTCACCGAGAGGCAGTTGCCCGCATTATTGAGGAAGGAGCGCGGTACGCAGCCCATGCCCATCGGTTGACCCTGTACATTGGCTGGCTGACCAAGCTGATGCAGGAAGCAGCATATTGGGCACGGCAGGCAGGCAAGACGGTTGTGGAACGCTCCGATGTGGATACGGCGCTGGCAAAGAGCATTTATCGGCTGGACCGGGTTCGCAGGGTGGTACAGGCAGAGATTCTCAACAATACCCTGTTGATCGATACTACCGGTGCAAAGGTAGGGCAGATTAACGGATTGGCGGTTTTACAGTTGGGAGAATTTGCTTTTGGCAAACCCTCGCGCATTACGGCAACTGCGCGCGTTGGACAGTCGGGCGTCGTTGATATTGAACGGGAAGTAAAGCTGGGAGGCACCATTCACTCCAAAGGTGTAATGATTCTGGCGAATTATTTCACGAACCGATACAGTCGCTTCACTCCTGTGGTGTTTTCTGCCAGTCTGGCTTTTGAACAGTCGTACGGACCGGTGGAAGGCGATAGTGCTTCGCTGGCAGAGCTGTGCGCTTTGATTTCAGCGCTGACGCAGTTGCCAATTCGCCAGGATATTGCCGTTACCGGGTCGGTCAACCAGTTGGGAGAAGTACAGCCGATCGGCGGGGTCAATGAAAAGATTGAGGGATTTTTCGACATTTGCAAAGCCCGCGGACTGACAGGGACACAGGGCGTCATCATTCCGGCGGCGAATGTGCAGCATCTGATGCTTCGGCAGGATGTTCAGGAAGCAATTGCCCAGAAACAGTTTTTTGTCTATGCTGTCGAGATGGTCGATGATGCTCTGGAAATTCTGCTGCAACGACCAGCGGGAGAACCGGATGAGCAGGGACATTATCCGCCTGATTCTATCAATGGGAAAATCGTGGCGGCACTCCAGGAATTTGCGGACAAGTACAAAAGTTTTAATGCCGGGAAAGCGCAGGGACATTCGGAACAAGGGCAACAACAGGATACATCGGAACAATGAAACACATCGTTCTGGTTTTTCGCCCCCAGCATTGCGTACGGTTTCAGCCACTGGTTTCTTTGTTGCGTCTGGTGCAGCACGTTTCGACCGAACTGTCGGTGGTGATTTTGAGTGAGCGGCTGGTGCCGCCGATCGGCACGCAGGTGTCGGCTTTGACGGGTGATATCGAGGAATTTTCTCTTGAGGAAGTGCATCGCGAGTTGAAAGCGCTGGAAGAACGGATAGAGAAAGAAATTGCAGCGCTGCGGCGGCAGTTAAGCGTGCCGCTGTCCATTCGGCGTCTGTCTGTATTGTCAGAGCTGGAGCATTCGATTCCGCGTCCATCCCTGCTTCTGGAATTTGCGATGCCGGTGCTGGCAGATTTGCAGCAGGTGTTCCGAACAGCGACTTCGCAAATGATCGGGTGCTTGCTGCCACGCAAGTACGGAGAACAGGGATATCTGGATTTTTTGGGTGAATTGTCACACCAATTGCAACTTCCGGTGGTCTGCTTGAGCGACATAGAGACGTCGCGTGCGTTGCCAGTTCCGGAAGGAGTGACAATCATCCAGACGGCAGAACCGCTGAATGTCGCTGCTGTTCGGGATTTCCTCCACCGTTATCAACCCACCGTACTTCTGGTACCCAGAAATTGGCTACGGGAAGCGCCGGAAGTGCGGGAATTTCTGACGCTCTATTCTTCGGTTCCGGTGTTGTTTGTGTCCGAGCAGGAATAGCTTATCGGGATACGGCTGCCATTGGCAGCAGATGGATAATCGCGGTCTGGCAGTGGCCAGCGGCATCTATTTCTGTCGTGTGCAGATAGGCGCCTTCTTTAAAGTTGCTGCCATTGTACTTCGGCGATAACAACACTGGGCTGGAGCATTGCTGAGGCAGGTAATGCTACTGGACTTTGGGCGTACTCAGACGGCAAAAGCGGCGGCGTATAGATTTGGAAGAGTACATCGCGGTGCGCCCGTGAAGCACTTATCCAGACGACAGCAGCGATGGATCGTAGATCGCTGCTGAGAGGGTGCAAGAAAAAGGAATTTAAAACGTTGCAATCTGGCAGGAATGAGTAATCCCTTTATCAGGTTTTCAGTCGATAATGTACAGCACACGTCTTTTTCGGCTATTGGAGCAGGTGGAACCTCCAACGCGTGAGGCGCTGATAGCGCTGCTGGAGGAATTTGAGAAGCGGAGTGAGGAAATTGCCTCCGGGCGGGAAATACGGAAAATCTGGGAAGTGTTAGACAGGGTAGGGCAGGAACTGCAGGAACTTGCCGAGGCACAGAAGCGGACCGAACAGCGATTGGAGGAGCTTGCTGAGCCATAGAAGTGAGCCGAGAGGCAGATGTGGCAATTGGTAAGGCAGCAGCAGTCAGAAGGGCGGATGGATCGGCTGGAAGTAGCGATGCAGGAGCTTGCCGAGGCGCAGCGGCGGACAGCAGAAGAGATGCGAGGGCTGACGGTGGCAATGAAGGAAATGCGCTGGATAGTTAGAACCTTTCAACGCGCGGTTGGATATATGCTGGGAGATCGCGCCTGTGCTGGATTGCCAGCGTTGCTCAAATCAGACTTTGGCATTGAAGTTGTGGGCAGGCTTACACGGAATTATGTCAGAGTTGGGAAGCGAGATGTTGAAGTGAACATCTTTGGCAAAGGGCGGAAGGATGGAGAAGAAGTGTGGATCGTGGGGGAAGCAAAAACGCAGGTGTATGAGCGCGATGTGAAGCAGTTTGAGCGGACGGTCGAGGAATTGAAAACCGTTCTCGGTGAAAATCTTTTCCTGGTAATGGTCGGCTACCAGATTACGCCCGAAGTGCAGCAGTATCTGCGCGCCCGTGGTATTGCGTTCTACATTTCTACTGCGTTGCCTCTTTAGTTTTTCGTTTGATGAAGGCACTACCGCTGGTAGCACTGTTCCCTGAAACGTCGGAAATTCAGGGACAAGAGTTTCGCACGTTCCGGGTGTCCCAGCGCTTTTTTACGAAAGAAGTTTTTAAAGACAGCAGGGCTCTTGTGTCGCCGTGCTGAATGAAAGGAAAAACTTGACTGCTACGGTCTTCGTCATTGCAAACTTCGGTGAATTGCACAGAGGATGGAGAAGCGTCTATGAAGTATCGGCAGTTGACCTTGCTTGTACTCTGGTGGAGTGTGGTCGCAGCGGTGTGGGCGTATGAACAAATCAGCTTCACAATTGCGCCGCAGCATCTTACGGTACGGAGCGGCGAATCAGCAGTCGTCCGATTGACGATGCATCTGCAAGAGGGATGGCACGCATACGGGATTATTCCGCGTACGGATGAGTGGGGAATCGGTCCGCAGGCAACTGAAGTACGCCTCCATTCCGAAGTGTTACAGCAGGTGGGCAAGTTGAAAGCCTCACCACCGAAGCAAAAATTCGACAAGGGATTTCAGATCGATGTCGACTACTACGAGGATACAGCTGCTTTCTGGATGCAGGTCACGCCGAAGGCGGGAGTCAAGCCGGGGAAATACCGCTCAGCATTGCTGGTGTATTACCAGATCTGCGATTCGATTCGGTGTCTGCCCCCGGCTGAAGATACAGTCTGGTTCGAGGTGACCGTTCTTCCGTCAGGAGAAGGATCCATTGCTGAAACGCAATCTTCATCACCAGCGGCGTCACAGGCAGAAGCGGCGGTGAAGCAAGAAGCGGAGCGTACGGAAGAGACGCCGCCGCAACAGGCAAGTAGTGAAGATACAACCGCTGCTTCTGCAACAGAAACTGACCAGCAAGGAACGGTGTCTGAGGGAAGCGAGACACCGGTGTTGACGGAGTCACTGCAGGAAATTGAGGAGAAAAAGCGCGAAGGGATCCTGGCTTTTCTGCTCTTTGCAATGGGTGCCGGCGCTCTGGCATTGCTTACTCCCTGCGTCTTCCCGATGATTCCCATCACGGTGTCGTTTTTCACAAAGCGGGCAGAGCAGTATCCCGGCCGAGCGATGCGGGATGCGCTGGTGTATACCTTTGGGATTGTGCTCACCTTTACGGCGATTGGATTTGTGATCTCCGTTATTTTTGGTGCTACGGGCATCCAGAATTTTGCTACCGATCCCTGGGTGAATTTGCTCATTGCCGCCATTTTTGTGCTGTTTGCACTCAATCTCTTCGGTGCGTTTGAAATCCGAATTCCGGCGTTTTTGTTGCAGGCGCTTAACCGCAGTGAGCAACAGCAGGGCGGTATCTGGGGCGTGCTGTTGATGGGACTGGTATTTTCGATTACCACCTTTACCTGTACCGTCCCGTTCGTTGGTTCTGCGCTGATCGCCGCTGCTTCCGGTGAGTGGTTCTATCCGATCATTGGAATGGCAGGATTTTCCTTCGTCTTTGCCATCCCCTTTTTCCTGCTGGCACTGTTTCCGAATTTCCTCCACCGGCTGCCGAAAGCGGGCGGCTGGATGAACAACATCAAGGTCGTGATGGGATTTCTGGAACTGGCAGCCGCGCTTAAGTTTATCAGCAATGCGGACCTGGTCTTTGCCTGGGGCATTTTGCCCAGAGAATTTTTTCTCTCGATCTGGGCAGCGATTGGCTTGCTGATTGCGCTCTATATTCTGGGATTCTTCCGGTTGACCCACGATGCTCCAGTCGAACACGTGGGGGCGACACGGGTATTGCTGGCGACGTTCTTTGGCTCCGTTGCTCTCTACCTGTTCTCTGGCGCCTTCGGTGCTTCCCTGGGCGAGCTGGATGCGTATGTCCCGCCGCCAGAGTACCACGAATTGATCTCTGGCACTTCTGCTGCGGCATCGGCTTCTGTCGTCCCATCGGCACAGGCGGCGGAGCAGGAAGTGTGGCTGGATTCGTACGAAAAAGCGCTGGAAATTGCTCGCAAGGAGAACAAACCCATTTTTATCGACTTCACCGGCTTTACCTGCACCAATTGCCGCTGGATGGAGCGGAATATGTTCCCATTGCCGGAAGTTCGGGCATTGCTGGATCAAATGGTCAAAGTCCGACTTTTTACCGATCGGCGGGGCGAGCCGTATGAGAGCAACAAGAAATTTCAACAGGAACGTTTCGGCTCCATCGAACTTCCCCTCTATGTCATCCTCACGCCAGACGGGCAGCCCATTGCGACTAAAGCTTTTACGCGGGACAAAGAAGAGTTCATCGCATTTTTGAACAAAGCATTGCAACGGTAAGGAATGGCAGGTGCACAGGCAGTTCCAGTTCAAAGAAAACGCAATTTTTCCATTATTGCTCACATCGATCACGGCAAATCGACCTTAGCAGATCGATTGTTAGAGCTAACCCGCACGATCACGCCCCGTGAAATGCAGTACAATCAGATTCTGGATAACAATCCACTGGAGCAGGAACGGGGCATTACGATCAAGCTCCATCCGATTACGATGTTCTACCAGTACCGGGACGGTCAGTTGTACAAACTCAACCTGATCGACACGCCGGGGCACGTGGATTTCACCTATGAAGTCTCCCGTTCCTTGGCGGCGTGCGAAGGAGCGCTGCTGGTTGTGGACGCAACACAGGGCGTGGAGGCGCAAACGATCAGCAATTTGTATATGGCAATCGAAGCGGGGCTGGAAGTTATTCCGGTCATTAACAAGATCGATCTTCCCAGTGCACCGATGATGATCCCAAAAGTCAAGCAGGAAATTGTGGATCTGCTGGGCTGCGATGAAGAAGAAATTTTGCTGATTTCCGCCAAGGAGGGAACGGGCGTTGAGCAGGTGTTAGACGCCATCGTTGAACGCATTCCGGCGCCACAGGGCGATCCGCAGAAGCCACTTCGTGCTTTGATCTTCGATTCCTATTTTGACAGTTACCGCGGCGTGGTGACGTACGTCCGGGTGTTTGATGGGCAGGTGCAGGCGGGCGATCAGATCCGGTTTCTGGCAACCGGCAAAACGTATGAGGTGGAAGAAGTGGGGATTTTGCAGTTAGACCGCATTCCGCAGCCATCACTGGAAGTGGGGGATGTGGGCTACATTATCGCCGGTGTCAAGGC
>JALWJX010000120.1 GCA_026996895.1 Candidatus Kapaibacterium sp.
CTGGAGATAGATCCAGCGCACCACCCAGATGACCACCAGCAGCGCAATAATGCTGGTAATCGTTTTGCCATAGATTTCCAGATACATTGCAATGGTTTGCCAGTTCTCTCCGAAAAGAGCACCGGCGTAAATCAGGAGTGCATTCCAGATCAGGGAACTAATGGTGCTCAACACCAGGGTAACATCGAATCGCAACCGCGAGACGCCGGCAAAGAAAGAAATCACTGCACGGGTGCCGGATAAGAACCGATTGACAACAATCAACCAGTAACCATATCGCTGGAACCACCGTTCAACCTGCTCCAGCGCATCTTCCGAGATAAACCGAAAAATACGCCATTGCGTTATGTGCTTGCCAAAAAATCGTCCCACAAAGTACATAGTGAGGAAACCGGCAACGCTGCCGACCGTAGCAACAATCCAGAGAGGAAGGAAACTCAGGGTCCCCAATCCTACCAATGTGCCGCAGAATACCAGAAGCGTATCGCTGGGTGATGGCGGAAAGATATTCTCCAGAAAGGTAATGCCTAACGCAAAGAGGAGCACGCCTTCTGGCGGGATACTCTGCAAGTACGTCACCAGCGTTTCCAGCATTTTCTTATGGATTGGTTGGACGAAGATCAATATCGGAAACCGTCGCCGTGCGAGGCAAATGCAAGGCACACACCACTGCTTCAGCAATATCGGCTGGCTGCAACACTCGCTTCTGATCCGGCTCTGGATATCCTGACCGCTGGAAAAACTCCGTTGCCACAGTACCCGGATAGAGATTGAGAATGCGGATGTTATGCTGCCGCACTTCCCGGTAAAGTGACTCAAAAAAGCCGCGCATTGCATACTTCGTGGCGGCGTACATTGCTAAATTCGGCACCGGATTTTTTCCCGCTAAGGACACAATATTCACAATGTCACCTCCCTGCCTATCGAGCATCAATCGCAGCACCTTTTGGGTCAAATAGGCGGCGGCAAAAAAATTCACTTCAAACATCTCCCGTGCAATGGTAAAATCCATTTCCAGAAAAGGTTGATAACGCCCAAAACCAGCATTGTTAATCAGCACATCGATGGTTCCTAAGGTTTCGTGAGCTACAGCAAATAGCGCATCGATATTTGCGGGCTGGGCAAGATCCGCCTGATAATATGCTGCCGTTCCTCCGCTCTGGTTGATTTTTGCTGCCAGTTGCTCCAGCCGATCCTTTCGGCGTGCTGTTAAAAACACCATCGCTCCTTCTGCTGCACACCGCTCAGCAATCGCAACGCCAATTCCAGCACTGGCGCCAGTCAAAAGAATCTTTTTTCCTTCCAGCTTTTCCATAATTTCCTTCCCCATTGTTCGTGTTCTTGCATTTTACACAAACGCAAACGGTTGCTGATGTATGACGTTTTACACCATCCACCAGCTTTAGGCAAAAATTTACGCATTCTTCGGCGGGTTCGTGAGCGCTCGCTGTCTGATGTCGCACAGGCAGTCGGTATTTCGAAAGCGCTGTTGTCGTTGATTGAGCAAGGCAAGCGGCGGTGTTCCTTTGAACTGCTATATCAACTGCTCCAGTACTACCGCTACAGTCTGGGACAATTCATTTCAGAAGCGCAACACCACAATGAAGTAGAGGGACCGTATTTCCAGCCAACAGCTCCGCGCCAGACGCCAATGCATCATCTGCTTTTGGCAGGGAATCGGAACTACTCCTCGCCAACGCTCTTATTGCTTCGCCCGCTGTCCTCCTCATCGGATCTGGAATTTCTCCGCCTCATTCTTCCCCCACGCTCTTCTTTACCAGCAAAGACTTTTTTCCGATTTGATGGTCAATTCCGCGGTTATATGCTGCAGGGGAAATTGCTCATAGAATCTTCCGATGCCTCGGAGCTGGTCATCCATCAGGGAGAAGAATTTGCAATTACCCTGCAGCATCCTTTTCGTTTCCGCAACTATACCGACAGCCGATGCGAAGCCCTATTGATCTTTCCCTATCCGTGGCTCTGAGGGTGATTGTTTGACTTCTCGGCATTCCCAAAATATCTTCCGAATTTCACCACATTGATTCCTCTCTGAATCCCTGCACTCTCAAGAGTGCGAAAAATCTTGTATATTTGCAATTTCGTTGGAGCAAAGGAAACGGAAAGCGGGAGTGTGATGAGTCAGATACCTGAGCATTCGTATGCAATTGTATTAGGTGCTTCCAGTGGTTTTGGACGTGCTGCTGCCTTAGCATTAGCAGAAATCGGTTATCACATTGTCGGTCTCCATTTAGATCGTGCTGCAACCCTTCCGAATGCTGAAGCGACTCGTCAGGCAATTGAGCAAATGTGTCGACGTGCGCTGTTTTTCAATATGAATGCAGCAGAAGCAGCAAATAGAGCAACGGTGATTGACAAACTCAAGGAAGAATTTGCCAATTATCCGGGTGCAGCCGTTCGTGTCCTGGTTCATTCGTTAGCTTTTGGCTCTTTGCGACCCTTTATTTCCGAAGATCACAATCAGATGCTTCGCCAGAAGCAACTGGAGATGACCTTAGATGTAATGGCAAATTCGCTGGTGTACTGGACACAGGACATTTTCAAAGCAGGTTTATGGGGCGACTGGGGACGCATCTTTGCGATGACCAGCGCTGGATCGACCCGTGCTGTGCCTGCTTACGGCTCTGTCTCAGCAGCGAAAGCTGTCCTGGAAGCCTATATCCGCCAGTTAGCACTGGAGTTAGCCCCATACAACATCACAGCAAACGCAATTCGTGCCGGGGTCAGTAATACCCCCGCGCTGCAAAAAATTCCCCGACACGAATTGCTCATCCAGAATGCCCTGATGCGGAATCCTTACCACCGTCTGACAACTCCCGAAGACGTTGGCAAAGTAGTTGCTCTCTTAGCAACGCCAGATTCCTACTGGATCAACGGCGATGTGATCGCTGCCGATGGCGGTGAGAACATTATCGATCTGACCTGGTGGCAACCCAACGAACGTGAACAATAACAAAGGAGCAGAAACGAATGAAAAAGTGTTCGCTCATTCTCTGGATTACCCTCGTCGGATGGTTCTCCATCAACGCTTCAGTCGCCCAGAATAATGTTCCAGTACTGGAAGCAAAACCACAACCACCGAAACCAAAAGTGAAGCAAAAAGTCACAAAACCGCTGTATCGAGCAGGGCTCCACGGCGGACTCCTCTCAGGATATGGTTTCTCCGGTGCGATCACGCTGCCGTTTCGCCTTTCAATCCAGGGAACCTTTTTCCTGATGAAATTCTCCGACAACCTCTTTTACAGCGCTGGCGCTGAGTTCCAGTATCACTTTTCTGACCCGCACACTCACAACCTGTATATGCTGTTGGGAACCGGGTATTACTACAACAGCACGAATAGCGACAACACCTTAGATAATCCTCTCCGATTGGGATTGGGATTTGGTTATCACTATTACCTGAACAAATCCTGGCTTTTTGATCTCCAGCTCAATATTACGTGGTTTACGGGCTTTGGAAGTTCCGTACTGCCCTTACCGCAGGTTGGCTTCTTCTACGTTTTTGAGTAATTCTCTGAACAGAGCCTGAAACGTGCTTCTTTCAGGATGGACGGGTTCTGAAAAAATGCCGACGTTGGTGGAGGATTAAAAAGCCAATGCTGATCAACAACGTTATCCCGGTAATCCACGAACCGTACCGATAGCTGGTGGGCACGTATTCCAGCACGACGTTGTGTGTTCCTTCCGGGATCACAATACCACGAAAGCCGTAATCCACACGGTAAATCTTTGCTGGCTGCCCATCAACCCACGCTTTCCATTCTGGATACCAGATTTCACTCAACCAGAGCAATCCCGGCTCAGCCGTCTGCACTTCGTACTCGATCCGATTATGTTCGTAGCGGCGGCAATGGATGGAATGCTCCACTTCCTGCGGTAGCCTGCCACTCAAAGACACCGGCAGCTTCTCTCCCACGACTGCTTCTATTTCAATTTGTGCTTTACCACTCTGGAAAAACTGCGCCTGAAGGGAATCCGGCACAAAGCGAACCCGGTACAGCATCCGCGCTCTTGGCAGGTAATCGGTCCGCTCAACAAAATGAGCCTGTCGGGTCTGCGGATCGACGACCAATTCATACCGCACATTCAAAATCCGCCAGTGATCATCTCGCCGGGCAAAGGGTGGCTGCCGCCGCTTGAGCAGTAGTGGATTGTAGCCTTCTACCAGCATCAGACTATCCAGCGGTCCCTGATTCCGCTTCATTGCCATCACCCCGCCCTCGCGCATTTTGATGCGAAAGAGCGAATCCAGCGAACGGGGGCGGAACATTGCTTTCATAGCAGGCGACAGTGCATATGCCTGTTCAGGATTCTGTGGCGATCGATTGAACTCCGCGCCAACCCAGTACAGATCCCAGAAGGTAAGCCCCACCAGCAGCAGACCGGCAAAGTGCCGATTCATCCGGCGACGCAATCCTAATTCCACTACCAGTACACCAGCGATCGCCAGCAACAGTGCTACCAGCGCATATTGTCGCACAACCGGTACGTACTGCGGCGGCGTATCCAGCCATTGCGGGATCACTCCCAAGAACACCAGCACCAGTACCCCCAGAACAATGGCGGCAAGAACCCGCGTTGTTCGCTGCTCTGCCTGCTGTTGCCCCTTCTTTCGATCTTCCCATAACCCCCAAAAGGTACGGGCAGCAGCAAATGACAGCAAGAACGGCAGAATCAGCAACATTCGGGCAGGAATGCGGAATTGTTGAAAACCGGGAAGTGCAAAGAAAATTCGGTGAACAAAGAAATACTTCCCAAAAGCAAAGGTCAGAGCAAAAAGGGTAAAAATTGCAAAGAACTGCATCTCCGGCTCCGATCGATAATGCCATAACCCGATCAATCCCAGAAGGAGAACCGCTCCGCCAACATAGATGGTTGTCTCCCAGTAGTAGAAGTACTGATCCCGATAAACGGGAAAATCATTTCGGGCGGGAATAGCTCTGCCAAAGAAGTTCGGGATCAAGAGCGTGATAAGGCGAGCTGGAGCATAGGATCCTTCCGTGGCAAATTCATAGCTAATCTCCTTCCGCTCTGCTTCCTGCCGCAACGTCCAGGTCGGCAGCAACTGAATTGCGAAAATCCCGGCAGCAACGATGGTTCCCAGAAGCCAGGCAACCGGGACACGCCACTGCCACCGCTGCCGAGCCCACCAGAAAAGCGCATAGCATCCAAGGAAGAACCACAAATAAAACGCTGTCTGGGGATGTCCCGATAAAAACGCCAACCCCGCAACCAATCCTCCTTTCACTGCTGCTGCAAACTCTCTTTGCGTCAATGCCCGGTGAAAGAACCGAAACACCAATGGAAACCACGCCAGATGGGCAACGATCATTGGATGGAAAGCGTGGAAGACCAGCGCCGTTGAAAAACCGTAAGCCACCGCTCCCAGCAAAGATGCCCAGACGCCGAAGCGGAAGGAACGGAGCAAGAAAAACATTGTCAACTGCGCTATCAAGAAATGGGCAATGATAACTCCTTCCAGCATCACAACGGGAACTCGGCCATCCTCACTAACACTGAGGGCAAAAATCCAGTACGGTGGGTAAAAGACTCCATTCTGCAAATCCGCCAAAAATGGCATCCCACTAAAAGTGTAAGGATTCCAATGCGGTAGCACACCGGAAGCCAGATGCCGGGCGGCAAAGTGCTGAAAAGGATAGAACTGCTCAACAAAATCTTCCCAGAAAAAGGAATTTCCTGCCAGATGATCACCAAAAAAAACCGCCGTTAGTATGACCATCACCCCAATAAACACAAGCTGGAGTTTTTGCTCTCGCGCTACCTTCGTCGTCGATCGCTGCTTTCTCAACTGTTTCGCCATCAATTCCCTTTCTTCCCGTTACCCTCTTTTTGACCAGAGCTGGAATGTTGCAAAAATACGGTAAAATCTGGCGGTATCGGGCGAACGATGTGCCAATTAAGCAATGCCGGGAGATGCCCAGCATCTCTCCTGCACGTACCCAACCTCACCCTGAGAGTTCGCTCTGTTGGAAGTACCCATCAGGAGCGCCGGCTTTTGCCAGCAAAGATGCATGTTGAAGCGAGCACTCCGACTGGGAGCGCCGGCTTTTGCCGGCAAAGAAGGTGCATCCTAAAGCGTGCGCTCCCAGTAAATGCACCCTGAAGCGTACGCTCCCAGTAACAGAAAGCGCCGGCTTTCGCCAGCAAAGATGCACACTGAAGTGTGTGCTCCGAGTAGCAGGAAACGCTGAACCGTCAGTGTTGGTCAGAAGCACTGACTGGGAGCGCCGCTCAAGAACACCACTTCGCCAGCATAGTCACTGAAGCGCTTGCTCTCTGCGGGAAGAATTTATCCGAAACAACTTTTCGGAACTTTACAGCGCTTCCTTTCCCAGATGTCCGAACGTGCCTTCTTACGGCACCTGCGTTACCCAGAACGTATTGTTCCGGATAACTGTTCGATCCGTTGCATTCACAGTACCATCCAGGTTGACATCGCTATCCTGATACCCTGTCTGAAATAGCTGCTGGCGAGATTTCACCCGATCCCGTGCGTTAATGATCCCATCACTCCAGGCATCGCCAGCAACCAACGCTGCCACATTCCCGATACTTTTTTGCCCCGCTGCAAACTGCTGATAGGCTCGATGTATAGCTGTTCGGAAATCATACAGCGCACTGGATCCAATGCTCAGCGCAGTTGCTGTACTGCTCATCGCCGCAATGTGGTTGCGATGGCGGATTACAACGTAGTAATTGCCCGCAGGCAACACTGTGGCCGGCACCAGCACCTGCGGATACCCGCTTTCATCGTATATCTGCCCATCGCTCCGCAGCAGTCCGGCGGTGGTTGCGATCACCGTCTGATTAGTTGACCGAACCTCTATGAGCACCCAATCCACAATTCCCGATAGCCACGATGCCCGCTGCTCGGTGCCATTATATCCCCATCGACTGTACGGCTGCGTCGCTGGTAAATATCCGCTTTGCTCCAGCAGCGTCTGCATTGACCCAGTCGTAGCATTCAATGGACCTTCCAGGTACATTGCAACGTGTATCGCCGTCTGACTGGTCGACCGGATCTCGAACGAAGCGGAAGTTCCCTGCACTGATGCATTGTTATGCTGCTGTACCCGGATCTTCCCAACCACTGTGGGATCATCTGGCACGTGCCATGGATAATTGCCGGTATTGGTAACCGCCGTTGCGATGGTCGCCCATTGCTGCCCACCATCGGAAGAGAAAAACAGATCCACGCTGGAAATCAATCCGGTCCACGACCACGTTATGGTCGTGACGCTACCGGCAAACAGCACCGCACTGCTGCTGGGATAAGTCACCGTAATGCTGGCAGGACCAGGATTGAGCAATGTAAAGTTTCCGCTCTCAGCTCGAATCGCAGGGGCATAGGTATCCGAAACCCGAATTCGTGCCTGTGATGCTGTTTGTGTCGGCGTCCACTGATAACTCCCTGTATTGACAATATTCGACGTAATGGTACTCCAACTGCTCCCTCCATCTGTTGACAATTCAATCGTTACGCGAGCAATTTGTCCAATCCAGTTCCAGCGAATAGTATGCATCACTCCTGTATACCACACCGTTCCGGTCGTTGGTGCTACAATCTCGATTTCTCGATGGGGAAGCAGAAATCCAGCGGTCACAGCCTGAGAACCAGTCGTCGAACTTCCTGAGAGCGGCTCGCCAAAGGTTACCAGAAGCGTATAGCTGCTATTGGTAGCACTCCCCGCTGCTGAGGGGAAGACCGTGCGCTGCAAACTGTATTGTGCCCGCAACGGAAGCAACCATAAACCAATCAACACTCCCAAAATCCCTACAGTGCGACGTTGCATTGTTTTGCTCCTCGATTTATCTCACTTCTGTATTGCATTCTGATACAGAGCATCCGCTGTTTCTGATTCACCCTGCGCCTGTCGCAACTGCTGCCGCAATGCAGCGTTCTCCGCCTCTAATGCTCGCACCCGGCGGATCAAAGCAACACTTCGCTGCTGCAACGCTTGCGCTTTTCGCTCTAATTTCTGCACATACTCGATCAGCCCCTGAATCCCCACCAGGGCAACGCCTGCAGGATCGATCGTCGAAATGTAATGCCGTGCCGCTGGATCGTTAAGAACTCCTGTGTGGAAAAGCTCAAAGAACTGTTCGGCAACCGGTCCAATATGCCGTTCCTGCGTTCCTTTGTAATACCAGGCGGACACATCCAGTTGCGCGATCTTTTGCAAAATTTCCTGCTTATCCAGCGCTTCGAACCGATCCTTTTTCGCCCGACTCGAACTATTGACCCACGCACCTGCTCCTGTCAGATGTGCCCCATTGCCGTTCTGATTGTCGGTGCCAACGTGAATGGGATAATTGCCGTCCAACCGGTTGATAACCAGATACCCATAGTTTGTGGAATCGAAGAAGTACACGCGATAACTGGCGTTCGTTGTAGGCTGGACATTGCGTCCGAAGATTAACACATAATTGCCCGATGCAGTATTGTTTTTCCCTCCTACAATAACACTGTAGTTCCCACTGACCAGATTGGAGTCGCCTCCGACAATAGCACTGTAATCACCCGTAACCCGATTGAAACGTCCTCCGCCGACAAATCCTGTGGATCCCGAAACGCGATTACGGTAGCCACCAGCGATTGCTCCATAACTCCCCGTGACGACATTTTTATATCCCCCGATAACGCTGCTGTAGGAGCCTGAAACCGTATCTCTCTCGCCACCACCGATAAATCCATAAGAAGCCGTAACAGCATTGTTGTATCCTCCAGCGATCGCACTGTAATCAGCACTAATGCGATTCTTCTTACCGCCTCCAATGAAACTATAGTCAGCAGTTGATTCGATAACATTTTGCCGACCACCGACTATGACATCACCGCGGGTATTTGCCTGAATTTCGTTCTGATACCCACCGCCAATGAATCCATAGCTATCGCCATTGCTATAGGAACCGCCATTGCCGATATGATTCGCTCGCCCGCCAACGATAGCAGCATAATGCGCCGTATCGATCTGGTTACCTCGTCCACCGCCGATGATGCTATACTTTCCAGCAATCGTATTGGAATACCCGCCGCCGATGGTTCCATAATGGGCAATTGACTCGATAACATTGGCTTCTCCTCCTCCAACCACCGAATAAATTGCTCCTGCAGCGTTATTGGCACCACCACCAATAGTAGCAGCAGTCGCCAGGACAGCGTTGCCTAATCCGCCACTGACAACACCAAAGTCTGCGCCGGCTGCCACTTTGTTGTTCTTCCCACCACTGATCACACTATACGCACCGGCTGCAACCTGGTCATTCGCAGATCGATACGCCTGAAGATCCACGGCGCCACGCCCCCGCGCATTGCCACCGTCGTCTCGCTGCAAGCTGGAATCAGGATTCCAGCGAAAGACCGTCTGGTTATACACTTTGACCCGCACGGGTTGCGCATTCAGCGACCCGATAAATTCCGTACCATTGAGTGTATTGCCACCCAGGGACCAGAAAACGCCACTACTGGTGATGGTTGCCGGCTGCCACTGCGATCCGCTCCACCGCAGCACCTGCCCAGTATGGGGTGCTGCATTACTGATTGGTCGACCACGAAGCGCTATCACCGTCGCATTCGTGACCACCCCGCTCAAATCCCCTCCAACTGCTCCACCACTCCCGCCTCCATCCCCTGGCGCCCACTTCGTCCCATCCCACTTCAATACCTGCCCCACCTGCGGCGCCGCACTACTCACCAATCGCCCCTGCAACTGCCCCGCATTCCAGATCGCTTCCCCTACCAACGCCCGGATCGTTACCGCCGTACTGCTCTGATCAATCCCGATCCCTTCCCCCGCTACTATCACACCCCCTATGTTCCCACTGGTTACTTCCTCTACCCACCGAGACCGAATGCTATACGCCACTGCTCCGATCGGAATCCTCGGCTCTAACTCACTGCCTCCCCCTATGCTGATCCCTAAGTAATACCGCCGATCAAACCGCAAATTCCCAAAACTGTTCTGGCTGCCCAGCAATACGCTGAACGACCCATTGGACACACTGACAGTTTGTGTTTCATTCCACACGGCACTCCCGCCGCTGGCGGTTGGGTAGAGTCGGAAGGTGAGTTGATAATTCCCATCGGGCACGACCACTCCACCACTGGTCGTTAACACCCCTTGAAAAGGAATCACTGTGAAAGGTGACGTCTGGGCTA